>JBEKOX010000041.1:0-27394 GCA_049521335.1 Chitinispirillaceae bacterium
GGTGAGCGGCGGCACTGTTTTTGCCGGAACTGATGGCGGCGTTTTTTTATCCGTCAATAACGGTGTAAGCTGGACTGCGGTCGATTCCGGCCTCACCAATACTGATGTCCAATCTCTTGCGGTGAGCGGCGGCACTGTTTTTGCCGGAACTGATGGCGGCGTTTTTTTATCCGTCAATAACGGTGTAAGCTGGACTGCGGTCGATTCCGGCATAGCAAATACTGAGGTCTTGTCTCTTGCGGCGAGCGGCGGCACTGTTTTTGCCGGGACTGATGGTAACGGAGTTTTTCTTTCTACAAATAACGGAATAAACTGGACTGCGGTCGATTCCGGCCTCACGGATAGTATGGTTTCCTCTCTTGCGGTGAGCGGCAACACTGTTTTTGCCGGAACTGATGGCGGCGGTATTTTTCTTTCCACCAACAACGGAATAAACTGGACTGCGGTCGATTCCGGCCTCACCAATACTTGGGTCAACTGTCTTGCAGTGAGCGGCAATACAGTTTTTGCCGGGACCGATGGCGGCGGTATTTTTCTTTCCACCAACAACGGAATAAACTGGACTGCGGTTGATTCCGGCCTCACCAATACTGATGTCCAATCTCTTGCGGTGAGCGGCAATACTGTTTTTGCCGGGACCGATGGCGGCGTTTTTTTATCCACCAATAACGGTACAAGCTGGACTGCGGTCAATTCCGGCCTTACGGATAGTATGGTCTCCTCTATTGCGGTGAGTGGCAATACTATCTTTGCCGGGCTTTGGAGCGGTGGTGTTATTCGTTCCGCCAATAACGGAACAAGTTGGACTGCCGTCAATTCCGGCCTCACTATTCAAGGTTTTACGCCGTCTGTTGAAGCTCTTGCGGCGAACGGTGGGAGTATCTTTGCCGGGACGTGGGGCAACGGTGTATTCCTTTCCACTAATGACGGTGCAAACTGGACTGCGGTCAATTCCGGCCTCACTAATACCGATATCCAATCTCTTGCGGTGAGCGGCGGCACTCTCTTTGCCGGGACTTTTTTCGACGGGGTATGGAGCAGGCAGATTTCAGAAATGGGGGTTCTTCATCCCGAACCTCAAGGAGTGACGTTAGATCAATCAAATTTTAAAGTACTCTCTCCGAACCTTACGAACTCTAACGCAAAGATTGAATTTTCTCTCCCTCATTCGGATATGGTAAGCGTTATCGTTTATAATCTCCTTGGCCATGAAATAGCCTCTCTTGTTAATAAAAATCTCAGTCGGGGTAGCCACTGCATACCATGGAATACTCGAAATTTAGCAGCCGGTTGTTATACGGTACGATTGCAGGCGGGATCGAATTCCTATGTAAAGAGCATTCCGATTTTTCGATAGTTCACTTACATTTTCACAAGTCTCGCAGATCATGCGGAACCCGCCATAGCGGTTACAGCGGGACAATTACCGCAGTGCATCTCGAAAACTTCTCCGCGATGGCTAATATCGAATTCCTGCACATAAAACAGAATACTTGCGTGCCGGAATTCAAGAAAGAACTACACGCCAACGAGGTGTAGTATATGTTTGCGGCAAGAACGGCTTCGGAAGAGTAGTTATCACCATACCCCCTCTTCTTTTCTATTTAATACGGAACGGAAAGTGCTAATTCGGCATAAAAGTGCTGATTACGCTGTCTAAGCGGCGAGATAATTTCTGCCCGCCGAGATGGTTGAGATGATCCGGATTAAGGGCCTCCGAATCCGCATAATCATGTTGACCGAAACGATCAGCATCATAAAAATGAAAATTCGGATAAACTGCCTGTAATTGCTGAATCTGCGAGGCAATCACTTCGCCGACACTGAGGCTCGGACCGTATCGTCCGGCAAAGCCGTTAACGGCAAATGCCGGGTTTTCGGGAGTGATAAACAAGAGGAAATAAATTCCCCGCTCATTCAGCTCGACAATCAGCGAGTCCAGATCCGCCAAATTTTGCTTGTATTCCGCAAGAGACGTATCCCATCCGCCGGCGCCATACATGCTCGGGTCAGGCCCTCCCCAGCCGGTACTCGGCTGCGGTACTTCCTCGTTGAGGGAATCCATATACGGAACAGGGGTAAATGGATGATTTATCAACGTCGTTTGAATAAGGCTGTTAAATCCGCTGCTCCAGAAACCATGCATGCTGTCATAAACATACCCTTTGCTGGTACCTACCCCTGGTTGAAAATTGAAGCTCATCTGATTCGGAAGGTTATAGAAGCCCATTATCAAATCCATCCCTATTAATTTAACGTTAGAACAATGCACGAGAATATAATGGTTAATCATCGATCGGGCTCCAGCAGGGTCGCATTGAAAATACCCAAGATTGAATACGCCGTGATGTTGAAATGAAGGAGGATCGATGGCATAGGCTGAGTGGGAACTACCCACAAAAGCAATTCGAATCGAATCATAGACCTCCCAGAAATAATGAATTCGTGATGCGAATCCCGTCTGGTTCCCTTGAACTGAGGGGTCGTCGTATGATCCGAGGCTGTCTAATACTCCCGCGGATATCCCTCCGTTCGACGCGATCCATACGCTCGGCTGCTCCAGTTCGGTTCCGGTTACTATGGGCGAATAGGACTTCTGTTGAAGATCTATAAGATAAATTGAATTGGCATTTTCCGAAGCATTACGTGCGGACGCGATTGCATAACGGCATTCGTTCGACCATTGCGGAAAATCCCATCCGCTTTCACCTGAAGGGCACGGGTACCACGATCGTATCGAATCGCTGCTATCCGCGATAAAAAGTATTTGATGAATGCCATACGTAGTGCCGGTAATAGTGCTGGTGCCCGAAGATCCGAAATCAAGAAACATGCATTGCCCATTCGACGTAGTATCAGATGTTACGGAAACATTGCATACCTGGTTTGATCCGCCGGCATCCTTTCCATTATGGGGGTAAACAAACAACTGACTGGTCAGTCCGGTATGAAAATCATACATGAGCAATTCAGTATATCCCGTAAATAAATAGCGGCCGTCCGGAGACCTCCCATCGTGAAATCCGCCGTTTTGAATGAGGGTGACGGGAGCGCCGACCGGCTTTCCATTCTGAATGGTCTGCGCGCAGGTTACGGTAGTATTCCACTGCGGCTGGCTATTCGGAATTGCCGAATTTGTATAGAGCAGCATAGTGTCCGAGGTCCCCGGATCGATCCACCATCGGGGAATGAAGCCGCTATCGCAGGGGAGGGCAACTGGATTATTGCGCAATGAATCGAGCGAGCGAATCATTATTTTTGAAGGGCCGCTCATTCCCACCCCGATGGTACAATAGGCAACGAACCTTCCGTCCGGGGAAATAACCGGACTGTATATATTTTCCGGGCAGGCGACTTCCTGCACGAAGGGATGGCTGCTTGAAAAATCGACATAGCATATGGTTCGAGTGGATCCGGTTACATTGACAAATACTATCTTAGCGGCAAGTGAATTGAACGTGGCAACCGGATCGATTGCAAGAAGATTCGTCGGATTTGTAGCAACAAGAGCAGTGTCGGCATTTAAATACATTTCGGAAGGAATCGGACCTCGTGCACAACGAAAGCCCACATATTCAACTGCGGTCGAAAGAGTTGTCGGATAGGAAGCAGACCTCATTGAGGGTCTGAGATAGGCGTAGGCGTAGTCGAATGCCCCCCCCTTCATTACTTTTTCAAATTCGTCATCGGGATCCTGCGCGCCGATCGAGTTGCTTATTTTGGTTCCGGTATAAAAACCTTTCCAGTCATTCGTCCACTCCATAACATTTCCCGCCAAATCATAAAGCCCCAACTCGTTCGGTTGCAGCATGGCTACCTGATGCGTTTTTCCGGAAGAATTCCCGGAATACCATGCTGAAGTCAGCGCCAACAGGGTGTCGATTATCGTACTAAAAGGCAACAAGGAGGTGCCGCCCCGGCCGGCAAATTCCCATTCCGATTCAGTGGGCAGGCGATAGCCGTCCCGCGCCAGAACATATTGCACTCCGGCAAGGTTAAAAACGCTTCCATTCGCCTGGGTGCTTACCCCTGAATAGCTATAAACGGTATCCAGATGTTCCGATTTGCTTCGAGCATTGCAAAACAATACCGCATCATACCAACTGACATTATAAACCGGGTATTCATCGCCGACGCCAAAGGGAGAACTATCGGGAACCGGTTTCTTTCCGGTGATATCGTAATAGCGCTTTTGAGTGACCTCGGTTGAATCGAGCCAATAATTATAGGTAAATGAGCTTTGCATCCCCGGTCTTTCGTCAAGCGATGCAAGCGAGTCGTTCCATCCTTGAGTAAAGGTCTTCCCCGATGCAATAATTTCCTTCATTCCGGGATGCGGGGAAACGGGGGACATTACGGGCTTATGGGGCTGACAAAGGGCAGAAAATATAAGGGCAACTCCGGAAAAAACATGTACGTACTTTTTCAGTTTCATCGATCCCCCCAACCAAGTCGCCGACTGCTAAAAAAATATTTATCGCCGATAGTGAGGTCAATGCCCTATTTTCACTCCTTTTTTTCAAGTCATACCTTGCGCCAGTGACATAGAAGAAAATAAATTGTTCGGTTTGCTGACATCACCTTCTTAGGCAATAATTACACCAGTTTTTTTGACTGTCTTTGTTCGGAGAGCCGGTATAAACTCTTTCGATGCATGTTCTGACATAATGTTGGTATTATGATGATACATTAATTATTTTAACCTTAAAGTCATCATTTTAACATAGAGGGGACAATATGGACCCAAAAGTCATACGGGAGCAAATCATACGGGATGCCAAAGCAGATTTGATTCTGAATGCAGCACGCAAGGTGTTCGCAAACAGTAGTTTTTCCGAGGCGCGGCTCGAAGATATTGCACTTGCGGCGGGCTTTTCCAAGGCTGCCCTCTATTCTTACTATGTGGATAAAGAAGAAATCTTCCTCAGCCTGGCCATCCATGACCTCGAAAAACTCTGCGATCAACTTGCCAATGTCATTAATCCAGGACTCAGCTTCATAAAAAATCTTGAAATAATGCTGGAAACTACCTTTAGTTTTTTTGGCGAGAATTTTGCTTTGCTGCTTTCGGTGGCAAATTTTCAGTTAGCCTGCAATTTAAACCGGGAAAAAATTTCGGAATCGCATCGGCAGCTCCTTGAAGAGTTGCCGAAGAAATTTCACCGCCTTATAGACCTGCAAATTGTTCTCATTAACGCGGCCCGTAAACGCGGCGAGATCACCAGCCCTGTAGAGGACGTTCAATTGGCCAACTACCTCAGCGCTCTTGTGCGGGGTATCCTTTTTCAATGGAAGCTTACCGGCAAAAAGGGCAACGCCACACAGGAAATACATCAACTTCTTACCTTCATGACAAATGGCCTCGGCTGTACCAGGGCTGAAGCAACCACCGACGTAATGGAAAAAACATGAGGAATACTATGTATATGCTCAAGCGGTCTATTGTCTGGTCTGGACTTTTGCTTTGTTTCTCAACCTCCGCCTATTCACAGGGGATAACCATAGAGCAGGCGATACGGGAGGTATGCGCCAACAGCGACTCTGCGAAGATGATGCGGCAAACGGTTAAAAAATCCGAAGAAACTGTCCGGCAGGGATGGTCGCACGCCCTTCCAATCGTTTCTGCCACCGCGACCGCCGCAGAGAGCCGTGGTTCCCTCTTCGGCAGCATGGGTTCCGGATCGAGTTCGAGTTCGAGCAGTCAGACCGATGTCGGTTCGATCGATAACGCAAGCGCACAACAGATTAAGCGTCAGGCGCTGGTAACAGGCGCCGCCCCCTGGACCCTTTCCGACTCGGTAGCCGAACTGTACAACATTCTGAATAATCTTGGTTCGGAATTCTCCCAACCGCTGACCTCCACGATCTACAACGCCAGCCTGAATGTGACGCAGCCGATTTATACATTCGGTAAAATAGGAACGGCGGTAAAGATCGCCCATGAGTACGACGCGTCGACGCGCAATAATTACAAAAGAGAGGTCCAGACCCTGCAGCTTGCGGCCTTCGATGCCTTTTCCAATGCCGTCGTGGTGCAAAAAATGCAGGCAATCGCCGAGCATGCGGTTGCCCGGAAAAAAGAGGTCAATGCCTTCCAGGAGAGAAATTATCAGCTCGGGTCCGGCAGCAGGCAGCAGATTCTTGCGGTAAAAGCCGATGTCGCCCAGCAGAACGCAACGGCCATCATTGCCGGACAGAATGCCTACTCGGCGCGAATGAACCTGAATTCGTTCATGGGCAGGAGCCTTACCGATGCCACTCCTTTGGACACGGCGACGATCCCCGCCGCGCTTATCGGCACTCCCCTTCCGCCCGTCGATGAAGCAATCGAGACCGCGCTTGCGGATCGAAAGGACCTCAAAGCCCTCAGGTTTATCTCCGAAGCGAATAAAAACGGGGCGAAAATTTACCGAGCCAACTATCTGCCCTCCATTGCCGCCCTGGGATCGATCGGCTACTCCAAGTTTGCAACGAACTCAACGCTTATCAATATTCCCTGGACAGGCAGCTGGACGGTTGGCATCGGCGCCCAGTGGACGCTCTTCGACGGGTTCTTTAACAGCTCCAAGGCGGCGCAGTATCTTTCCGACGCGGAGAAATTCGACATTCTTTATAACCAGGTATCAAAAGCCATAGAAATAGAGATCCGGTCCGCGATGGCGGAGTGCAGCGCGGCCGACAGCAATTACGCCGCATCGGAGGAATCCTTTAAATCGGCGCAGGAAAGTTACGATCTGACAAATAGCGATTTCAGGCAGGGCAGCGGAAAGTTCGCCGACCTTCTTCTGGCCGACGAAACGCTGCAACAGGCCGAGCTTGGACTGACAAATGCACAGTACCGCCGGTTACGCAGCCGCGCCGCGCTGCTCATTGCAATGGGAAGAGATATCGTTACCATACATCAGGAGGAACCATGAAGGTGCCGGGGAAAAGAGTAGTGTTTGCAGTAGCCGCTTTCGCGACCTGTGCAGCGCTCTGTGCCGTAACCGGGGGGTGCCGGGGGAAAGGACAACCCGCAGCCAGGAGCGCAAGCGCGACCGCCGATTCCGCAGGAATAACGGTGGTTGTAGCGGAAGTCCATGAACAGCCGTTTGAGGACTGGGGCAGCTATTCGGCGGAATTGCGCGGCATAGAGGACGCCACGCTCACGGCGCCGGCTCAGGGCGGTCGCGTCAACTGGCTCAAGGAGGTGGGGACTCGATGCAGGACCGGCGACACCCTGTGCGGGATCGACGGTGAGCGATACGAAGCGGCCTTCGAGGCGGCAAAGGCCCAGGTGGACGTGACAAACGGCGACCTCGAACGTGCCAAGGTGAATGTTGAAAAAGGATGGGTAGGCCCTGACGCCCTTGATGCCGCGAATCTGGCCTATCAGAATGCGCGGGTGGCGCTGGCCGCTGCACGGAGGATGCTGGACGATGCGGAGTGCCGAGCGCCGTTTGACGGCATCATTACCAGTCGCAATATCGAAAGGTTTCAGACCGTCGTACCCGGAACGCCCACCATCCGGGTTTCGCGCATCGATCAGCTGCAGGCGATCATTGCCATTCCTGAAGCCGAGGCATTCAGTTATGCGCCGGGCATGAAAACGGAGTTTTGTTTGTTGCAGCATCCGGAAAAGGTGCATGCGGGAAGGCTTGCGAGCCTCGATTTGGCCGTTGACTCCCAGTCACGGACGGTTGCCGCACGTATCGTGGTGCCGAACCGGGACGGAAGTCTGCGTCCAGGCATGGTGGGCCGCGCCAGTATTCTCCGTCATCGCTATGATAAGGCTATCGTCATCCCCTCTACCGCGCTCGTGCGGTTGCAGAACGGCATAGCGGCGATGGTCGTGGAAAACGGTATCGCACGGCAGCGCATAATTCGAGTCGGCGCAACCTCGGGAGACAGCACCATGATCGCCGGGGGGTTATCACAGGGCGACACTCTCATCGTTACCGGGGCCTTCCAGGTCAGCGATGGAACCAGGGTACGCTATTAGGGTACGCTATTAATGAGAGTGGCCGGGTCCATGACCCGGCCGGGGAGAATTTTCAATGACAAAGTTCGCACTGAAAAATCCGGTATCGGTGATCGTCCTGGCGGTGATTCTTTTTATCAGCGGGCTCGTCAGTTTCACCGGCATGCGCCGGGAGTCGTTCCCGGAAATAAAAATCCCGTATATCTTCGTGACTACCGTCTATCGCGGCGCCAACCCTCCAGAAGTCGAAAACCTCATCACGGAGAAGATCGAGGACAAACTCGACGGGATCGATGGGGTCAAGCAGATGACCAGTTCCAGCGACGAAGGATTCTCCAACATCTTTTTGGAATTCGATCCTTCCGTCAAAGTCGAGGACGCCTTGCGGCGTGTCAAGGACAAGGTCGACCAGGCCAAGCCTGACCTGCCCGTCGATGCCGACGCACCCATCACGCAGGAGCTTAATTTCTCAGCAATTCCTATTGTTAATATAGCCCTTTCCGCCGATTACGACATCGGGCGTCTCGACGCGTTGGCGGACAATCTGAAAGACCGCATGGAAAAAATATCAGGGGTCCTTGAGGTCAAGATCCAGGGCAAGCAGGACAAGGAGATCGCCATCGATGCGGACCCGGCGCTCCTCTATCAGTATGGCCTGACCCTGTCGGATATTTCCAAGGCGATTTCGGCGCAGCATACGAATATACCGGGCGGCACGCTGATCGCCTCGGGGTTCCGTTTTTCGATAAAGGTGACCGGAGAGCTGACGGATCCCGATCAGTTCAACGACATTGTCGTGCGGTCGCTCAACGGTAAAATAATCCGCGTGCGGGACGTGGCAAAGGTCTCATTTACTTATGTGCGCGACCGGCAATCGATTTCGCGCATCAACGGCAAACCGTCGCTTACTCTGACCATCGCCAAAAGAACGGGCGAGGACATCGTACGGATCGTCGATGAGGCTAAAAAAATCCTTGCGCAGGAGCAAATCCGATGGCCTGCGGGTACGCACTACGAAATTACTTACGATATGTCAAAAAATATCCGCCAGATGGTGGATGAACTGCAGAACCATCTGCTCATGGGCATCCTGCTCGTACTCCTGGTGCTGAGCTTCTTTCTGGGCGTACGCAATTCGATGTTTATCTCTACGGCGATTCCTTTCTCCATGGCCATGGGGTTCATCATCCTGAACTATATGGGCGTGACTCTCAACATGGTCGTGTTATTCTCGCTCGTCATGGCGCTCGGCATGCTGGTCGACGACGGCATCGTGGTGGTCGAAAATATTTTCCGACATTTGCAAATGGGAAAAAGCCGTTTTCAGGCGGCGTTGGACGGCACGCGGGAGGTCATGGTCCCGGTGCTGACCGCGACTCTGACCACCGTGGCCGCATTCGCACCGGTGCTCTGGATGCCTGGAATCATGGGAGATTTCATGAGGTATCTCCCCATTACCGTCGGCATCACCCTCTCGGGCTCGCTCTTCGTCGCCTTTATCTTCAACCCGGTCTTCGCCTCGCTGACCATGACCGTCAAGGATGCTCCTGCAACCGGAGGCGCATCAAAGGGCCGGTTCGAGCAGTTCAAGGACTTCTACCGCTCGACGTTGCGCACGGTGCTCCATCACCCGTTGATCCTTGCAAGCGCCTGCGCCCTCTTCGTCATTGCGGGCATCATCGCCTATGGTAAATTCGGCCCCGGCGTGGTATTCTTCCCGATCAGCGAGCCGGATGTCGTTTCCGTGCAGATAGAGGGTCCGCTCTCCCAGGACATCGCCATCACCGATGCCACGCTCCAGGTTCCGGAACGGGTTGCCCTCGCGATGCCTGACCGGATCGCGTCGGTCCAATCCGTCGCCGCCATCGTCGGTTCAGGCAAGTCGTCGCGAATATCGAGCAGCGAAGCGGAAAGTAACAAGGGCTACCTCGATATAGTCTTCAAGGATTACGAAGAACGCAAGGTGTCGGCCTACAAAACGATGGCATGGCTTGAGGACACGTTGCCATCCTTGGTGCCCGGCTGGAAACTCCAGGTTCTCAAGCAGGAAAATGGCCCTCCCACCGGCAAGCCGGTGGAGCTTGAGGTCAGCGGCGACGACTACGCGCAGTTAAGCGTGATCGCGGATTCGTTGAAAGCCATGCTCCGCACCGTTCCAGGTCTGACCAACGTCACCGACGATTACGATCCGGCCCGCCCCGAGATCCGGATTGACGTGGACCGCGAGCAGGCGAAGCGCTTCGGCTTTTCGACCTCCGATGTCGCCTCGGCGGTCCGCGGTGCGATTTACGGATATGAGGCCGGCAAGTACCGCGTAGAAAAGGATGAATATAAAATCATGGTCCGACTCAACCCTGCCGCGCGCGAAAATCTCAACGGCCTCAGTGAAATCATGATATCCAAGGACGAGAAGAAAGCGCCGTTATCGAGCGTTGCCGTGATCAGCCAGGGCGCCAATATCGCCTCTATCAAGCATGTCGACGGCAAACGGACCATACAGGTGACCGCTGAGCTCTCGCCGGGCCAGAAAGACGAGCGAGGACCGAAAACCCTCGCAATGGCCGGGGTGAACAAAATCAATCTTCCCATCGGATATTCCATAGGTCCGGGAAGCGGAAACCGCATGCAGGCGGAATCCCAGACCTTTCTTGTCAAAGCGTTCTTCATTGCCATCGCCCTTGTCTTCCTCATCATGGTATTCCAGTTCAACTCGCTGTTCCAGCCGTTTCTTATCCTCATCGGCATCATCCTGTCGGTCGGCGGCGTATTCTGGGGGTTGCTCATTACGAATAAGTTCAGCGCTTTTGTAAATATGCTGACGGGCGGCGCCGCGGGGCTCAATAATGTCACCTTTTCTGTACTCATGAGCGGCGTGGGCATCATCGCGCTCGCCGGCGTCGTTGCGAAGAACAGCATCGTGCTCATCGATTTCATGAACCGGCTGCGAAAAAGCGGCCGTTCGATCGAGGATGCGGTTATAGAAGGTGGAGCGACGCGATTGCGCCCGGTACTCTTGACCGCTATTACCGCCATGATAGGTCTTCTCCCGATCGCAACCGGCGTCGGCATCGATTTCCTTCATTTCGGGTTCGTCACGCGCTCCGAAACGACCCAGTGGTGGGCACCGATGGCGTGGGCCATCTTCTGGGGCCTGCTTTTCAATACGCTGCTTGTGCTCATCGTAACCCCCACCTTCTACTTCGCATGGGAGAATCGACGGGAAAAGGCCCGACGGCGAAAGGAACGCGGGAGGGCGCCAAAATAGGCCGATTGCAGGCATTGCTCCATCTTCCGGGGGTTCATCCGTGGGAACCCCCTCTCTCATCCCGCATTCCTCCTGCACGCCACGCCTTCGCCCATTCATGGCGCTCCCCTTTTCATTTGCCGGCCCCAAAGATGCTATTTTATAACAACGACGAGAGCGCGATCGGTCATGTCGCTTCGTTGCGGGGCTCTATCACATTCAAGCCATGGGAGTCGGATTCTTGGCGACCACCAAAACATCGGGGTTTTCGCTTTTTTCAAAAGAAACCCTCGAAATTCTCTATCAGATTCGTCAACATAACAGCAAGCCATGGTTCGAGGAACATCGGAACCTCTACGAGCGCAATCTGCTTTACCCATTGAGGAACTTGGCGGCAGCTCTTTCATCCGTTCTACTGCAGATCGACCCTGAAATCGAAACGAATCCCCTCCGAGTTGTTTCGAGAATCCACCGCGACACCCGCTTTTCTCATGATAAGTCGCTCTACAAAAAATCGATGTGGCTGACATTCAAGAGACATATCGAAGCATGGCAGGATTCACCGGTTTATTACTTCGAGATTTCTCCGGATTCCTACCGCTTCGGCATGGGCTTCTATGCCATATCGCGCGAGACGATGGATAAAATTCGGCTGGTGATAGAAAAACAAACGGCCCTTTTCCGCAGACATCTTGCCATCATAAAGAGCATCCCCGGCATGGCCATTGAAGGGCAGGCATACAAGAGGACGCTCAACCCGGCGATTCCGGGGGAACTCCAACCCATCTATCAGAAAAAAGAGCTCTACCTTGTAGCCAATCGCGGAATTGATGATGTACTCTTCAGCGAGGCGCTCGTTTCCGACCTGGAAGTTTGCTTTGGAAAACTATCCGGTTTTTATCACTTTCTCTGGGAATTGAAAACTAAATAGCCCCTTAACTCGACGAATTATCTTCAGCAAATCATTGAAAGAGAGCGTGAACGCCATGAAACTTTCCGGCAACACTGTTTTAATTACCGGCGGAGCGACGGGAATCGGCTTTGCCATGGCCAAGGCGTTCAATGCGGGAGGCAGCGAAGTCATCATCTGCGGTCGCCGGAAGGATCGGCTGCAGGAGGCCCAGCGACGGCTTCCGGCACTTCACATCAGGCCCTGCGACGTAAGCGTCGAAGCGGACCGTGCATCGCTCGCCGAGTGGGCAAACAATCAATTCCCGCACTTAAACATTCTGATCAACAATGCCGGGATACAACGCGACATCGACTTTAAAAAAGGCATCGCCGACTATCGGGATGGGGAAAGCGAAATCGAGATCAACCTCGAAGCGCCCATCGCCCTTTCCGGGCGGTTTATTCCTATTATTACCGGTAAAGATAACGCCTCGATCATCAATGTCTCTTCCGGCCTCGGCTTTATTCCCTCCTCCCGAATGCCGGTTTACAGCGCGACCAAGGCCGGACTGCACGCCTTTTCAATGGCGCTCAGGCATCAGCTGGCAAAAATCGGCATTACGGTCGTTGAAGTAATCCCTCCGGCAATCGACACGGAATTGAATCCGGCCGGAAGAGCGCAACGGGGCACCTATCGCGCCGGGGTGACACCGGAGGAATTTGTCGATGCGGTAATGGCCGCTCTCGAAAAGGACATGGTTGAAATCGGGTTCGGCATGACCGCAGGCCTGCTCACCGCCTCGCGCGCCGACTTGGATCAGCGCTTTCAGCAGATGAACAGCCGTTGGTAAATCGCGCCGGAGTGATTTCACGAAAGGGATGGTCAGGCCATACCCCATGAAACCCTATAGCCCTTCTATCAATAAGGTCTATTCTCTACTTCGGGAGGAATTTAAAAAGAACCGCGTCCCGATCGTTGACCTCATTGAAGCGCAAACCAAAGACCCATTCAAGATACTGGTCGCCACCATGCTCAGCGCACGGACCAAGGACCAGACGACCGCCGCCGCCGTAAAGAAACTTTTCGGCGTGGTGTGCACGATTGACGATTTTGACAAGCTGAGCGCGGCCGACCTCGAAAGGCTTATCTTCCCGGTCGGATTTTACCATGAGAAGGCTCGCAACCTGAAGTTATGGCCGTCGATGTTGAAAAAAGAATTCGGCGGCGTTATTCCCTCAACGGTTGAGGAACTCGTTGCCTTGCCGGGCGTCGGCCGTAAAACCGCCAATCTCGTGGTCGCGGTGGCTTTCAATCAACCTGCCGTGTGCGTCGATGTCCATGTCCACCGCATCTTCAACCGCCTCGGCTACCTGGTGTCGAAATCACCCCTGGAAACTGAAATGATCCTGCGCAAACATCTTCCGGTCAACTACTGGACCACCTTCAACTCCTACTTCGTCTCCTTCGGCCAGCACACCTGCTTCCCCATCAACCCGCGCTGTGACCGTTGTCCGATCTTCCGGTACTGCGACAGGGTCGGCGTCAAAACAAAATTTGAGCGGTAACGTTCAAAATCCCTGGAGTCCGCAGCACCGCGTGCATACCGGCATCAACCCCTTCTTCATCTCGGTGCGGAATTTCTTGAATTCTTCACCGTTCCATATTTCATAAAAAGGCTGCTCGTTAATATTACCGCAAGTATAGTCCTGGTAGTCGCGGCAGGGGGTCACGCGACCGTCGGGCGATATCTCGGCAATGAAGTAGATGCTCTCGCAGTTCGGGTAGCCGCAGTGCCAGGCGTGGTCGCCGTAATAGCGGGCGATTTCGGCTTCGCTCTCGAGATCGGGCAGGAACTGCGGAACGCAAAGGGCTCCGGAACCGGCGGACATTTCCCTGATGCGCCGGATCTGCTCCGCGGTCACCGCCGCATCGACCTCGTTGAAACATGACTTCAGGTAGCCGCGATGATTTTTGGGCGCATAACCGAACCGCTCCTCGAAAACCTTTTCATGCAGGGCCGCGCGTTCTTCTGGAATGAACCAGCCATAATAATAGGGATGTAGCTGTGCGGTCGTGAGCACGAGGGCATGGATATCGGCGAGATGGGCGAAGTTATGGTTCGATATCACTGAAATGGGAATGACAAGCGGGTAGCGCAAACCAAGATTTTTCTTGATCTCGTCGGTCTTGCGCATCACGGCGAGAGTCTTCTCGAAGTTGTCGGACTTGCCACCTAGCGCCGGTGAGCGCATGAGATTCTGGGAGGCGCTATCCCAGCCGTCAAGGCTCAGGAAGAGGACTGAAAGCGAGCCGAGGCGGATAAGATCCTCAAGGATCCGGTCGAGGTCCTGCGCGTTGGAAACGATCGAACCTTTCAGTTTATGCGCAGCCAGCTCCTCGAAGAGCGGCAGCAAGGGACGCCACATCGTCGGCTCTCCGCCCCAGATGTAATAAAACGGTTTGTCGCGTGCGGTCGAGGCAACGACCTTTCTCACTACATCAAAGTCAAGTTGCTCGAACCGGCCGCCGCTTTCGAGCTTTTTGCGCAGATGACCATTCTCGCCCCATTGCCCGCACGAAGAGCAACGAAGGTTGCACACTTCGTTGACACGAAGGGAGATTTGCCCGACCGGCAGATCGGCGGAAGGGTCATGCGGCTTGAAATACTTTCGCGCCTGCTGGCGCACCATATGCCACGTCCCGCTGTCGGAAATAAGCTGCGGTAGCACATATCGCCGAACGAACGGCCATGGTAACAACGCTTTGCCACGAAATTTTGCCATGATTTTAAAAACTCTTTTGAATCGGGGCCCCGGAAACTCATCTTTTTGGCACTTTGAGATGTTAAGGGAGACCGGTACTCCAATGAAAAAGCCTCAAACGCACCGTTCACGGCGAGCCCGTCGAACCCCGAATCCTATTTTAAAGTTCTCCCCACATTTTTCGGTCGGGCCCAGTACCCTTCAGAAAATACCTTGGCCCCTTCGCGAGCTTCCCAATAGAAGGGGGTCACTCCCCGTCCCGCGCCTTCAAGTCGCCGTGCTTTTTCTCCCATTTATCCATGAGCATCATCAGTTCCAGTTCTTTCGACTCGATACTCCGGGACAGTTCATGGAGTTTCGCGTGATCGGAGGCGTTGGCGGCGTCATTGAGATCCGCTTTCAAACGGGCAATTTCGCCCTCCATGGTCTCGATCTCTTTTTCTAACTTTTCAACCACCCGCTGAAGTTTTTTCCGTTCCTCCCGTTTTCTGATCCGCGCCTCTTTTTCAGCCTGTTCGTCACGCATGGCGGAATCGGCAACCGCGCCATTTTCGCCGCTCCCCCATAGCCCGGCTTCAATATACGAACGATAATCGGAAAGGTTGCCGGGGAAATCGCGGATAAGACCGGGCCGCATTTCGATGATCCGGTCCGCGATACGGGAGACAAAATAATCGTCATGCGAGACCATGACAATGGTACCGGGGAATTTTTCAAGCGCATGCAGCAGCGTTTCGATGGAGTTGATGTCAAGGTGGTTCGTGGGTTCATCGAGCAAAAGCGTATTGCCGGGATTGGCCATCATGGTGGCAAGAACGAGCCGCGACTTCTCCCCTCCCGAGAGTACTCGCACCTCTTTATCAACATCATCGCCGGAGAAGAGAAATGCGCCCAGAACATTGCGGATGAAAACCTTTTCGGTCTTGACCGCGGTTGCGGCCACGGTCTGATAGAGGGTTTTATCGAGATCGAGCTGTTCGAGCTGGTGTTGACCGAAATAGCGGATTACCGTATTGTACCCGGCTTCGAAGACGCCGTCCGCGGCAGGAAGCAGACCGGCCATGAGCTTGAGAAGCGTTGACTTACCGGAGCCGTTAGGCCCCACGATCGCTACGCGATCAGCGCGCCGGATTTCCATGGTAAGGCCGCGGAACACCTCGACCGAACCGTAACGCATGGTGACATCGCGCAACTTGAACGGCACGCCTCCGGATTGGATCGTCTCCGGAAAGGTAAATTCGATGGTATCCGGCCCCTTTTCGATCGGTGGCATGAGCTCCTTAAGCTTCTCGATCTGTTTGAGCCGCGAAGCCGCCTGCGTCGCCTTCGTGTTCTTGGCCTTGAACCGCTCCACGAAGCGCTCTTTCTGGGCAATCTGTTCCTGGAGGCGGCGGGCGCGGTTCACCTGGGTTTCGAGGGTCTGGTCACGAATCGCGATATAGGCGTCGTAATTACCCTTGTAAATCATCATCGTCCGGTTACGAATTTCGGCGGTAAAACCGGTCATGCGGTTCAGGAAATCGCGGTCATGGCTCACGATGAGCATACCGCCCTTGTAACGCGATAAAAACTTCTCGAGCCATACCAGGGAGTCCATGTCGAGGTGGTTTGTTGGCTCATCGAGGAGCAGGAAATCGGGCGACAGGAGCAGGAGTTTTCCGAGCACCACGCGCATCCGGTACCCGCCCGAGAGGGCGGTCAACGGTCCCCTCCATTTGTCTTTCGGGACCCCCAGACCGGCAAGAATCGCCTCGGCGCGCGCTTCGAGCGAGTAGACATCGTGAAACTCGACCGCATGATGCAGCGCGGCGAGTTTTCGCATCGCCTCTTCGTTTTCGGCTATCCGGGCGAGCTCATCGAACTTTCTTTCGTAATCCAGCAGGTGGGCGAACGGGGCGAGCACGATTGCAATGGGAGTCAACGCATCGAACAGCTCCACTTCCTGGGGCAGGTAGCCGATGGTGAAGCCCGTCGGTTTACCGATGGTCCCATGGTCCGGCGACTCCTCGCCCGCAAGCATGCGAAGGAGGGTGGTTTTCCCGGAACCGTTGACGCCGATGAGGCCGGTTCGCTCCTTATCGTGAATAGCTATGGAGACGTTCTCGAAGAGGGGATTCCCGCCGTAATATTTAGCGATGGTATCGAAGGTAATCATGGGTTCAGGACGTCACCGAGATGGTAAATATACTTTTTCGGGCGTTTTTTTATCGGAGACGGCGCCGGTTTCGATAATGCGTCCTTGCACTAATGTATATTGGGGATGCGGCGTTAAGTTGACACAGCATAGCACAATTTCCATCATTGCCGATGATTTCGAAATTATTATTGCCCCTGCTCATCTTGTTTTTCGCCCTGTTCACCGGTTGCGGACGATCGGCTCCGGAAACGGGCCTCCCCATTGTCGCAGTCAGCATCCAGCCGCAGAAATATTTTGTCGAAAAAATCGCCCGTCATCTGGTTTCGGTTCTCGTCATGGTGCCGCCGGGCGTTTCGGAGCACACCTATGAGCCCAAACCGCTCCAGATGGCCTCGCTCTCCAAAGCCTCACTCTATTTCGGTATTGGCATAGAGTTCGAGGAGGCATGGCTTTCGCGGCTCGCCGGTACCTATCCGCAGTTGAAAGTGGTGCGCACCGACAGCGGCATTGCCAGAATGCCCATGGAGGAGCCGGTGGTCATCGGTAAAGTTGAGGACACGCATGAACATGAAGGCCTTGATCCGCACATCTGGCTCTCCCCGGAGCTTGTCAAAGTACAGGCGACAACGATGACCGCCGCGCTGTGCGCCCGTTTTCCCCGTCATGCCGCCGAATTCCGGGCAAACGACTCGCTCTTCATGGTTGAAATCGACTCCCTGCAGCGGGAGATCACAACGATGCTTGCACGCCGAAGCGGAAACGATCCGATCATGGTGTTTCACCCCGCGTGGGGCTATTTTGCCCGAGAGTTCGGACTCAAACAGATGGCGATTGAGGTCGAGGGAAAGGAGCCCAGCGCGCGCGAACTGGGCGAGATTCTCGACTATGCCCGGAATAACCATGTCTCGACCATCTTCGTCCAGCCGCAGTTCTCCCGCCGGACCGCCGAGATAATCGCGAGGGAGATCGGGGCGCGAATAGCAATCGCCGATCCGCTCGCAGCGGACTGGGCCGGAAACCTCCGCAATTTTACCAAGGCGCTGGTAGAGCCATGACCCGCCCGCCCGCCATCGAAGTTTCACACGTCTCCTACTATTTCCGGAATGAAGCGGCGGTCCGTGATGTCAGTTTTTCGATTGAAGAAGGCGATTTCCTTGGCATCATCGGTCCCAACGGCGGTGGTAAAACGACCCTCCTGCGGCTCATTCTGGGCGTACTCAAGCCCGATGCCGGGACGATCCGGCTTCTGGGCGATCACCCGGCCACGTCGCGCCGGTCGGCCGGATACGTCCCGCAGGAAACCTCGACCAATAAAGAATTTCCCATTCTGGTCCGGGATGCGGTGCGCATGGGCCTCGCGGCAGCGCGGGGAATGGGGCGCCAGTTGACACGAGAGAATAAAACGGCGGCAGATGCGATGATCGATACGGTGGGACTCGGCGCCCTGCGAAATGTAACGATCGGCGAACTCTCCGGCGGCCAGCGCCAGAAGGTGCTCCTGGCGCGAGCGCTCGTTGCGAAGCCGAAAATCCTTTTTCTCGACGAACCGACCGCCAGTATCGACACCACGGGCACCGACGAGATTTACCAGCACCTCGAACGGCTGAACAACGCGGGAACCACGGTGGTGCTGGTATCGCACAACATCAGCGTCGTGTCGAAATACATAAAATCGGTCGCCTGCATCAATAAGGAGCTTTACTTCCACGCCGACGGCAAGCTCGATGAGGCGACCCTGACGAAAACCTTCGGCTGTCCGGTCGATTTCGTGGATCACGGCGTGCCACACCGGGTCTTCCATGAGCACGAGAAACGCCACGGGGGAGACCGCCGCCATGCTTGATCTCATGCATTACGATTTTATGCGTAACGCGCTGACCGCCGGGTTTCTGGTCAGCATCGCCTGCGGCGTCGTCGGAACCCTCGTGGTGGTAAACCGGCTCTCCTTCCTTGCCGGCGGCGTGGCGCATGCCGCCTATGGCGGACTCGGCCTTTCGGCCTTTTTCGGCATCTCCCCCATGGCCGGCACCATCCCCTTCTCCATCGTCTCTTCGCTGCTCATGGGGGTTGCGAGCCGGCGGCAGAAAGAACGCTCGGATACCATCATCGGGGTCATGTGGGCGCTCGGCATGGCAATCGGCATCATCCTGATCGACCTCAAGCCCGGCTATTTCGCGGACCTCATGAGCTACCTCTTCGGATCGATCCTCGCGGTCCCGCACTCGAGCCTTTACCTCATGGCCGCGCTCGATTGCATCATTCTCCTGATTGTCGTCGGGCTGTACAAGGAATTCTTGAGCATGTCGTACGATGAAGAGTTCGCTCTTGTCAGCGGCGTCCCGGTCGCGACGCTCTACTATGTCATGATCCTGCTCATCGCGCTGACCGTGATCATGCTCATCCGGGTCGTGGGATTGATTCTCGTGATCGCGCTGTGCACCATACCCGCCTCGATCGCGGAGATGTTCACGAAGGATCTGCGGCGGATGATGGCGATCGCCACCGCGCTCGGCATGTTCTTTACCACCGGGGGGCTCCTGCTCTCCTACTACTGCAATCTCACCTCCGGAGCGACGATCATCATGGTCGCGGGGATTTTCTATGTTATTTCATTCGTCGTCCGGTCCCGCCGGCAGAACGGCATGCGGCAGCGATGCCGCGATTCAGCTACCCCGCGTAGCGGCGTAACGAACCCTTGACCGAATCGAAGGCAAGCTCGCCGGCATTAATGGTTTTAGGGTCGGCAAGGAGAAAATCGCTTATCTCATCAGACAGTTTGAGGGTTCCCGCGTCGACGGGCCGGCAGAGAAAAACCGCGTCGGCGGTAAAATAGGTCACCTCGCAATAGTGATAGGTGTTCGCGAAGGAGCCGAAGTAGCGGATGTCGGTGATAGCGAGGTTGGTCTCCTCCCGCACTTCGCGGGCGAGGGCCTGGTCGAGCGACTCCCGGTAGTCCACGAATCCGCCGGGGAGATCGAGAAACCCCGATTGCGGCTCATGGGCGCGCCGGAGCAGCAGGATCTTCCCCTCGATCTCGATAATTGCCGCCACGGCGGCGGCCACGTTGTGAAAGTAAATATAGCCGCACGACTCGCAGCGGATCGCGTTCTTCAGGTGCACCTCGATCGAGGCGCTCGCGCAGCGGGGACAGAAACGGAAACGGGTAAAATCCTTCATAAAGCCTGATTAATTGCCCTTTAACCGACAGTTAAACGAATAATTCGCCAAAAATACGTCAAAAATACAGTTATTTAAATATCAATGACTTAGAAGAAATTTGTTTACCAAAACTTTACCATTTCTTTACCGTTTTTGACTTTTTAGAGGCGCCCGCTTGTTTTCCTCACCGGACGGCCATTCTACATTTTCTGAAATGGATAAATATCTTTGAAACCATTCGGTTTGCCTTCTCCCTCTACTTCATCACTCCACCATATTCCATTAATTATATGAACATTTTTACTGTCCTCATTAAAATCTTCCCTGAGTTCTTCGATTTTATCCGAGGTACCATTATTAATATTTTTTAGCACCCTTTGCAAATAGACGAAATATGCCTCATCGCAATAGCCTTCGTGCTTAATTTTTTTTAACCGCTCTATATCATGTTCAATTTCTTCTTTTCTGTGTTTTGAAATAGATTCATATAATAGTTTAAATTCAATTACTGCTATAAATGGTTTGGACTTAGGCCCACAATATACTCCACGCTTGCCTTTCTTTTTTCCATCCGTTGAAGGATATACGCAATTAGGTCGAGTCACATTTTTTAATTCATTTTTTGAATTTGAAAGAAATTCCTTCTTCAAAACTACTAAGTCAAATTTTTCTCGTTTTTTTCTTTCATTAGTGCTGTCATTACCCTCCTTTAAAAAACACGATGCAGGATATTCGCGATGCAGCAAAGTTGTACTTTTATTATCTTCACCCCAGTTGTTAAACTGTGGTTTTTTGTTTTTTAATCTGAAAAATAAATCGGATACGGCATCCGCTTCATTAAAGAAAATAAATGGCTTATTAACGAACTCATTAACCAAGTTCGTTATGGAATCCATTATAAAATCTTGGATCGGATCATGTTCAAAACTTGTCATAATGACTCTCATTTTATTGTATGAATGCAGCGACAATGTTCTTTTCAAATGCATTGGTCTTGAATCGTACGATATAACTTCCTGCCGGTAAAATATTTTTTAGTAATAGCTGATACTCACCAGGTGGGGTTATGACAGATGAATTAAAAACTTGTTTGCCACAAATATCATAAAGAGAAATGAACACTGTGGTTTGTGATGGTACTGAATAATGAATTATACCATTTTGCGCATTACATGTTAATGGTATAAACGAAGAATGTACTTTGGCAAATGTAGAAGTACTATTTGTAATTGTAAAGTTCCACACATTTGATGCATTAGAAATTTGACCTGAGTCATTGTAAGCTGTAGCTTGCCAATAATACGTAGTACTCGGCATCCAATCTTGTGGAAGATTATTTATTATTGTATCTGTAGACACAGTTCTAATATTTACCGGAAATGAGCTCCCGTATGGTGAATATGATATAGTAGATGAAGTATCTATTGTTAAAGCATAATAAGTCGCCCCAGGAAATCTTAACCATCCCAATTCAATACCGGACGAGTTGAATACCGTTAAAGATTGCTGTGTTCCGCTGCTAGGTGTCTGGAGTTGAACGGGACTCAAGATAGAAAACGTCCATGTGCTTGACCAAGAAAAAGTATCAGGGTATGTTCCTACTTTGACATGCCAATAATAAGTAGAGCCTTCCTGCAATGTATTGCCTATGGGATTGTCATTAGAAATTATTTGTACTTTTTGTGAATCTAAGTCTCCAATAATGTGTTGTTGTTTATTGACTATCTGAAATCCAAAAGTTGCACCTGTTGAAAAGCTTGATGAAGTACTTATTTGAAGAGTAAAAGTGTCAAGCGATCCGCTCCAATACCACTGAAAGTTCAATGAATCAGCATTCCACAAAAGAAAAGTATTGATTTTCATTGAATCATATGGAAAGGATAATGTCGGCGTTTGTGTCATTCCCATCCCGCACATCACCAAAAGCATCGTTAACCATCGTGTGTTTTTCATACCATTTCCTTTTATGTAATATAAGGTAGTTAAGTATATAAGTCCCTATGGAAAGGCATATTTCATCCAGATCGACGTGCAATCGATGCAAATTCTACGCAGACAAAACGCATATAAAACACCAATTTTAATAAATTTTTCAGGAGGCGTATTTTTAGCGCGCCTTGAAGGAATCGAACCCCAACCCTCTGGTCTTTAGGAAGATTCTTTTTCACCCTGATACTCAATCAAAATACTCCCCTTCCACGCCTCGAACCGTTCCCAGAACCGCTCCCGCGAAGCGTGGTCAAGGATCGAATAGACCACCGGTTCGGCAAACCCGGCGAATTGCCCGGCAAAGGCCGCGATCTGTCTGCTTTTCTCGTTTTGGGACAGCTTATCCGCCTTGGAGAGGACCGGCAGCACCGGGATGCCCGTCTTACGCAGCCAGGCACAGGCTTCGAGGTCCATCGCGACGCCGATATGCCGCATATCAACGAGCCAGATGATCCCCTTCAGGTTCTCCCGCTTCTCGCAGTAGTCGAGGATGAGCGAAGACCAGCGTACCCGCTCCCCTCCCCCGGTGCGCGCGTACCCGTATCCGGGCAGGTCGGCCCAGTAGACCGATTCCGTAATCTTGAAAAGGTTGACGCAGATGGTGGTGCCCGGCCGTTTCGAGGTGCGGGCGAGTCGGTGATCCGCGCACACGTGGTTGAGAAAGGACGACTTCCCGACATTCGACCGTCCGAGGATCGCGAACTCGTCGCCCACGGGCGGCGGCAGCTCGCTGAAATTCCCTGAGGAAGAGAGAAATTCGGCGGTTCCGAACATCTGGTTCATGCAGTGTCCTTATTAGTAACTCTAACTATCGTCAATTTATCGGCTGAAAATTCGCGTACATATCCTCAGACTCCTCGACATCGGCCAGCTTTACGCTTTTGCTGTTTGCCTCGATTTTATTCCAATGCGCAATTACCGTTGCATTCCTGTGCGCCTGCACTTTTGATCTATCCGACTTCCATTCGAAAATTTCCATGATGATGCCGTTTTTCGTTGCAAGCAGAATCACCGGCCTGTCGGTGATCAGCTTTTCACGGAGCAATATCTTTGAATGCCCCTTTATGATTCGTTTCAGCAGGTTGTGCCTGCCTTTCTTCGGTTTATAACATGCGATGGCAACGATACCCATGTCAATCTCCTTTTATGTATCAATACTTATATGTCAACTTTAAAGCCCAACCCGATCTCGCTGGCGGGAATCCCTCCGCGAATGCCCCAGTTCTCCCGCGGCTGTTCGTTGAGCACGATGAACACCGCGTCCTTATCGATAGCGAGCTTCGAATGCAGGGAGTCAACGATGCTCCGGAACAGATTCTTTTTTGTCTCCGCCGTTCGGCCGCTGAACAGGGTGATTTCTATGAGTATCGCATAGGGGCGCTTCATGATAAAAAATGCTGGATCGTGCTCAATGAGCCGGATATTCGTGTCGTCGCCCGGTATTTTAAGCGTTTCACGAACCGAGGCCATCACGGCATCCATAAGTTTCAGCAGAATGGATTTTTCTTTCCCTCGCGCAAGTTCGATCTTAATCAGCGGCATGGTCCATCCGCGGTTGCAAGGTTTGAATTATGGGTTAAAAATACACTCGCCGTGCGACGCCTGTCTCGAGAGTTCCACCTCACTTCGCGCATGGAAATCGTTATTCATGCCGTTGTATCGTCCGGCGCACACCGGGGACGATAAAATGAGCCGATGCTGAATAGTATTTTTTCCACGTTCGCATTTTATACAAGGAACACCATGACCATCCAGGAAGCCATTAAAGCCGTGGTTGCCGGGGACCATCTCTCCCTGGAGCAGTCAAGGGCGGTCTTTACCGATATCATGAACGGCAACGCCACCGATGCGCAGATCGCCGCCTTTATCGTGGGGCTGCGCATAAAGGGCGAAACGGTGGAAGAGATCACGGGGGCGGCGGCGGTCATGCGCGACAAGGCGACCCGGGTGCTCCCGGAAAGCTGCGCGCACCTTGTCGACACCTGCGGCACGGGCGGCGACGGCTCCAATACTTTCAACATCTCGACCGCCGCGGCCTTCGTGGCGGCAGGCGCGGGCGCGCTCGTGGCCAAGCATGGCAACCGTTCGGTATCGAGCCGGAGCGGCAGCGCCGACGTGCTCGAAGCGCTCGGCATCCCTGTTGCCGTTTCGCCGGAAAAAATCAAGGAGTGCCTCGACACTATCGGCATCGCCTTTCTTTTCGCCCCCGCGCTGCACACGGCGATGAAATACGCGATCGGCCCGCGCCGCGACATCGCCATTCGGACCATCTTCAACGTACTCGGCCCGCTCACGAACCCGGCCCTTGCCCCGCACCAGCTCCTCGGCGTATTCTCGAACCACCTCACCGGCATAATGGCCTCGGTTCTTAAAAACATGGGCGCAAAGCGCGCCTTTGTCGTCTGCGGCAACAACGGCCTCGATGAGATCGCCCTCTCCGGTCCCACCGAGGTGGCGGAGGTCCATCTCGGCGCCGTGTCCGCCTATGCGATCGCGCCCGAACAGTTCAACCTCAAGCGTGCGCCGCTCGATGCGGTCCGGGGCGGCACGCCCGGAGAAAACGCCGCGATCATCCGGGATATTTTCGACGGCTCGAAAGGTCCGTGCAGGGATATCGTCGTGCTCAACGCCGCCTTCGCGCTTCTGGCCGCCGGCATCGCCACGGACCCGATGGACGGCATTAAGCGTGCGGAAAAATCCATCGATTCCGGGGCGGCAAGGGGAAAGTTGAAGGAGCTTGCAAAGCGGTGCCAGGAAGGATAATTGCAAGGCGCACCCGCACATCGCCTCCTCTCCACAGGGTATTTTTTTAAGCTGCAAAGATCAAAATTCATTTTCTCTCTTTAGATACGACAGCAGGTTCACCATCATGGTTCGTGCCGTTGGATTGCTTTCAGGCGGGCTCGACAGTACCCTCGCGGCCAGGATCCTCATCGATCAGGGGATCGAGGTGCATGCCATAAACTTCGTTTCCCCCTTCTGCACCTGCACGCCCAGATCAATGGGGTGCTCCGCGGTCGAAAAGGCGGTGGAACAGCTCGGCAACATACCGCTCACGCGGATCGCGCTCGGCGACGAGTATCTGACAATGGTGAAATCTCCCCGGCACGGCCGGGGCAGGGGGCTGAACCCCTGCCTCGACTGCAGGGCGATGAAAATCCGCAAGGCAGCCGTTCACCTGCGCGAGATCGGCGCTTCGTTTCTGTTCACCGGCGAGGTGCTTGGGCAGCGCCCCATGTCGCAGCATCGCCGCGCCATGGCGATCATCGACAAGGATACCGGCATCGGCGATATCACCCTGCGGCCGCTTTCGGCTACCCATTTCCCGCCTACGCTGCCGGAACGGGAGGGCTGGGTCGACCGATCGAAGCTGCTGGGCATCGAGGGCCGGTCGCGCAAGGCGCAGATAGCGCTCGCACGGGACAAGAACATCAACGACTATCCGTGTCCGGGCGGCGGCTGCCTTCTGACCGACAAGTTCTTCGCCGAAAAACTGGCGGATTACTTCGCGCATTGCGATACGCCCTCGATCAAGGATATGCCGCTCCTCAAAATCGGGCGCCATTTCCGGAACGAAAACGGCAAAAAGACCATTGTCGGCCGCGACGAGCGCGAGGGGCTCATGCTGTCGCGCCTCGCGCCGCCGGCACTGCACCTGTTTTTCCCGGTCAATTTTAGCGGACCGCATATTCTCGCGGAAGAACCGTATTCAGATGCAATCCGGGAGCTTTTTTATAAGTACGGCAAGGTGCCGGGGGACGGGGAATCGAGTATCGAATGGATTCATGGCGACGAGAAACAGGTCTGCGTGCTGTAAGTTGTTATTCTTGAAAAGGAGCACAGGATGAAATACCGGAAAATGGGTTCTCTGCCGTGGGAGGTATCGGCCCTCGGGTTCGGCTGCATGCGGCTGCCGACCACGGGCTTGCTCCGCCGGGTCAATGAACGCAAAGCCACCGAGATCCTTCGATACGGCATCGATCAAGGGGTCAACTACGTCGATACCGCCTGGATGTACCATTTCGGGCAGAGCGAAGAGGTGCTCGGCCGGGCGCTTGGGGGCGGCTACCGTGAAAAGGTCCATCTCGCCACCAAACTGCCCATGATTCTCCTTCACGGCGAAGACGGCTTTGACAAGTTTCTCCACAAGCAGCTCACAAAGCTTAAAACCGACTATCTCGACGTGTATCTCTTCCATATGCTTAACGAAAAGCAGTTCGAGAAATTGCAGCGCTGGAACCTCATCGCGAAAATGGAGCGCGCGCGGCAAGAGGGCAAAATCCGGCATATCGGGTTCTCGTTTCACGATACCCTGCCGGTTTTCAGGAAGATCATCGATTACTACCCGTGGGACATGACCCTCATGCAGCACAACTACATGGATACCGGCATCCAGGCGACGACCGATGGGTTGCGGTATGCGCACGGCAAGGGGATCGCAACCGTCATCATGGAACCGCTGAAGGGCGGTCAGCTCGCGAATCCGCCCGAAGAGGCCATGCGGGCGATAAACAACGCGCCGGTGAAGCGCACGCCGGTCGACTGGGCGCTGCAGTTCCTGTGGAACAAGCCCGAGGTGGCATGCGTCCTGAGCGGCATGGGAAGCCGCCGCATGGTGGAGGAGAATTGCGCGAGCGCCGACGCATCAGGCGTCGGATCCCTTTCGCCCGACGAAAACCGGGTCATCGACGAACTCGCCGAGATTTACCGAAGGAGGATTCTCGTTCCCTGCACCGCCTGCGGGTACTGCATGCCCTGCCCGGCAGGGGTTGATATCCCGCAGAATTTCGCCTATCTCAACAATAAATCGCTGGGCGCAAGTGGCAGCTGGAAGAGCCGGATCGTCCAGATGTTCATCACGAGGAACTACCGCCGCCTCGCGAAGAATGAACGGCAGCTTGGGGAGAAAAGGTCCAACGGGCGCGCGTCGCTCTGCACGAAGTGCGGCGCCTGCCTGCCGAAATGCCCCCAGAAGATTCTCATTCCGCAGGAGCTTGAGCGGGTGAAGGCGGTGTTTGAAAAGGGCAAGTCGGTCAAAACGATATAAAAATTATTGATCCGCTATACCGGTATTTATCTCCCGATACTGAATCTCATACGAATACCCCTGCTCGGTGAGAAACAGCTGCCGGTTCATGGCGAAATCGAGCTCCCTCGATTCTCTTGTCACAATGGAATAGAACATCGCCGGTTCGCCCGATTTCTTGGGCCGCAGGATGCGGCCGAGGCGCTGCGCCTCCTCCTGGCGGGA
>JBEKOX010000042.1:0-27368 GCA_049521335.1 Chitinispirillaceae bacterium
CTCGGAATTCCCGGTACCAGCGCAGCTCATTGTCGTGGAACCCGCCGACCCCTTCAAGTCCGTGAATTCCCTCGCTATTCTGCGGGAGGGCGCCTGCGAGGGAGAAACAGCGGAAGGGTGCCCGCTTCATTTCGCTTCGAAGATCCCTGAAAGCCGGCTCATCGGCAAAATACGGCTGCGGATTAATGATCTTGATGAACTGAGCATCGACACGGATGATATCAATTGCACCGATGAGCAAAATCACGCCGATTGCCGCACCCGCCTTGATTTTTCCCCATATAACGGCGATGATACATCCTATGGTGACTGTGCTGAAAAAGAGCCAGAGCCAGAGCATAGGGACGAAATTTTTTAAAAAATTCGCCTCAAAGACCTGCCGTTTTTCCGTATCAAGCGTGGAAATAATCGGGAGAAAGCCGGAGATCAGATCTTTTATTGAGAAAACAATGACGACGAGAAGAAACCCCATCGCCGTAATGATAAGTCCCCAAGTCCATTTCTTCCTGCGGCGCTCATTCATTTCGGCGAGCTCGCCCGCGGTAAAATCCTTGAGGAAAAGTGACGCGAGGAGAACGATGCTGAAGGAGAACCAGAACATCACCATGCTGGGTGCCCGGAATTTCTTGACTTCGGGGACGAGCCAGTAAATAATGCTGAAAAAGGGCGTCTCGGCCCCGAGAGCAAAGAGTATGGCAAATGCGGCAACGCCGAGCCAGAAAAATCGCCACGGTTTGGATTTCCAAATGACCGAAAGGACGGCAAGAAAAGCGACGATCGCTCCGGCATATTCGGAATTTAGTTTGAAAGCGTTACCTCCCCAATAGTAGTCGAGCGTGTTGCCGAACTCGGGAACCCAGAGCGAGAAGAACTCCGGCCAGTGCATGGACCATGAGGCGGCGTAGTCGAAACCGCGATCCACACCGCGAACCGAGAACGCATCCCGGACATACATGAACGAGGGATAAAGCTGGATCAACCCGAGGCCAAGCCCGACGACGCAGGCAATAACAAAGAAAAATCCAATACGACTCGCTTTCCCGATTTCATGATGTACCACAGAACGAAGGCTAGCAAAAACAGCATACGCGCCGAGTCCCCACATCACAAAATAGGTCGATTGAAGCTGCGAAGTGAGAATCGACATGCCGATGGCAATGCCAAGAAGTATTGTGTGCACGAACCTTTGCGTTTCAGCCAGTTCTTTAAGCTGCCATACCATAAATGGAAGCCAGGCGATAACGTACATTTTTCCAGGGTGACCAGGGTAGATAAGGGAGAGAAACTGCGGGTTGAGCATGTAAAATACTCCGCCGACAAAGGCGAGAGGAGCCGGGACCCTGAACCCCCTGCGAAGAAGCAGAAAGAAAAAGAACCCGGCGAGAAAAATGTGGAAGATCATCCCGAAGCTGATTGCCTGCGGCACTGGCAGCAATGCATTGATAACAAGAGAAAATGGGTAGAACATTTCGCCAAACAATGCATCGATGGTCGGCATGCCGCCGAGGCGCGGATTGAACCAGAACGGCACTTGGTGAAATTTTAAAAGAGCGTCTTTCAGGTACACCTTGGAGTCGAGTCCCTGCAACTGGTCGGAACTGGAGAGCATCCCACCCGAAAAGAAAAAAGCGGAAAATACGCAAAAGGTTACAATGGCCAGCGCAAGGAGATAGAGCCACGAACGCTGTCCATGATTTACAAAAAAGGAGACCCTCTCTTTTCTCTGGGTGTTGTGTTCGTTCACCATTCCTCCGGGTGGGATTCAGTTTTTATCATGACAGAAAAAGCAGTGGGTTTACAGAAACACCGCGACATCAGCGATCTTTTCAACGTCAAAATCGTCGCCTGTATAGCGGCTTTTAACGATAATGCTCCGAAGCCCGTCGAACACGATCCTATCCGATGGCTTGTCTCCGACTACAAAAGACTGCGAAACATCGATATTGAAATCCTTCATCGCCTGCTCGATCATGCCGCTTTTGGGCTTCCGGCAGGAGCAGGAGAGGCGATAAGCCGCAACCCTCGCTTCCGGATGGTGCGGGCAGTAGTAGAATTTCGCGATTTCTATCCCTCGTGCCCTGAATTCTTCGAGCATCCATGCGTGGAGCGCTTTAACTGCTTCTTCCCTGAACATCCCCCTGGCAACGCCTGCCTGATTGGTTATGACGATGAGAAAATAACCCTTTTCCGCAGCCTGCCGGCAGAGCGGGAACACTGCATCGATGAACCGAATTTGTTCAGGTTTGTGAGGATAAGCGGTATCTTCATTGATAATACCGTCCCGGTCAAGGAAAAGCGCCCTCCTGGGGCTAATGTTGGACATGCAGACAACTCATTTTCTGTTTTTGTAAGATTCGGATGTGAAACTAGCTCGACACGAAATATCTCTTTTTTTAGAAATAAATGAAAAGCAAATAAAAAATACAATATTGGACAGAATTTGAGTTGTTATAACAGTTATAGATTTCAATACCTCATGTATTTGATTGATACAAATAAATTAGGATAAAAGAAACAATTCATTTTTCAACCTTTATCTCATTTGTATCTATTTTAATTAGCAATTTTCATTATTATCTTTTGTTTGTCACAAAATCATCTACGTTGTGCAATTAATGTGAAATAAGGCTCATTAAATCTTAAAAAATTTCTTTATAAAGCCAGTAATAGTGGATCTTTTCTGTTTTAATGTGAATATTTTCACTTTTTTAATTGAATTACAATGAAGCAGAATATATTATTTAATCACTGTGAATTGAAGAATTTAATGGCGGATATCCGACACTGCAGGTTTCCAGCTTCCCGGGGGGCATCAGATTACAATCGCCAGTTGTATCATAATGAGAGTTTACCCTGGCGGTATCGCCGATGCTGCCAGCAATAATTTTTGTGGTACACTCGGAGCAACAATATGAGACGATCCGGTCTCAGAACACGCATAATCCTATCTTTCCTCTTCATTATTGTCCTGTTTGGAACTCTTATCGCTATCCTTGGGTACTGGGCAATCCGCACGAGTCTGATCGACCGCGCGCAGAAGCAGATGCGCTACAATTTAGCCGCAGCGCACTCGGTATACGAAAATGAACTGGAAAGCATGAAGCGTTCCTTCGAAATGCTCGGATTCATCCATGATCCTGCAAAAATCAAGGTGAGTTTGAACCTCGATTACCTTTATGTTATCGAACGAGCCGATTCCAATTTAGTTTTGAGTCCTCTGGTACGACAGGCATTTCACGGTAATGCCGGGAGCGGAACGAGAATAATTGACAGCACAGAACTGGTCGGCATGAGCGAGAACCTTTTTGAAAAGGCGGTCATTGCCATCAGGCAGACACCCCGGGCAAAGCCTTCTTCCCAGACCGTGTTGACGAGCGCCATGGCCCTTGAATGCGCCGCCCCGATATTCGATTCCAATGGCATTGTCGCGCGTGTAATTTTCGGCGGAAAGATCATCAATCGTTACAACGATCTGATCAATCGCATACACCGGATAGTATTCGAAGATAAGCTCTATGACGCAAAGCCGGTGGGAACGGTAACAATTTTTCAGAATGACGTCCGCGTAGCTACCAACGTACTCGACCGCGACGGTGAGCCTGCAATCGGGACACGGATTTCGTCGGTTGTCTACGACCGCGTTATACGGGGGGGGGTACCGTGGTACTCGCGCGCTTTTGTAGTAACCGATTGGTACCTGACCGCCTATGAACCGATCCGCGATGTAACCGGACAGATCGTGGGCGTCCTCTACGTCGGTTTGCTTGAAGCGCCCCTGCGCGATGCGATACGTTCATACGCCATCGTATTTCTAGTCATTATCGTCGGCTGCACCCTCTTGGCAGTTATTCTCACCCTCGTTCTGGCGGGAAGCATCGCGAACCCTCTGACCCATCTTGTCAAGGCGACAACAAGCTTGGCCGACGGCAACCTCATGCTCCGGGCTCCGGACGGAGATCGCCTCCGGGAAATTCATGAGCTTACCATGTCCTTTAACGAAATGGCAACCAAAATTCATCAACGTGATGCGCGTCTCCGTAGCGCCAACGAAGACCTCGCCGCGCTTAACAAACGGTATATCGATCTCATCGGCATGGTTTCGCATGAACTGAAAGGTATTCTCTCGTCGACCATGCTCAACGCTTGCAGCGTCAGAGACGGCTATTTCGGCGCGCTGAATGATGCACAAGCGCGGGCGCTGTCGTCGGTTGCCCGCAACCTCGATTACTTTGATATGACCGTGAGAAATTTTCTCAACCTGAGCCGCATTGAAAAAGATGAGCTCTCACTTACCATTGCCGAAGTAAGACTCAAGGAAGAAGTTGTCGAGGAGTCTGCAGCCGTTTTCAACCGTCAGGCACAGGAACGGCATATGATAATCGAAAACAATATTTCTCCCGCCATGGTGGTAATGGCTGACAATGCGATGCTCCTTATGATGATGAACAATCTTATTGGCAATGCGGTCAAGTACGGCGCGGAAAGCGGAACGATCCGAATCAGCGCGAACCACCTGGATGCCGCAGTGGCCATCGAGGTCTATAACGACGGCCGACCCTTGACTGACAATGAAGAAAAAAAACTTTTCAAGCGATTTTCCCGGCTCGATACATCCCCAGAGGCGAAACGAGTCCGCGGCACTGGGCTCGGTCTTTTTATCAGTCGTGAAATTGTGGAGCAGCATGGCGGCACGATCCGCCATGAATCGCGTGAACTGGGTAACGCATTCATCTTTACCTTACCACTCACGCCGAAGCTCAAATAATAAACCGTTCATCTTCCTGCGTATCTGTGAAGACTGGGAGAAACCATAATATTGAAGGCACGAAAAAAAGTGAATAGTTATAACAAACTTAGGGAGATACAATATGTGTGACCAATGCTCATGCGCTGCAACTGCAAAGGTGTCCGAGGAGCACCTGCTCAAACACCTCGACGAGGTGCTGGAGGGAAACCGGGGAAAACCAGGGGCGCTTATCCCGGTTCTCCAGACCGTTCAGACCATGTTCGGCTATCTGCCGCAGAACGCTCTGCGGAAAATAGCCGCTGCTCTCGGAAAACCGTACAGTGAGGTGGCGGGTGTCGTCAGTTTTTACTCGTTTTTCTCCACGGTGCCGCGAGGTAAATATCTTGTCCGCGTCTGCCTTGGCACGGCCTGCTACGTACGGGGTGGCAAGCAAGTACTGGACGCCGTCAAGAAGCACCTCGGCATCGACGTAGGTCAGACGACGCCGGATCGTCTTTTTTCAATCGAGGTGGGCCGCTGCTTTGGCGCCTGCGGCCTGGCGCCAGTCATCATGGTAAATGAGGACGTGCATCAACGGGTCAAGCCAGCCCGGATCAATGAACTCCTCAACAGGTATCGAGTGAAGGAACACACGGACGCGGAAGCGAGACCATAATGACAACCACAACACTGCTCAAGACTCCCTCCGACCTTTCTGCCTGCGCGAAAAAGAAGATCGCCGAAGAAAATGCTTTGCGAAACAGGGTATCCTATCAGATTTTTATCTGTATGGGCGGCGGCTGCATCGCCTCAGGATCCGAGCGGTTGAAAGAAGCGCTGGTGCAGGAACTCGCCGGACGGCATACGGAAAGCCTCGCCGTGGTGAGGCCGACCGGCTGCGTCGGGCCGTGCGTCAAGGGCCCGGTTCTCGTGATCGAACCGGGTCATACGTTCTACCAAAATGTCACACTCTCCGATGTGGCCGAGATAGTTTCGTCGCATATCATCGGCAAGCGGCCCGTCGAACGCCTCCTCAATAAAAATACAGTGACCGGCGCGGTCAATGAAAAACTGAGCGAAATTGAATTTTTCAACCGCCAGACCAAAATCGTTCTTGCCAACTGCGGATCGATCGATCCGCTCTCCATTGAAGAGTATATCGGCCGCGAAGGATATGCCGGACTCGCCAAGACCCTCTTCGCTATGACGCCGGAGGAGGTGATCGATGAAATGAAAAAGAGCGGGCTTCGCGGCAGGGGCGGAGCGGGTTTTTCGACCGGGCTTAAATGGAGTTTTACGCGTAAATCGCCGGGAAATATCAAGTATGTTCTTTGCAATGCGGACGAGGGCGACCCCGGGGCATTCATGGACCGCAGTGTGCTCGAAGGCGACCCGCATAGCGTTGTTGAAGGTATGGCTGTTGCGGCCTATGCCGTGGGTGCGCAGAATGGCTACGTTTACGTCCGGGCCGAATATCCTCTTGCGGTCGAGCGTTTCGGCGTTGCCATAAAGCAGGCCCGCGAATATGGTCTCCTCGGTGTGAACGTCCTCGGAAGCGGGTTCGATTTTGATCTTGAAATCCGCATGGGGTCGGGCGCTTTTGTTTGCGGTGAAGAGACTGCGCTCATGACCTCCATCGAAGGCAATCGAGGTGAGCCCCGCCCACGTCCGCCGTTTCCGGCACAGAGAGGGTTATGGGGCAAGCCATCGGTGCTTAACAATGTCGAGACCTATGCAAACGTTCCGGCTATCATGCGTAACGGCGCGGCTTGGTATGCAACTTACGGCACCGAAAAGAGCAAGGGGACCAAAGTCTTCGCGCTTGCGGGTGCGGTCAACAATACCGGCCTCGTAGAAGTACCGGTAGGCACGCCGCTTGGCGAACTCCTGTATGACGTTGGCGGGGGCATTGTGGGCAACAAGGCGTTCAAAGCCGCTCAAATCGGCGGCCCCTCTGGCGGTTGCATTCCCCGGCAATATCTCAACGTCCCCCTCGATTATGAATCGCTCAATGAGCTCGGGGCGATCATGGGTTCGGGAGGACTTATCGTGATGGACGAAGACTCCTGCATGGTCGACGTAGCCCGTTTTTTCCTTGAATTCGTCCAAGACGAATCATGCGGAAAATGCGTGCCATGCCGCGTGGGCACGAAGCGAATGCTCGAAATTCTCGAACGTATCTGCTCCGGAAAGGGGGTAGCGGGCGATATTGAGAAGCTCATTGCATTGGGAGAACAAATTCGCGACACCGCACTCTGCGGCCTCGGCCAGACTGCACCTAATCCAGTGCTTTCCACTATCCGTCATTTCCGTCCAGAGTATGAGGCGCACATTCTCAATAAACACTGCGAAGCAGGTGCCTGCGCCGGTCTTGTGCGCGCACCGTGTCAAAGCGCCTGCCCGGCATCGGTCGACGTGCCGGGCTTTGTGTCGCTGGTTGGCGAAAAACGGTATGCTGAGGCGTTGCGGCTTCATCGGGAGCGCAACCCGTTCGCTTCGGTCTGCGCCCGGGTGTGCTTCCATACCTGCGAGACCAAGTGCCGCCGCGCCTCGCTTGACGAAGCAGTATCCATCAGGGCGGTCAAGCGATTCATGGTCGATCAGGAGGTAACCATCCAGGTGCCCGAGGTGCGGGAATCAGCGGCAAACGCGGCGAGGAAAATCGCAATCATCGGTGCCGGTCCCGCGGGGCTCTCCTGTGCATATTTTCTTGCCCGGCTCGGGTATCGTCCCACTGTTTTCGAGGCCGAGCCCCGGCCGGGCGGCATGCTCGTGCAAACCATTCCGAGCTACCGACTGCCCCGGGAAATTCTTGCCCGTGAAGTACGAATGATCGAGCGCATGGGTGTCGAAATCGTCACCGGCATGCGCTTAGGGCGCGACATCACCCTTGCCGGCTTAAAAACGGGCGGCTACGAGGCAGTATTCTTGGGCATTGGTGCGCAGCAGCCGGTGAAACTCGGCATTCCGGGCGAAGACATATCCGGAGTCGTGGATGCTCTTGCGTTCTTGCGCCAATACAATCTGAGAGGATCGGTGCCGGTCGGTAAAAAAGTGGTTGTGGTCGGAGGCGGCAACGCCGCAATCGATGCCGCGCGCACTGCTATCCGTCTCGGTGCGAAAACCGTCACCATTGTTTATCGTCGCACTCGAGAAGAGATGCCTGCTTACGCGGAAGAGATCGAGGAGGCACATGCGGAGGGGGTCAAGTTGAAACTCCTCACTGCACCCATCGAGGTGGTCATTGGAAACGACCACGCCGTCGGGATCAAATGCCGTTCCATGACCCTTGGTGCGTTCGACGCATCGGGCAGGCGCCGGCCCGAGCTTTCAATGGAAACTGAATTCGTGATGCCGTGCGACCAGATCATCACCGCTATCGGCCAGCGCGTGGAAAGTAGCGAGATCTTCGAAGGAACCCCCTTTGATATGACATCCGAAAAAACCGTGGCAATCGATCGAGCGACGGGCCAAACCTCGGTACCGTGGATTTTTTCTGGAGGCGATGCAGTGGTCGGGGCGGCTTCGGTGGTCGAGGCCATCGGCGCCGGCGAACGTGCGGCAATCGGCATCGACGTATGGTGCACCGGAGCCTCACACGTTTTCTGGCGCAAGGACAAAGAGGTGCAGACCAGCTTCGATCCGGATGCCGATCCCGTACCCTTTGCGCGTGAAAAACCGCCGGTGATTGCGGTTGATCGGCGACAGAACAACTTCGATGAGGTAGAGGAGTGTTGGACCGAAGGCGTCGCGCTCCGTCAGGCAAAGCGCTGCCTGCGTTGTGATTATGGAAAAACCATCAGTGTTGAAAGGAGTACATAATGCCTACCTGCACGATAGATACAGTTTCCGTAACCGTTCCAGACGGCACCATGGTCCTCGATGCTGCGAAAAAGGCGGGCGTTGTAATTCCGGCCCTCTGCTTCCTCGAAGGGTTTGAACCGCTCGGCGCCTGCCGCGTTTGCATGGTGGAGGTCGAAGGCGCGAAATCCCTTGTGGCGGCCTGTTCATTTCCTGTCGGTGAAGGTATGAAGGTCAGCACCAACACTAGGCGCGTGCGTGAAGCACGACGCACCGTGGTGGAACTTCTGCTATCGGAACACGACGGCAACTGCCAGACCTGCGAGCGCAACGAAGACTGCGAACTCCAGCGACTCGCCTATGATCTCGGCATCCGCACGCTGCGGTATGAGGGGGAGAAGACGAAGGCGATGATCGACGACTCGACGCCGGCGCTCGTGCGGGACAATTCGAAATGCATCAAGTGCCGCCGATGCGTTACAGTTTGTACCCAGGTGCAGGGTGTTGGCGCCATCTTCCCGCAGAGGCGAGGATTCGCAACGGTCATTGGTCCGGCATTTGCGCTCGGCCTTGCCGACGTTTCCTGCGTCCAGTGCGGTCAGTGCGCTGCCGTGTGTCCTGTAGGCGCGATCGTCGAAAACAGTCACATCGAACGGGTTTGGACGGCGCTCGAAGACCAATCAAAAACCGTAGTAGTACAGACCGCGCCGGCCGTGCGTGCGGCGCTTGGCGAATGTTTCGGCCTTCCGGCTGGAACGCTTGTCACCGGCAAGATGTATGCATCACTGCGCCGCCTCGGGTTCGATAATATTTTCGATACAAACTTTACGGCCGATCTCACTATCATTGAGGAGGGAATGGAGCTGCTCTCCCGGCTGAAAAGCGCAATTAAAGAAGGGAAGTCGGTCGCTTTGCCCCAGTTCACGAGTTGCTCGCCTGGCTGGATCAGGTACATGGAGATCTTTTATCCGGAATATTTGACAAATCTTTCCACCTGCAAGTCCCCGCAACAAATGTTTGGCGCCGTGGCAAAGACCTATTGGGCGGCGAAGATCGGCAGAAAACCCGAGGATATCTACGTGGTTTCAGTCATGCCGTGTACTGCGAAGAAATTCGAGGCCGACCGTCCGGAGATGCAATCGAGCGGCGTTCGTGACGTGGATGCGGTATTGACAACACGCGAACTTGCCCGCATGATCAAACAGTCGGGTATCAATTTTCTAACTCTTGCCGATGAGGATGCCGACCATATTCTTGGCGTTTCATCGGGTGCCGCGGATATCTTCGCCAACACAGGCGGTGTTATGGAAGCGGCGCTCCGTACCGCTTATGAGGTAATTACCAATCGGGAACTTCCGTTCGGCGATCTGCATATAAACCAGCTGGTCGGTCTCACCGGGGTGAAAGAATTGTCGTTGACAATTACCGGTACCATACCTGCGTGGTCGTTTCTCGAAGGCGTGACGGTCAACCTGGCCGTGGCACATGGTCTCGCCAATGCCCGATCGGTGATCGAGGCGATCCAGTCTGGCGCCAAAATGTACCATTTCGTGGAAGTAATGACCTGTCCGGGAGGGTGTATCGGCGGTGGTGGGCAACCGCGTCTTACGACCAATGAAAAACGTAAAGCCCGCATCGATGCTATCTATAAAGAAGATCGCGGTAAAAAGCTTCGCAAATCTCATGATAATCCTAAAATCAAGCAGATTTACGCCGAATTCCTTGATGTACCGCTTGGTGAAAAGTCGCATCATCTTTTACATACAACCTATAAGAGATGTCTCGAAAATAGTTGAAATTTACTAAGAAAGAGAACATTCCTAAGATAGATTATTGATTCTTACATACTTTTCTATCTCACGCTATTACTATTGCTAAAGGAGTGTTGGATAGAAGAAGTGGATACCTTGTGGCCTATGAATTTTTGGCATTTATTGGACTGGAGTTTTTTAATTATGTTCATGGGGTAGCCATTCTCGGTGAGAAAGCATATATATGGTTTTTATAAAGAAGCAACAGGAAACCAGGTACCAGTTATTCTCAAGACATTCGTACCGTGATTGCAGAATAAATTTGACACTGTAATTTGCGCGGCTTGAATTATGTTCTTGCAGATTTGTAAGTTTCAACTAAAAAATGACGTCTTACCCTTCGCTTCCTATTCGGAGGAAGAATTCTAAAAAATGGATCCGTTATATATTTATTCTATGGGACTTATATTCTTAACTTCCTTGATTTCATAACTTATTGATTTTAAATTAGTAGTGTTTTGGTGATTTTGAGGTTGAATGGGATGATTTCTTAATAAATACAGATTTAGGGAGTTAAGAATATAAGTCCCTATTCTATTTACCATAAATTTGTTACCTATATTGACACACATGTGCTACTCATATCTCTACGGTAGCAATAGTGGAATATAGAGATGATGCCAAACATTTTTTTCGAAAGGGGGAAACGATGCCAAAAATTCTAATCGTTGACGACGATGCGGATATGGTCGAGGCGACCGTGAATCTTCTCCAGGTGAAAGGGTACACGGCGATCAGTTCCCTAAACGGAGAAGAAGGATTTGCGAAGGCTAAGGTCGAAAAGCCGGACCTCATGCTGCTTGATGTCATGATGACTAACGACAAAGAGGGATTTGAAATCGCGCGAAGACTTAAGGAAGATCCGATAACGAAGAATATCCCAGTGATCATTGTCACCGGAATCCGTAGCGCAAAGGGGTTGCCCTTTGGCTTCGAACCCGATAACGATTGGCTCCCGGTGAATGCGGTTCTCGAAAAACCGGTAAAACCTGACGAACTGCTAAAAAAAGTGGAAGAGATGTTAAAGAAGAAATAGAAACAAGGTTAAGAAAGCGAAATTTTACTTAGGCACCAAGAGTTAACTTTTGCACTTCCATTTTTATTTTGTTGAATTCCCCGCAGTGACAAAATAGATGAGGTTTTCGAGTTCAACTTCGAGGTTTACATTCGTCACGATGCAGTCGACGGGGGTTTTGAGTTGGATAGGCGAAAAATTTAAAACTCCCCGGATGCCGGCCCTGACCATAGCGTCAAACACGCTCTGGGCTGCTACCTCGGGAACGCAGAGGATGCCAATTTTAATCTCGTTTCCACGCAGAAAACTTTCGAGATCAGTCATGGGGTGCACGGGCGTGCTGAATTTCTGCAATCCTTTTGCCGGGTCGATGTCAAAGGCAGCCGTGATCCTGATTCCCTGTTTTTCAAAATTTTTATACCGGAGAAGAGCGGACCCGAGGTTACCGGCGCCCACCACAACCACCTTCTGAATCTGATTCTTCCCGAGAATGGCATTAAGCTTATCAAGAATCGCATCGATCGTGTAGCCGCCGCGTTTGTTGCCCGAGATATCGAAAAGGGAGAAATCTTTGCGTACCTGCGCGCTCGTTACCCCCACCGCTTCAGCAAGGTACTCAGAAAAAATTTTTATAAACCCAAGCTTCTTAAACCGGTATAGCTCGTTTTTATACCGTGACAGTCGCAAAATACAGTTCTTCTTGGCAGCCATGAGTCCTTTGAAGACAAGCATATGTGATTATTTCTTAAAAATAGACTCCCGGAAGAAGCCCTGTCAACATTTATGTGTTGGTTTTCACATTAATTCTCGGGCTATTATAAACGGTAAGTTTTTGATAGGGCACTAAAAATTGAATCATCTACGATTCATTTCATTCTTTTATGTGCTTAATATCACAATAATCATTAACCCTCATCCTTGCATAATATATTTTATTTACTTAACTGTGCAATATTTTAAGGTGACTCCCGCCACCTGACCTGCAATTGGTCGAAATAGTTTTATATAGTTTTATAAAGATGAGTTACCGCAGACTGAGGTACCCATAAAAAAACATTTTTTTGAGGAATCTTCATGACAGAGCAAACGGTTCATACCAAGTCAATAACCGAAATCGCTTCCAGGTGGAGCTCCAAACAAGGCAGCCTTATCATGGTCCTGCATGAGATCCAGAACAAGTATAGCTACATTCCACGCGATGTGGCAATGGAGCTTTCACGGATCATCGATGTGCCACTGGCGAGAATCTACGAAGTCATAACGTTCTATAACTATTTCAAGCTCCAGCCACCGGGAAAGTTCAACATCGCGGTGTGTATGGGAACTGCCTGCTACTTGAAAGGCGCACCGGATATTCTGGACGAAATCAGCGAACGGCTCAATATTACCATTGGACAGACGACCGCCGATGGCCTCTTCCACCTCGATGCAGTCCGTTGCCTCGGTTGCTGTGGCCTCGCACCGGTCATGACTATCAACGGCGAAATTCACGGAAAAGTCAAAAAAGATCAGGTTGTGGAGATTCTCTCCCGATACAAAGAAGGAGTCGCGAACAATGGAAAGATTGACGCGGGAAACCCTGAAAAAACGTAACTTGGAGCCGTGTAGATTGGCCGCGTGTTCTTATGTTAAAGTTGGCATGAGTTCCTGTGGGATCGCCGCTGGGGCGCAAAAGATCTTCGATCTTCTGAAAGAAGAAGTTGCTAAAGCGCATCCCGGAGTTGCAGTGCAACAGTGTGGCTGCAACGGCCTCTGCTCCGCGGAACCGTTGGTCGAGGTATGCGTCGAAGGGGTACCACCCGTGCTCTACGGTCGTGTAACGCCGGATATCGCGCGCCGCATCGTGGAGGAGCACCTTGGCGAAAAACGGCTCCTGAACGATCATATTTATGCCATGGCCGTGGAAGGAATCGAGGCGAAATGAACAAAACCGTCATCTTGATAAAAGATACATCTCCAATGGGCGATACCACGCGGGAAGCACAGGGGCAGTGGATTAAGAAACTGCGCGACGCCAATCTTGACGGTTCAGTCCAAGCTGTTCGGGCCGCCGATCTTGGCATTTACAACGTCGGTGTGGCGGTGAAGATCCTACCCGACGGTCCCCGCTATGTAAACGTAAAACCCGAGGATATTGACCGGATTATCGAAGCTACCCTGAAGCAAGGCACCGTAATCGAAGATCTGACCCGGAAGAAGGCTGTCGAGCAGGTTCGCATCGTACTGCGCAATTGTGGCCGGGTAGACCCGGAAAATATCGACGACTACTTCCGGGTCGATGGCTTCAAGGGGCTAAGCAGATGCCTCTTCGAGCTCACGCCGGAGCAGGTGATCGAAGAGGTTAAAACTGCGGGCCTTCGCGGCCGAGGCGGTGCCGGATACCCGTCGTGGCTCAAATGGTCGCTTGCGCGCAAGGCGTTCGGGGAGGAAAAGTATATCATTTGCAATGCTGACGAGGGCGATCCGGGCGCTTATATGGATCGGAGTGTACTCGAAGGCGACCCTTATTCGGTCATCGAGGGTATGGCTATCATTGCCTATGCGGTCGGAGCCAAAAGAGGAATGTTTTATATACGCGCCGAATATCCGCTGGCGATCAAGCGCATTCAGCTTGCCATCGATAAAGCCCATGAGCTCGGCTTGCTCGGGAAAAAAATTCTTGGCTCCGCATTTTCCTTTGATTGCGAAGTCCGGCTTGGCGCCGGCGCCTTTGTATGTGGTGAAGAGACTGCTCTCATCGCCTCGATCGAGGGCCGCCGAGGAACTCCCCGACCACGCCCCCCCTACCCCTCGGATATTGGTCTCTGGGGTAAGCCGACCGTTATTAACAATGTCGAAACAATGGCCAATGTCTCGTACCTTCTCATGGCCGGGCCGGCCGTTTTTGCCCGCATGGGAACGGATAAATCCAAAGGCACTAAGGTTTTTGCGCTGACGGGCGGTGTTCGTAACTCCGGTCTTGTGGAAATCCCCATGGGCACAACACTGCGCTCGATCGTCGAGGGCCTCGGAGGTGGCAGCGCCGACGGCAAACCGATCAAAGCGATACAGACGGGCGGGCCCTCGGGCGGCGTGATCCCGTCCGAATACTTCGATACGCCAGTGAGTTATGAGCATCTGCAGGCGCTCGGCTCCATAATGGGTTCCGGCGGCATGATTGTGATGACCGAAAATGACTGCATGGTCGATATCGCAAAGTTTTATCTCGGTTTCTGCGTCGACGAGTCGTGTGGCAAATGTTCGCCCTGCCGGATTGGCGGGTTCCAGATGCTGCTTCTTCTCGAAAAAATCGCGAACGGCAAGGGAACAAGAGATGATATCGAAACCATCAAACGACTCGCGGTCGCGATGCAGAAAGCTTCGCTCTGCGGTTTAGGCCAGAGTGCGCCCAACCCAGTCATCTCCACACTCCAGTACTTTTTAAAAGAAATTGAAGAGCATGTCGTCGACAGAAAATGTCGCGCCGGGAAGTGTACCGCCCTTTTAGAGTATGCGATCATTCCCGAGGCATGCAAGCGTTGCCGTCTTTGCGTGGTAAACTGCCCGGTAAACGCCATCAGCGGCGACCGACAGGTCGGCTATACGGTCAATCGGAATACGTGCATTAAGTGCGGTAAATGTTTTGAAGTTTGTAAATTTGAAGCGGTGGCAAGGAGATAGCAATGGTTCGCGCAACGATCAATGGAATAACCGTAGCCGTATCTGAGGGTACCTCAATCCTGGATGCCGCGCGAAAGGTACAAATCCGGATTCCGACCCTGTGCAAACATCCTGATCTGCCGGCCACGGCTGCCTGCGGCATCTGCATAGTCAAAATCGCGGGATCCAATAAAATGCTGCGTTCCTGCTGCACGCCGCTCGAACAGGACATGGTCGTTACGACCCATGATCCCGAGATCGTGGAAGTCCGACGGTCAGTGATCGAGCTCATCCTTTCCCGCCACCCGAACGAGTGCCTTACCTGCGGCCGTAATCAGAACTGTGAACTGCAGCGTCTCGCTGCCGATTTTGGGATTCGCACCGAAGGCTTCACGTCGTGCGTGCCCGATCTTCCGGCCGACCGCTCAACCGGCGCCATCGTACTCGAACCGCGCAAGTGCATCTCATGCGGTCGTTGTATCGATGTATGCCAGCGGATGCAGAACGTCTGGGCACTCTCCATGCTCGAACGAGGCATCGATACGCGAATGTCGCCCGCAGGCGACATCCAGCTCGCTGATTCGCCATGTGTGCATTGCGGTCAATGTTCGGCGCATTGTCCGGTGGGTGCCATTATCGAGCATGACGAAACCACCGCCGTATGGGAAAAATTACGCGACAAGAACCGGTACTGCATTGTCCAAATCGCTCCGGCTGTTCGCGTCGCCATCGGCGATGCATTCGGGTTCAAATCTGGCGAACTCCTCACCGGCAAACTGTACACTGCGCTGCGCCGTATGGGGTTCAGGGCGGTATTCGATACCAATTTCGGCGCCGATGTGACCATTGTGGAGGAGGCAACCGAATTCGTCAAGCGTTTCACCACCGCGCCCGAGACGCTGCCGCTCATTACGAGCTGCTGCCCAGCTTGGGTTGACTTCATGGAAAAATTCTATCCCGACATGGTGGGCCATTTCTCGTCGTGTAAGTCGCCCCACCAGATTCTGGGCGTGCTGGCCAAAACCTATTTCGCGAAGAAGCGGCGGATCGACCAGGGCTCTATGTTTATGGTCTCGATCATGCCTTGCACTGCGAAGAAGCACGAGGTGCATCGGTCACGCGACATGTTCGCCTCCGGGGTCCAGGATATCGACGTGTCGATCACGACGCGCGAACTCTCCCGCATGATCAAGCAAGCCGGCATCGATTTCAGGAACCTGCCCGACGAGGAGCCGGATCACATGCTCGGCGAATATAGTGGCGCGGGCACGATCTTCGGCGTTACCGGCGGTGTCATGGAGGCGGCGTTGCGCACCGCCTACGATTATATCACCGGCGGAAAACTCAAAAACGTGGACTTCGAAAACGTTCGAGGCCTCGCTGGAGTCAAGGAAGGAACCGTGCAGGTCAACGAGCACTCGGTAAAGGTCGCCGTGGCGCACGGCTTGAGCAATGTGGAGTCAGTGCTCGCCGCGGTCCGGCAGGCAAAGGCCGAAGGCCGGGAAACGCCGTTCCACTTTATTGAGGTTATGGCTTGTCCGGGAGGGTGCGTGGGTGGCGGCGGCCAGCCTTACGGCATCACCGACGAAACACGCCAGCTGCGCGGCGACGGACTTTACCTCGACGATGCCGAGAAGCCGATCCGCTACTCCCATGAGAATCCGAGTGTTAAGGCGCTCTATGCCGAATTCCTCAAGGATGCCGGTGGCCGACAGTCGCATACGCTGCTCCATACGACCTATAAACCCAGACCGGAGTATAAACGATAGTGCAACTGCGCACGTCATGATGTAGGTTTGAGCGTAATAATAATAGTTCCTGCGGCAAAGGAGTGATCCGGCAGCCAAGGGAACGGGAAGTTATAGAACCATAATCCCGTTCCCAAGGTAACCAGGGGACGGGATTTTTTTGTGGGGGTGCATGGAATGCGCCATCCGAATGAAAAAGGAGTGAAGCATGACAAAAAGAATCGGATTTGTCGGCATCATCATTGAAAACCGGGCTGAACATGCGGAAGCGGTCAACAGGGCGCTCTCGGAGTTTGGAAAGAACATCGTGGTTCGCACCGGGGTTCCAAACGTACGCGGAACATGCTCTGTTATCGCCCTCGTGGTGGATGCGACCAATGAGGAGATCGGCGCGCTCACCGGCAGGCTCGGCCAGATTTACGGAGTGTCGGTAAAGTCAGCGCTGGCAAAGGAAAGTTAAAAATAATGATAACAGCCAATTGTGATGGAAAACTGCCAAACTGCGCCACCCTCTAGTGAGAGGAGTGCCACAAGTAATGCACCTCCGGTAGGGAGCCGTACAGAGCCTCTGCATATGCATACGTAATAGAAAGTGAACGGCATAATGAACACAAATTTATCAACACCGGTCATTGATGAGCAGTTGATCGATAAAACGATCGCGGAGAGAGCGAACCCCTCCAATACAAGGATCGAGGAAGTCTTGGCAAAGGCCGCAAAAGGCAAAGGACTTTTGCCCGATGAGGTCGCGACCCTTACTGCACTGGAGACCCCTGAGCATCTTGACAGGCTCTTTTCTACCGCGAAGGCAGTCAAGGAGCAAATCTACGGCAAGCGACTGGTGCTCTTCGCGCCGCTCTATGTCTCGAACCTGTGCAGCAACGAGTGTGCCTATTGCGCTTTCAGGGCAAAGAATACATTCATTACCCGTAAGGCGCTCCTGCAAGAGGAAATCCGCCGTGAGGTGGAGTTCCTCGTTGACCAGGGGCATAAACGAATTTTGCTTGTGGCTGGCGAATCGTACTCCGGAAAAGGGTTCAGGTATGTACTCGACTCCATCGAGACGATCTACTTGGTGAAGCGCAGGCAAGGTGAGATTCGGCGGGTCAACGCGAACGTGGCGCCGCCTACAGTTGAGGAGTGCCGGTTGCTGAAAAGGGCGAAGATAGGCACTTACCAGTGTTTCCAGGAAACCTACCACCATGCCACTTATGCGGCAGTGCATCTGGGTGGAAAAAAACGGGACTATGACTGGCGCGTGGGCGTGTTCGATCGCGCCATGGAGGCGGGAATCGACGATGTGGGCATCGGCGTGCTGTTCGGCTTGTACGATTGGAAGTTCGAGCTTCTTGCTATGTTCCAGCATATCAACCACCTCGAAGCGAGGTTCGGAGTCGGACCCCATACAATCAGCGTGCCGCGCATGGAGCCGGCGACCGGCTCGGAACTGGCCACTCGGCCGCCGTATGCTGTTTCCGATACCGACTTCCGTAAAATCGTAGCGATCCTTCGGCTTGCGGTACCCTACACCGGCATCATCATGTCGACTCGCGAGAGTGCCGCCATGCGCAACGAGACATTAGCGCTCGGCGTATCGCAGATCTCGGCAGGGTCGCGCACCAATCCGGGTGGCTACTCTTCCGGCGATCTTACAGCGGCGGATGGCCAGTTCTCACTGGGGGATCACCGGCTACTTGACGAGGTGATCCGCGATGTCGCCTCCATGGGGTACCTTCCCTCTTTCTGTACCGGCTGTTACCGGCTCGGCCGCACCGGCGCCGACTTTATGGACCTCGCCAAGCCGGGTGAGATCAAGGAGCATTGCGACCCGAATGCCGTCTCGACCTTTCTCGAATACCTTATCGACTATGGCAGCAAGGAGGCCAATACCATCGGTGAGGAGCTGATTAAAAGGATCCTTGAGGGTATGACAACTACGGTAAGAGATCGGACCGAAAAAATCATCATGCAGGTAAAAAATGGAAAAAGGGATGTTTATTGTTGACATTTTGACTGGTTATTAGTTTTTTACATGTTCTTAGAATTTTCTTATCCTTTGAAAACGACACCGGAGGTTTTAGCGCTTTCAGGGATTTATTGAAACATATAATGAAACTTATAAAACGTATATGAACATGAATGACTTAACATTTCGTACTGAACACGACCTCCTCGGCGAGAAAAAAATCCCAGTCACTTCTCTAGGAGGGATCCATACTGCCCGGGCCATGGAAAATTTCTCCCTCGCCATGAAACCGGTTCATGGAGAACTTATCAAGGCTTATGGCGCGGTGAAACTTGCGTGTTGTCGCACCAACCGTTCGCTCGGTGTCTGGCCGGATAAGCCAAAGGCGGAAGCTATTGAGGTCGCATGTCTCGAAATGGCGGAGGGTAAGCTATCGCAACATGTCACCGTCGATGCTCTTCAGGGCGGGGCAGGCACCTCGACCAACATGAACGTGAACGAGGTGATCGCCAACCGTGCGCTTCAACATCTTGGACGATTGCCTGGTGACTATGCAATGATTTCGCCGATCGATGATGTAAACCGACATCAGTCGACAAACGATACTTTCCCGACTGCTCTCCATTTGGCAGCCATCAGAAGGCTGCGCGAGCTTGAAAAGGCGATTGTCGCTCTTCAGGAGGCGTGCCAGCGGAAAGAACGTGAGTTTGCGGGAATCGTAAAGATCGGTCGCACCGAATTACAGGATGCGGTACTCCTGACACTTGGGCGGGAGATCGGCGCCTGGGCCGAGGCGTTCAGCCGCGACCGATGGCGGATTTATAAGTGCGAAGAACGTCTGCGCGTCATCAACCTTGGTGGCACCGCAATCGGCACTGGCCTCGGCGCTCCTCGGGAGTTCATTTTCCGGGTTACCGAAGAGTTGCGAAACATCACCGGGATTGGCTTTGCCCGCGCGGAAAACCTCATTGATGGCACACAGAATGCGGATGTCTTCGTAGAAGTTTCGGGAATGCTTAAAGCCGCCGCCTCATCGCTCTTCAAAATCGCCAACGATATCCGCCTGCTCGCCAGCGGACCAGATTGCGGAATCGGAGAGCTGGCACTCGAACCGCTGCAGGCCGGGTCATCGATCATGCCCGGCAAAGTCAACCCGGTGATTCCTGAAGCAGCGGCGCAGGCTGCGCTCCTTGTCTTCGGTTACGATACCACTATCACGATGGCTGCGGCATCAGGCAATCTGGAGCTCAACCACCTCCTTCCCCTTGTCGCCTGCTGCTTGCTCGAAAGTATCGATGTTTTAGCGGCAGGTTGCGAGCACCTGTCCATCCGCTGCATCAATCGAATGAAAGCCGATGAGCGCCGCTGTTCGCTCGGCGTGCATAATGCAACAGCTGCGGCTACAGCACTCATCCCGCTTCTTGGGTATGAAAAGGTGATGACGATCAGGGAACTGGCGCGCTCTAAGGGAACAACTATAAAAGAGGCGGCTATTGCAACAGGGCTTGTTTCCTCAGAGCAGTTCGATGCGGCAATATCAGCGGAGGCAGTCTGCAGGTTAGGGTCACTCCGGTAGAGGCTCAAAATTTTAAGCCTCTATAACCCCTTTGGAAAAAAAGTAAGAGCCATTTATCGCTATCGAGGAAATAATGCAAAAAACACCAAAAAATCTTCGTCTGCACATCGGAATCTTTGGACGACGGAATGTGGGTAAGTCAAGCGTTCTCAACGCAATAACGAGACAGAACGTTTCTATTGTTTCTGAGGTTGCGGGCACTACTACCGATCCTGTGGAGAAGCCGATGGAGTTGCTTCCGCTCGGGCCGGTACTCTTCATTGACACGGCCGGACTCGACGACGAGGGGATGCTCGGCGAGCTGCGCATCCAACGCACGCGGCAGATCCTTGAACGTGTCGATGTCGGTGTCATCGTGACTGCAGCCGGAGAGTGGGGTAGCTTCGAGCAAACCCTGGCGCATGAGCTGAAGTCGCGGGCGGTGCCAGTGGTAGCGGTTTTCAATAAATTCGACCTTGCCTTGCCCGCAAATGAGGTGCTCCTTGAACTCAGGGAGTTCGGCATCCACACTGAATCGACCTGCGCGCTCACCGGCGTCGGGGTGGCGCGGCTCCGTCAGGCGCTTATTAGGGCCGCTCCCGAAGATTTTGTCACCATGCCCTCCCTTGCGGCCGATCTGATACCCGCCGGCGAGTGTGCCGTTCTCGTGGTGCCGATCGATAAGGAGGCGCCTCGCGGCCGCTTGATCCTGCCACAGGTACAGACTATCCGCGATCTGCTCGACAACGACGCCTTTTGCCTTGTAGTCAAGGAACGCGAGCTCCGGGAGGCGCTTCGGCTGCTTCACCGTCCGCCGGCCCTGGTGGTCACCGATTCGCAGGCGTTCCTGAAAGTCGTTGCCGACACACCGCCCCAGGTGCCCATGACCTCGTTCTCTATTCTCTTTGCGCGTTACACCGGCGATCTTGCCGAGATGGTGCGCGGCGCCATGGCGATTGACCGGCTTGCAGGCGGGGACCGTGTTCTCGTGCTCGAGTCATGTTCGCACCATCCCATCGCCGAGGATATCGGAACGGTCAAGATTCCGCGCTGGCTCACTCAGTATGTTGGTGGCAAACTCGAATTCACCCGCTTGCGCGGCCACGATTTTCCGGAAACCGACCTTGCCGACTTCAAGCTCGTGATCCACTGCGGTGGGTGCATGACCAACCGGCGCGAGGTGCTTTCGCGCATCGTCCGTTGCCGCGATGCCGGGGTGCCGATTACCAATTACGGCCTGACTATCGCCTTTTCGCTTGGGATCTTCGAGCGAGCGCTCAGTCCATTTCCCGGAGTGCTTGAAATTTTTAAAAGCGGTTCCGTCCGATAAATATATGGACAAAAACGATCTTATCCATATTCTCTCGACGAAAGATAAAGCCGAACTCGAACGCATCCGGCGGGAAGCCGAAAAGACGCTCCTTAGCTTTTGCGGAAACAAGGTCTATCTTCGCGGACTCATCGAGTTTTCCAATGTCTGCGAAAATGACTGCCTTTATTGCGGAATCAGGAAGGAAAATAGCCATATCGGGCGCTATCTCCTTGCACAGGAACGAATCGTTGAGGCGGCGCTTTGGTGCGGCAACCAGGGCTATGGCTCAGTAGTACTGCAATCTGGCGAGCGTAGTGACAAAAAGTTCATTACCTATGTCGAAAAAACCGTGGCCGAAATAAAAGCCCAAAGTCGCACTCGCACCCTACCGGATGGTCTCGGTATCACCTTAAGCATTGGCGAGCAGAGCGAGGAAACCTATTATCGCCTCTTTGCGGCCGGTGTCCACCGCTACCTGTTGCGCATCGAAACGACAAACGACGAACTGTACAAGAGACTTCATCCGCCTGGTATGCACTTCTCCGACCGTATCCGGGCCCTCGAACATCTCAAGCAAGCGGGTTTTCAGGTCGGTACCGGAGTCATGATCGGGCTGCCGGGGCAGACCGTGGAGCACCTTGCCGATGATCTCCTCTTTTTCAAGCAGAGGGACGTCGACATGATCGGCATGGGACCGTACATTGTCCACCACGATACGCCCATGGCGGCATGGGACGACGCAAACGAGCGCACCCCGCAGGAGCGCTTCGGCCTCGGGTTGCGCATGATTGCCGCGACGCGTCTTCTTCTCAAAGATGTCAATATTGCGGCGGCAACGGCCCTGCAGGCCATCGATCCCGAAGGACGCGAAAAAGCGCTTTCATGGGGGGCGAACGTCATCATGCCGCAGATAACGCCCACCGAGGTTCGGCGCGAGTACCAGCTTTACGACGGCAAACCATGCGTGGACGAATCGGCGGACATATGCAAAAACTGCCTGGCGATCAGGATCGAGGGAGCGGGGAGAGAGATCGGGTACGATTCGTGGGGGGATTCAAAGCATGCTGTCAATAAACGACCGCACTAGCAGTGTATAGTAAAATTGAAGTACCCTGACTTTCGGAAAGGTTAGAGCCTCTGCTTAAGCCGCCGCTCTTGCCATGTTCAATCTCTTAACGCTGATGGTACAATTGTGCGCACTCGACGGCTCCGGCGATATCATCGCTGACATAGTCCCGGTAGCGGTATTTCCCGCCTTCAAATCGTATCCCATACCTGCCTGAAAGCACTTCCCGCATTTGCTCCTTCGCCATGTCGTCATATTCGGAACTTTTCAGCGAGTCAATCAGCTTTCCGGTCTCCCAATGTTCGTATGCCTCCCCCTTGTCGCCCTCCTTCTCAGCAAGCGGCGGCGCTCCCGAAACACTGGTCATTGAAAGGGATTGCTTTTCTGCGATAAACGTTAAGCTCTTCTCCAGCGACTCGAATTTACCGCTTATGATTTCGAGCAACCGAACCATCCTGTTGATCTTCCAGTACCAGCATAGTGCTTCCCGAAAGATCAGAAACAGCAGTGCCAAGACTATGACAGCAATGATAAGGCCAATCGGTAAAATTCCCATGGAGTTGACCTCGTTTTTATAGATCTATATTGTTTATTTGAGACTTCCGGCGCCACCTGCGGATCCGCAGCACTTTACCCTCAGGTCGAACAAATGGATTGCGCCGAGATTTCGACGGCGGTCATGGAGTCGTCGAGCTATTGTCGAGCTATTTTAAAAAAGTGTCAACTACTCCATTGCGGACAATCTGAAAATAATTGTTATCACGGCAACGGGCAGAACCATCTTTTGCGCCACTCCTACTTTATATGGATAACGCTGTGCTGCTGCGGAAGAACTGGAATACAGTCCGCTTACGTGCTGATCTATCATTTATTTTATAACTTGCGCTACACGGGTTACATTACAGTTCCCGTACGATTTGAAAGGGCCTCCCATGTGCGAAAATGCGAAAAGAAAAATAGTATAGAAGGCGTTATTATAAGGTATTGTCTCATTAAATAAGAACGTACTTCGTGATAAAGGAACAACCCTTGAATCCCCAAAAATCCGGCGTTTGGTTCATCACGCTCCTGTTTATAGTCTCAGGCGTCAGCGGCATCGTCTACGAAATCATATGGGTCAGATTTTTTGGTCTGGTTTTCGGAAACACTATTTTTGCATCGAGTACTGTATTGTCCGTTTTTATGGCCGGTCTTGCATTGGGGAGCTTTTTATTCGGGAAATATGTTGACCGCCGGAATAATGCCCTTGCAATCTATGCGTTTCTGGAATTGGGTATCGGCATTTCCGGCATGCTGGTGCCGCTGTGCATTCATGGTGCCTCACCACTGTATGTATTCGTTTTCAGGCACGTTAACCCTACTTTTTATCAGATCAGCCTGATAAGGCTTTTTGTTTCGTTCCTGATTCTCATTGTTCCGTGTACGCTTATGGGCGGGACCCTGCCGGTGATCAGCAAATTTATTTCAGAAGCGTTCGGAGGAATGCCGGAAAAACGGGCTGGCCGTTTATACGCAGCAAATACTATGGGTGCGGTTTTGGGCTGTCTTATCTCGGGATATTTTTTAATCGGTACGATCGGGCTTATCGGTACAACGGCAATCGCCGTTTTTTTTAACATTGCAATTGCGGCAGCAGTCTTTATCTATGGCAAACGACCGAGTAGTATGCCAAATGCGGTAAACGAAAAGAATGCGGGGATTACCAGTAACCATACCGAAAAAGTTAAAAACAGCTCCTTTAGAGACTCACAGGTGAAAACGGTCATCGTATTATATGCTGTGTCGGGTTTTTTAAGCCTGTTTCTCGAAGTGGCTTGGACCAAGGCGATCGTATGGGTAATGGGGATGGATGCCTACGCTTTTGCCTCGATGCTTTCGGTGTTTCTGTTCGGGTTGGCCCTCGGAAGCTTCCTGGTATCACGGTTCGTGAAGAACATGGGCGGCGCGATTCTAAAACTGGGTATCATCGAAGCGTTGATTGGTATCTCGGTGCTCATTTCCACTGTTCTGATTTCCGATATGTATGGCCTCAAGCATAATCTAGAACATATCATTTATACCAATTCATTCTGGGGCGAATTTGTCTTTCTCCTTGCACTCGCAGCGGCGATTATGGTCGGTCCAACGCTGCTCATGGGCATGGCCTTTCCGCTTGCGCTCAAGGTGAGCCTCGTCGGCAAAACGAATATCGGCGCCGGCGTCGGCGTCGTTTACGCCGCCAATACGATAGGGTCGGTCTTCGGCGCGCTTCTTGCCGGATTTGTTGCGCTTCCCCTTATCGGCGTCATGAAAAGTATCGTGATCGCCGGCGGCATTTTTCTTCTGCTGGCCGCAATCCTCTTCATGTCCGCCTGGGAGTATCGGAAAACTGCCATCAATGCGGCGGCAATCGCGCTGGCGGCGGGAAGTTTTGTACTGATGTTTTTCTACGCACCGGACTTCAAGGACGCCTTGGCGCGAGGACTCAGCGCAGACGAGAAACTGCTCTATTTCAAAGAGACGGTCACCGGAGACGTCCAAGTGACGGAAAGCCGCTCAGAAGGAAAAATCCTTAGAATAGACGGTAAACAGGTGTCATCAGACTGGCAAACCGACGTGGCCTCTCATAAATACCCGGCGCACCTCATGTATCTCTTGAAAGACCACCCGAAAAGTGCGCTTATAATCGCTTTCGGAGCGGGTGGGACCGCCGGATCGCTCCTCAGATACGATGAACTGGAACGGCTGGACGTCGTTGAAATCTGCGGCGGCGTTATCGAGCCGGCCCGGCGATATTTTGCGAAGATGAATAACGGCGTGCTCGACGACCCGCGGCTCCACCTGATCATTCAGGACGGAAAGAATTTCGTTCGATTGACGGATAAAACTTACGACCTCATCTATTCCGGTCCCATACACCCACAGTCGAATCAGGGGAGCGCAGCGCTTTACACCAAAGATTTTTTTGCCGACTGCCGGAAACGGCTCAACAAAGGCGGAATCCATTGCGTCTGGCTGCCGCTTCATCTGCCGTCCGAGGACTACAAGGTAATCGTCAAGTCGTTCCAAGAGGTGTATCCGCACAGTTCGCTGTGGATGACCACCAATTCACCCAACACCATTAACCACACGCATCTGATCGGATCGACCGAACCCCTCGCCATAGATTTTCAGATGGTTGATGAAAAATTGCGGAAAGGCGCAGTCATTGCCGATCAGTTAGACTCAAACTACGTTACCCTAACAAACAGTTTCGACTTCATAGGCCAGTGTGCAATGGGTGAGGATAAACTCCGTGAATTCACCTCGGACGTTACTTGCCTCAACACCGACAACCTGCCCGTTGCGGAGTTCTTCATGAAAATCGGAAGGAAAATATATAACACTCGGCAATATCCGGCCATTCTTTTATCGGATATAGTCCGTTATAAGGAAAGCGGCATGCGTTATGTGGTGGATATACCCCCTTTGGAAAAACAAGGACTGGAAGAAAAGCTTGCCGACTATTGTAAAGGTGACAGTTTGAGAATACAGGGACATATCTGCACCATGCTGTTCAATGTGCTGATGGATGACGCGAAAACATCAAAAAAAGTCGATATGAATGAAGCATACCAGTATTATATCAATGGCTACCGTGATTACAGCGAAGCGCTGCACTATCTGCTCGCCGATCGATTTTTGAAAGAATACTTTGTTGAGGCGTCTAACGTTCCCTCGAACTGATTGAACCGTTTTTATATTTTTCTTTTTCTTGATGATGGGAATTGTATATATTATGTTTTGCCGTTGGTGAGATAGAGCTTGCTGGGGAGTCGCTTTATCCGCAGGAAACTGATGAAACAAGGCAGCCCTTTTACCTCTTATTTTAACCTATTAACTTTATAACATTAACATATTGATAAAAAACAAGTTCTGTAATCCTCAACCGGCACTAATGACTTGAATTAAACCTCATCTTAAAGTGGAGGATGTATGGTAAAGTTCCGCGTTATTGCAGGCGCTGTGTTGATCACAGCGGCGGTGTTTTGCGGCGCAAGCTATGGTTGGACCTGCGCCGGTTCATGGGCTGATTCTCAAAACTCCAGTGGGAACTATCCGTTGGGCATGCCTCTGGGAGGAATTGGCGCCGGGAACTTCAATCTTTTGCCGGATGGTACTTATAACCAGCAATGGGTCGAAGTCTCGTCAGATAATAGCGCTTATCCGACCTGTATGGCTTTTGAGAAGCGGGGAACGACGGTGTTTTCCGCGACTTTACAGAACGCGGGAAGCATGACCACCACTTTTACCGGTTACTGGCCGACCGTATTCATGGGGTATAAACAGACCGGTATGTATGACAGCGTGGCGCTCAAGTGCTTTTCGCCCATTGTCACCGGCGCCGGCATCGCCAGCGACAATATGAACTCATCGCTGCCCATCGCTATTTACAAGTTCACGCTCACGAACAACTCGACCTCGACCGACACTGCGGCGATCGCCCTATCCAACGGGGCAAACTCGAGCTCCGTGCTCGTGAATGGCAGGGTGGCGGGAATAAAGAGCAGTACTGTCTGCGTCATGGCTGATACGGCGAAGCTCAATGCTGCCGACAGCATCACGTGCGGCAGTTCCACCACCACGTTCACCACGACCGGGATGCTCAATAACACCGGCGCCGGCGTTATTGCCAAGCGCGTTGTCGTCGGGCCCAACTCAAGCCGCACCATTACCTTTTGCGTATCATGGACGAATGTTACTAATGGGT
>JBEKOX010000043.1:0-26917 GCA_049521335.1 Chitinispirillaceae bacterium
CGATTGTTTTCCCATACCACTCTCCTTTGGTTAAGCTATTTAACCAAAACCCCTTTATAGTAGGAAACTGTACCCTCTTTCGGCAAACACATCTTCCGAAACACTTGCCCCACGTACATTAAGAATTTAGATCACTTCCTCCTACTGAGTTCCCGTCGCATTTGACTCATATAGAGATAGAAATTGAGATGCCGTTTGAAACGCCTGGGTTTGATTGGGAAATCCGCCCAAAGTCATCCAGCATAAAAACTTACCGAACTGCGCGTAGGCATTGCCCGAGAAAACATATGTCCCAAAGGCAACGCTCTTCGGTGAATAGCCCGGTATGGAGTCAATGGGTGAACTTTGCGAAAGTAACTCGCTGTATACGGTAGCGGCTTCAGCGGGGAGAGTGTACTGCATGACATAGGAGACTATTTCCTCCCCGTTGGGCCCTACCATATCCTGGACCATTGCCTGGACGAAGCCACTTTCGTCTGTATATAAACCGGCCCCGCCATCCAGGGAGCCGGCTTCCAGTTGCTGAGCATTCATGACCATGAAACTATCCGGACCCGCACTAGCGCTCTCGGTCCATCCAGAAATTGAGGTGTTGAATAATCTCAACTGTGTCACACTGCTCGCAGGGCCGTTATTGTTTGAAGTGCTCTTCACATTGCACGAACAAAAACAGATCCCCCCCAGTGCGATGATACCAATCAGGCGGTATAGATTCATAACTTCCCCTTATACGGTAGTTGTGGTAGAAACGATCGCAAAAACAATGCGACTAAAATATCACATCTCCTCTGCCTCATGCCTACTCTCAATATAATCTTTGAAGGCGCCGCAGGCTTACTATTAATACACAACAAAATATAATCCTTGTAGTGTACCTATGCCGCAAAATTTTTGAGCAAATACGAGATTTACACAACTTCCAGTATAGAGGAAGAAATAATCAAAAAATCAGCGCAGCGACAATGTCGCCGCTGTATTTCTGGAATGCTCCTCCGGCAAAGGAAAACGAATTGGTGGCGGTCAACGAAATGTTCGGCAGAATGACCGCTTTCAGATACAGTTCGTAAGAAATTGCCGGCCCCTGCTCCCAGGCGTTGTCGTTTTTTACCGCGTAAAAAGTCACGGTCTGGTCAACCAGAAGGCTCCTGAAACAGAGCGTCTTCTGCTTGGTAATATTCACCGAGATATCCGGACCGGTCTGGAGATTCGAGCCCGTATCGTGGGCCATATACATGGCGTCAATGCCGGTCATGGTCTGCAGCCAGGAGTTCCAGTTGTTGGTGTACTTGGTAAAACCGTGCTGGTAATCCAGGGTTTTTGATGACGAATCGCCACTGCCGTAACGGGGCAGAGTGTGCGTGTACTCCCAGCGCGTCTGCCAGAGTTGTTTCGAGGTGAACCACCACTTGAGGTCATTGAAGGAATAATAGGTGGTCGAGGAATCGGCAGTGGTGAACTGATTATCGTTGCGCCAGGTAACGTTGTTGGAGATAAAAACGTTCGCGCCAGCATCCTTTGTGATGGTATTCTGGACCACGTTACCGCCGTACAGAAGATCGGCGGCGCCGGGCATTGCCTCATCAAAGTCACAGTTAAGCGTCTGGCTGAGACCGACGATCGGCGATATCCAGCTCATCCAAGATACCCAGCTCCCCGGCTTGATGGTCAACGACGCACTCCGGACGATCAGACTGGTACTGGCGCTCGAATCCATGAAGCTTTGATAGTGGAAATAGTCGCTTGCCGAGATGTCGATTCCGGGCGGCGCGTCAATGGTCTGCAAGGTCAGGGTCGGCGAATAATCCCTGCCGAATTGCGATCCGATGGGATTATTCAGGAAAGTGCCGTTGCCGCTTATGAATATCCGCTTGGTGGGGCAGATGGTCGCGGTCCCATAAAAAAATCCGCCACGGCCGGCGGTGTCGTGACTCTGTGAGGTAAAGCCCGTCCATGACAGATTGTACGTCAGCCGATTGATATGAAGCAGGGATTCGACGAACGGCGAGGAAGTTTCGTACAGATTGACCGTGACCTTGTCTTTGGTGCGTTGGAGCGATAAGGTATCGGCCGGGATCGTATCCAACTTAGAGAGCGTGTCGATGAGCCCCGGTGCGACGGTGTCGAAAATAGTGGTGGTATCGATCTGTGGGCCGGACTGCTGCGTCTTGGCGTTGACGACGCTTCGCGCAAGGGTGACATCGCAGAACGGGAGTCCCAGAAAATGCGCACCTGCGGTAACCTCGTTGAGTTGTTCAAGACCGTTTACCGAGGCGATGTCCTGCCCGATGTAGCTGACCGGCAGCTCCTTGGTTATGTCGTAGGTGGCTGTCATATTATAGTTATGCAGCAGATCGCCATAACCGCGGCTCGTGTTGTTGGTCGTCGCAAACCCGCTGTCCTGTACCAGGGCATTCCCGAGCAGGCTCAGTTGCGGCCCGAACCGGCTCTGCAACGCCAACCCTTCAGCCTTTTTCATGCTTGCTTCATCGAGGCTCAATTCGGGATTCAGCTTGAAGAACATCGACTGCGACGCGGTCCTGAATTCGAGGGGCAACGCCGCGTTAATGAGCGTTGTGTGCGTGGTGTCGGTGTTGAGCGCGTAGACCCCCACCTGCGGAGAGATCCAGTCGGTCGGCGAAACGGTTACCGACGCGTACCCCACGTTTTGGACGAAGCTTTTAGGAGCTCCCTGCACCTGCTCGTAGAGCTCCGGCGTGGGAACATTCGGAACCACCTGGAGCTGGTAGGTCGCCCGAATGACCGACGAGGGGTCGATCGGCACGCTTGGATTGAACGTAAGGCTTCCGGTCTGGGCCACCAGGGTGAAATTTGAAGAATCTACGGCAACGCCGTCGATGGTTATCTGCATCGAGCCGGGAACGATGATTGTCTTCGGCGTATCGCTGGGTAACGGAATGGTATACAGCCCGCCTTCGGCATAGGAAAGCACCGCAGAGACGGACCGCGTGGTCTGGCTGCCTATCCCGGCCTGCACTTTCACGATTTTCCGGTCACGGGTGGCGAGCGATGCCGCGCTCTGCAGAACGGCGCTCCCTCCCTCGAATTGCATCGTCGGAAGCGTTTGCGAGAGGGTGTTGGTATTGGCATACGTATTGGTTCCAAGCCGCGCCTCTTCAACCAGGTCGGAATCGGCGCCGCGATAAAACAACCCCTTGCTCGGCAATTGACTGGCATTGGTATTGTCGAAGAATGCGTCGAAGTAACGCCCCTTCCCGAAGGTGTTGTGCAGGGTTAATCCGGCGACCGGAAACTTGTTATCATAGTCAAGAAACGTCGTATCGTTCCTTGAAACTATGGAGTCGATGTAGTACTCCTTCTGAATGCTGCCCTTCAGTTGCGATGAGCAGCCTCCGCCATAATTTATCCGCGCCCCGTTGTCGTCCCAGGTGGCGACCTGCCGGTTGTTGCCTCCGGACCCAAGAAGCGTATTCTCCCAGGATTGCGTGGCCGCATTATAGGATGAAATCGCCTTAGGGGTTACGAGGGTAAAGGTGCCGCCTATCATGATCGCTTTGCACGGATGGTAATCGACGACTCCCTGCGGCGCAAGAACGTAATCCGTAGTTTTTGATGAGATGGCATATTTAAGGATGTTATTGTCGGTCGGGCAGAGCACCGTATCGGATGAAAAAGTGGCAAAACATCGCACGTCACTTGGATGCGTTATTTCGAAGGGCAGCGTTACCGACGTGGCCGTTGAGTATTTGAAAATCCCGGCGGAGGTCTGGTAGAAAAGAGCCGTATCCTGGGAACTCATATCTACCACCGGGGAGGAACAGTTCAGAATGTCCCAGGTTTCGGTAGCGGTCAGATACCGGTAGATATTCTGGCCGTCCACGAAGACCATCGTTGCCTTGTCAATCCAATACTGCGCCGCCGGGGAGATCACCATGCCTTTTTTATAGGGAAATCTGAGCCATTTTTCATCCTGCCAGGAGAAGATCTTTACCGAGTTCGATTGCACGCAGAAGATGTTCGTCCCGTTGCTGTACATCCCGCGCAGGTCATTGCCAACGGCGCTGTTCATTTTGTAGGGCAACCACTCGCGGCCGAGCTTGTCGAAGCGCCACAGGGTGTCGTCGAAACCCACCCAGAGGTAGTCGTCGTCCACCGTCAGCCGGCCTGCGCCGCGCGGAACCTTATTGCCCGGCAGCCGTTCGACGGTCAACGTGGTCAGATCGATATCATAGACGCCCGACTGCGCCAGAACCCACAGCACCGAGCTGTTTTCCGCTATGTCGAGAATGCTGTCGCTCGCCGCGGTATCGGAGAGCCGAATGGGACTGACCGACCGCGTATCGCTGCGGAAGAGCTGTATTCCCGATGGGTCGACCAGCCAGAGTGCGGATCCATTGATGAAAGTATGATAGTCGAGCGGCGATGATGAAAGCGCTGCCGCCGCCTGAACGGTAACGAGGAGTGCAATGGTGACAAAAACCGCACGGCGGCATCTCTGTGAGGTCATGTTCCGATGATCCGTCTCTCCCTGAAGGTTCGCGTGCTGTTTTATACGGTAATTTCGGTGATCATGCTCGATTCTACGTTACCGAATCCGAGTTTGGAAGCCTGCTCGAGGTGCCTGACATTTTTGCCTTCGCATTTTCTGCCGAACCATGATGCCAGCGACACGCCGAAGCTGTCCGCGGCAACCGGATCGATGCTTGCGGCAAAGGTATTGAGCTCCACCACCTTTCCCGGACCGGCGGGGCCGTTGTCGATCAAGGCGCGGCTGCCGTCGATGATGGTAATGACCGGTTTGAAATAGTAGAGCAGCTCTGCAATAGCGGTATGCAGGTCCATTTCCCGATGCATGATCCCGCGGTCGCGGATAAGGCCCATGAGGCCTTTGATGCCGAACGAAACTCCCCCGGCAGAGTGCGACTTCGCGATGGGCACGCAGATGAGGGCATCGGTCCGCGCAAGCTCCTTGACTACATCGGTTCGGGCAAGGTACTTGGCTTTATCGCTTGTTTTCTCTTCGAAAAGGTTTGGCTGATCGGACCGGGGGGTAAAAATGACCACTCCCTTCAACCCTTTGACCGCATCGGCGATGCCGGTTTTCTGTTTGCAGAACTCTGGGTCATGCAGCGTATTGTCGCAAATGACCACGCGCTTTGCCCCGGCGTCGAGACAGAGCTTCGCAACCGTATAGACTGCCTCGGGCGAGGTTGTGGTCGCCCACTCCGGAGGATTGGGGAAACCCATGTTGGGCTTTATCATCACGCGGGCGCCCGGTTTGATGATCGACGCCACACCGCCCATTTTGGCTAGAATTTTCGGAATAACATCCGCAGCCTTTCCCTTGCCGACAAAAACCTCACTCTTCGCAGTTGGTGTTTCCATGGCGAATACATCCACCGGTAGCGATAACGCCACACCGCCAACCGCCGTTGTTTTAAGAAAATCTCGTCTCGATGTCATATGCACGCTCCTTTTATAGTAAGATTACGGCTCAAAATGAAAATCCATTTGATGGGGAGGCGCTCTGCGCCGGATTGCCCTCGGCATCTCCTTTGTCCGCCGTCGCGGCTCCGTTCTCGGATTCGGCGCTATTGCCTGCCGCGTTGTCCGCGCCCGATCGGTTTCGGCGTTTCACGATATCCTCTTTCTGCGCTTTGCTTGCGTAGAAGCCGGTTGCACGCCGATTTTCACCAAATTTATAAACGACAATCGCCGCAGTATCGAATACCGGGCACTCATGCTCGCATTGGCCGCAGCCCATGCAGAGATCCTCCACCACGACCGGAACCATGAATTGACCCTTGGTCGTTGCAGCCGATGTCGGATCGATGGCATGATAGGGGCATACTTCGGCGCAAACGAGGCACTCCTTGTTCTGCTCCCAGGCAATGCAGCGATGACGATCCACGACCGCGGTGCCGATCTTGGCAAACTGTTTTTCCTCGTACGGAAGTTTACGAATGGCCTGGGTCGGGCACACATCGCCGCAGAGGTGGCACTTCTCCTCGCATGAGCCGATCCGGGGGACGATCTTCGGTGTTGACAATCGAGCAAAACCGTCGTCAAGACCGCATGGTTGAATGGAGTTGGTCGGACAGGCCTTCATGCACAGGCCGCATGCCAGGCATTTGGCGCTGAAGAGGAGATCCGGCACTGCGCCCGGCGGACGAATGAGCCGCCCGGTGTTGTCCCGCCGCGTGATGGCGCTGGCTTTGAGAAGCGGGAGCAGAAACACCCCGGCAACCACTCCGGAAATTACCGTGCGACGGCCGATATCCGGCTTGCTGATCGCGGAAGCAGGGGTTTCGGGAGTGCTGAAACCGAAACTTCCGCATCCCCGAACTGCGCCGCTGCACTCGCCGCAGAGAATACACTCCGCGGTTACGGTCTTTTTGAAATCTTTTTCGCCGATTGCGCGAGTGGGGCATCGCTTCGCGCAAGCGGTACACCCGGAACAGCGGGCGTCATGGACCCTCCGGCGAAAGGGGGCGAAAACGCTCAGAAGTCCGAAGAATGCCCCGCTCGGGCAGATATACTGGCACCAGAATCGCCGATCCAGCACCCCTCCGGCAATTACCAGAAGGAAGAGCATGCCGATTCCAAGCGACCCATAGTAAAGCGGGACATGGCCGGTGTCGGAAAATCGCCCGGCGAGCGGAGGAATCTGTTTAAGCTGCTCTACCACGAGGGGCGGCAGCGGATGGACAAAGACGGTCAGGAAACGTGCAAAGAGGGAGATCGGATCAAAAAAGAGCGGGAAAATCACACCGAATAGCGCCGCAAGAGTAATGGCGAAAAGAAGAAGATATTTTAATTTCTGGAGAAAGTACGGAGGGCGGGGCAGCTTCCCGCGGATGTGGGAGAAGAAAAAAAGGTCCGCAACATCGATGGTGGCTCCCAGAGGACAGCAGAAACCGCAGAAAAAACGTCCAAAGATGACCGTGAGTGCCGTCACGACGAGCGCCACTCCGGCGAACCCCCAGATAATTTTTCGTGAAGCAATGAATGTCAGAAACCCCACAAGTGGGTTACTTCTGAGAAGCCATCGACAGTCGATCGAATATGCCCGGGGAAATGCAACGCAGAAAAAAAACAGGGTGCAGAAAAGCGCGAAAAACAACGCCTGCCCATAGGGCCTTACCTTTTTGATATGCTCCTCCTCACTTCAGTCGTTAAGTGATACGAAACCCGCCAGAAAATTATTGCACGATTATTGCACCATTAATTGTGCTATTAAATATAAGATAAATGCGGAGGTGAGGCGCTACCAAAAAAAGGTCTATTTTAACGATATTTTACGCAATGCAATCTGCGATCAAGAGCTTTCGATGATGTATTTTATGAAAGTACACAAGTGGCGTGCGGTGATACAATCGCCTTCCTCCCTGTCCTCCAGAATCGTCTTATGCCCTTGCTGCCGAAAGAAGTTGAAACCCGTCTCAAGAATGCGACTCTCTTCCTGCTGGATCTGGACGGCACGATGTATCGCGGCGCGGCTCTGATACCCGGAGCCGCGACTTTCATCGAACGCCTGAGACAAAGGAAGGTCGGCTACGTTTTTCTGACCAACAACTCATCGCGTTCCGCCGAAGAGTATCGTTGCGCGCTTGAGAGCCGAGGGATACCGGCGACGCCTGAGAACGTTTTCACCTCGAGTCAGGCAACCGGACTTTACCTTTCGCGAAGAAAACCGCATGCCCGCGTTTTCGTGGCGGGAACCGGTGCGCTCTGCCGCGAGCTCGCCTCCTTCGGGCTCCAGATAATGAATGGATGTTTCGGCGCGGTTTCGGGCAGCGGTCCGGACAACGGTGCGGTCGATTTCGTGGTGGCGGGTTTCGATACCGAGCTCACCTATGAAAAAATCCTCATTGCGTGCTCTTGTGTCAACATCGGGGTAGAGTATGTCGCCACCAATCCCGATTATGTATGTCCGGTGGAAGACGGCAGATCCATTCCCGATTGCGGTTCAATCTGTTTCATGATCGAACAGGCTACCGGAAAGAAACCCTACATTGTCGGGAAGCCGAACCCGGCCATGGTACTTACCATGTGCGATCGCCTCAAGGCGCCGGTGCGTGAGACCGTCATGATCGGCGACCGGCTCTACACTGACATCGCCGCGGGCCGCGCTGCGGGCGCATTGACCATCTGCGTGCTTACCGGCGAATCCACCCGGACCGATATCGAGCGATCGCCCCACAAGCCCGATGCGGTCATCGAATCCATCGATTCAATAAATTATGTTTTCAGCGATACCCTTTCCCTATGAGTACTCTCCAAAAGAAATCTGCCGGAAAATCCCCGAAAAAGAAAAAACGATCTTTACTTGCCACGGCCGGAAGATTTTTCCTGTGGAGCATCATCCTCCTGGCGATCCTCGGGACGGGCGGCTATTTCCTGGCCGACTATGCCGTGAACCGGTACTTCGATTCGTGGGGTAATCGCCTTGCCGATCTGGAACGACGCGGGCTGCTCTCTAAGGAGGTTGGCGCCGGGTGGGAGGACGTGCTGACCGGCCAGACCATGGATATGACCGCCCGCAGGATTATCGAGCATCAGACCGCTGATTCGACGAAAGGCGCCCCCACGCTGAACGGGATCGTGATCAGCGATTACCCGTCGCTTTCGATCATCGATAGGCTCCGGGAGATCCGACACTACTCCAACTCGATCGAGATAACGGATCGCAACGACCGGCGACTTGCAATAATAAAGACCGATCACAGCCGTGCACGGACCAGCGAATTCCCGCCCGTTCTTATCTCTTCGCTTATCGCCGCCGAAGATAAGACATTCATGACGAACGATCATGGATTCGAGTTCGGAAGCTTTGTGCGGGCCGCGGTGCGGAGCGCCTATCAATCGATTTTCATGGGCTATCACTCGCCTCTGCGCGGGACCTCGACCATCACCCAGCAGGTGGCGAAGCTCTTCATCTCCCGGCTCGACGCGGGCGGCAGACGTCATGTCAACCGCTCCTTCGACCGTAAACTGCGGGAACTCAAACTGGCGGCCGCGCTGCGAAAATTGTACAGCCCCGACGACATCCTCGAGGTGTACCTTAACCACTGCGTTACCAGCGACTACGGCCTGGTAGGGTTCAAGGATATCGCGGAGGGGCTCTTCGCGAAGGACCTTTCGCAGCTTTCGGACGCCCAGTGCGTTTATCTTTCGCGCATGGTCAAATGGGGCAGAAACGTCCACCCGAAGATCGCGGCGCAATGCCGCCTGGACATGCCCCGCATTGGAAGCGCGCTCGGCTGGAGTGCGGCTAAACAGAAGGCGGTGCTTGCCGAGATCGATACGCTCAGCTTTTCGCAGCCGAAACGGATCGAATCCGCCTACGGGTCGCTCGTGGATTGCGCAAACGAATTCTGGCTCATGGCCTTGCGGCACAACGGGTTGTCCTCTGAGGAGGCCGGTCATATGGATTTCATCGACCCATCCTCGCTGATCCGGAAAAAAGGCAACCTGAAAATCTCCCTCTCGATCGACGCACCGCTACAGAAGGAAATAGAAGCGCTTGTCAATGATCGGGGGTACGGACCGGACAAGATGCTTGCCACGCAGGTGCGCGTCGCCTCGACCGACACGGTAATCCAATCCGGCGAACCGCCCGTCGATACCATCGGGCAGCGGCGCATTCTACGCGAACCGATTGACTTCAAAGAGCAGGAAGGGGCGGTCATGACGACCCTGAATCCCGGCGACACGGTCTTCGATTCCATCGTGTATAAGCGGCTTCATCACCGCCGCTATCGCCGGATCGTCACCACTTGGTATCGGAAATTGGTGGAAGTGAGCGGACAGTACTTCGCTTATGCGGTCATGGATTCAAAAACCGGCAGACTGCTGGCTTACTATTCAAAAGATAAACTGGGGTCGCGACTCGCCGGACTCCTGCGCAACCGGATTCCGAACGGCTCGTCCACCGCCAAGCCGGTGTTCAACGCGCTCAACTTTGATGTAGGGAATTTCATGCCTTACAACAAGTGGAGCGATTCGGTCGACGTGACAGACAACGTTCCCTGGCAGCACGTCCTCGAACGTAAAAATGGCAAGCTTATCGGCGTCGTCTTCCGTCACAGCGCCGTACCGGGACGCGGTTACCCGGTGCATAACCATAACAACATTTTCGAAGGGTGCCAGTACATCTTTGACCAGCTTGCCGCCTCGAACAATATCTTCGGTGTGGAATCGGAGTACCGGCTCAACCGCCGCCTGTTCGACGACAACGGCGACGTGTCCTCCGGGGCGTTCCCTCTCGTCCAGTTCTGCTACCGTATCGGCGATTTCGCCCGCATCAAGGACACCTTAAGACTGAAAACCATGACCGGCGTCCGCGCCTACAAGGAGCTGGCGCGACTTGCCGGGGTCGATGAGGATTCCCTTGCCGGAGCCTCAGGGAACCTCGCCATGGCCTCGGACAGCATGTACTCTGCCGCGCTCGGCACGCTGGAACTCTCGCTGTACGAGCAGATGCACCTTTTCAATATGCTTTATAATAACGAACTCATCATACGGCCTGCCGACCACCCGTCGCTCGTTCTCGCCTCGGTGGTACTCGACGGCGATACCGTGGCGCTTAACGATACCGTTACCCGCGTGCATCCCTTCGGCGATATCAACAACCTGCGGCCGACCTGGCTCGGCCTGCATAAACGCCTGATTTCCAACCCCGGCGACGGGCTTGCGCTCTACGATATTCCCGCACCGGACATGGACAGCGGCATTTCTCCGTCGATGCTTACCGATGGGAGATTCCATCCAGAGGTGCTGATGTTGCAGGACCCTCCTTCCAACCTGGCGAAAAGCGGGACCTCCGACGATATCATCAGGCCGTTCGACGCCCCGCCGACCACCACGCGTCGCACTAACTACGGCCTCTGGAACGCAGTGATCAGGATCGACCTCAACGCACTGTCCGGAGAAGGTCTTCCGGATATTCACGACGTGACGGTTGCCTGCGTCGGGGAGTGCAACTACAAATTGACCGGTCCCCGCGACGGCAAGACGCTGCACCGGTTTCTCACTGCCGCCCTGCTGAAAAAAGCCGGCATCCCCTGTCAAAACGGCTTCTTCTCCCAATACGAATCGTATATCCGGCATGTGACCCCATCGGTCGAAGATTGCGGATTGAAAAAGGAGACGGCTCCGTCATCGCCGCCCTTGCTTGATAATAAGGGTGATTGACAAAGCGTATATGCGGCAATAAACGTAAATACTTAAGAAATCCTCCACTCGTTTTTCTCTGTATGAAGAGAGAACGCAAACGGAGGGATGGTTTTTAGGGTAAATAAGGAAGAAATTGCGGCGATAGCAATTAAAGCATGCAAAGCTTTATGAAAACCCATCTCGACCAGTTCGTCGCCGCCTGCATCGGCCATCGGATCGAAAGCATCCGCCTGATACGGGAGATCGGCCGGGGCGCGCGGAGTATCATATTCGCCGGGTTTCAGGAGAGCCTGGCCAGAAAGGTCGCCGTGAAAATCTTCCCGGATGTGATCAATCCCGACAAAGCGACGGACAATCCCGCACAGCGAGAGGCCGCCATGCTCTCCACGTTTGACCATCCGAACATCATTCGCCTTTTCGGATACGGCGAACGCGATGACTGTCGCTACCTTGTGCTGCCGCTTTTCGAAAGCGGCAGCCTGCGGACCCTCATCCGGCGATACAACGACAATTTTGACGGATCGAATAAGAAAATGCCCTTTTCCGTATGTCTCGATCTCATATTCCCGATCCTTGACGCGCTTTCCTGTGTCCACGATCACGGCCTGGTTCACGGGGATCTGAAACCGTCGAACATTCTGATCGACCTCCGAGGGGTTCCCTGTCTTGCCGATCTGGGGAACGCAGGAACGGCGGGAAGCGTTGGCAGTGCCGGTTCTGCGCTCTATATGTCGCCGGAGCAGGCCGCCGGACTGCCTCTCGGTTCCGGATCCGACGTTTATTCCATCGGCGTCGTTCTCTTCGAAATGGCAGCTGGCAGACTTCCCGTACGGGAGGGATCGCGCGAAGAAATTATTCAATGCAAACGAACCGCTCCGGAGACATTTTTTACGGAAACGCCGCGAAGAGCCTCTTCGCTCATCAGCGAACCGCTCGAATATATCATACGCAGGGCAACCGCGGCGCAATCGGGCGACCGTTACGCTGATTGCCGCGCGCTCGCACGCGATCTCGCCGGTCTTTGCCCGAATGGAGACTCATGAACCCGAAGTCACCCGCCGACCTTGACCTGTCCCGCCTTGCCGAAAATCGCCCTGCCGCCATTTTCATACTCATCCTTCTGGGGGCGCTGTTTTTCATTCCCGGTATCGGCAGTGTCCACCTTTTCGACTGGGACGAGGCGAATTTCGCCGAGGCGTCGCGGGAGATGTTATCGTCGGGCAATTACAGCCAGGTGACGATAAATTACCAGCCCTTCTACGAGAAACCGCCGCTTTACTTCTGGTTACAGACGCTTTCCATGCGCATTTTCGGCATAAACGAGTTCAGCGCGCGGTTCGTGAATGCCCTCACCGGGATTGCGACCCTGGTCGTGGTTTTTCTTTTCGGCAGCCGTGTCCGCTCTCCACTCTTCGGGTTTCTCTGGGCGCTTGCCTTCTTCGGTTCGTTCATGCCCCATCTCTTTTTCAAGTCAGGCGTCATCGACCCGCTCTTCAATCTTTTGATAGTTGCGGGCCTGTGGCTCGTCATTAAAGCGCTATTAACAGATGCCCGTCGCCGAAGGTTAGGTCTCTTCGCCCTTTCCGGACTGTGCATCGGGCTCGCGACTCTTGCCAAGGGACCGGTTGCGGCTCTCATCATCTGCCTGACCATGCTGGTCTACTGGGCGATTGTGCGGTTCAGGCCAATAATCAGGCCTCTCGAGATCTCTGTTTTTCTCTTTACGGTGACGGCCGTCGGCTCCATTTTTTTCGGCCTCGAAACACTTTTACACGGCACGATCTTCATCCGCAGCTTCATCGCCTATCAGGTTAGGCTCTTTTCAACTGGCGATGCAGGACAGGGACGTCCCTTTTACTTTCATTTTTTCGTCATTTTGTTCGGTTGTTTTCCCGCATCGTTTTTCGCGATCATCTCGTTTTTCAAGCGGCCCGAGCCGGGGTACTTGCAAAACAAGAAGTTTCGCCTCGTAAACCAGATCATGGTCATCCTGTTCTGGGTCGTGCTCATTCTCTTTTCCATCGTAAAAACCAAAACCGTGCTCTACTCGTCGCTCACCTGGTTCCCGGTGACCTACCTCGCCGCGCTGAGCCTGCATAGTATTATTACCGGAGGGCGCGGTCTCGGCCGCGTCCTTTCCCGGAGTCTCGCCTTGTTTACATTGCTTATCAGCCTGGCCATTACCGCTCTTCCGATACTCATCATGCATCGCCAATGGATCGCCCCCTTCATCCCGGACCAATTCGCCGTCGCCTGCCTCGAAAATCCGGTACACTGGTCGGGCTTCGAATTCCTGCTCGGCATCGGCTATGGCGCCGCGGTTGCCGTATCACTTCGTTTATTTGCAAAGGACCGCCCCGCCGCCGGCGCCGTAGGGGTTTTCGGTTCGAGCGCGCTCTGCCTCCTTCTCTTCTCCGCGATCTACGCCGGCAGAATCGAGCAGTATTGCCAGGGCGGGCCGGTCGCCTTCTATAAAGCGCATGCAAACGAGGACGTCTACGTCCGGTCGCTCTTCAAGAGCTACACCGACCTTTTTTACGGCCGCGTGAAGCGCGAGGCGAATCCGCGTTCGCGCGACCGGCAATGGCTTCTACACGGGTCGATCGACAAGCCGGTCTATTTCGTCTGCCGGGTGACCGAAGCGTCGGGCTATAACCGCGATACGACATTACACCTTGCCAAGATTAAAGAAGAGTATGGGTTTACCTACTACCGGCGGGATGCGCCGCGGGAAAAGATTCAAGAACCATAGCGACGAATCAGGAAAAATTTGAAGGACGAATTTTATCCTCCCTTTGAACGGCGGTATTTTTCGATACAATGGGCCTCGTGTCACGGTGGATTCAATGCTGGCTATCCATAATAGGTCACGAACCGCCATATGCTGAACCAGGACGTACGACAGCCACTCAAAGCACGTTTCGCCCGATCCCACATTATATTTTACAGCCAACCGACCTTACCGCAGTGGTGATCTTTTGGCTGCGCCGCTGCCGATGCCCATATTTTATCAACGAGGAGGAGACCGGTATGAGACTTTTACGCATTCTGAGTGTAACCATTCTGCTCTCTTTAATCTTCATTTCTATGTGCCTGGGCATGTCCATGATATCAAAATCGATGTTTTATTTGAACGGCGCAACCAATAAAACCGGCGAAGCGTCGTACTGGTCGATCTATCTCGGCCAACCGAAATGTTCGCTCGATCGGAAATATCCCGGAGAGCCCATGCAGAAAATTACTGTCGGCATCAATCTCAACTTTTTGTCAAACGGCTATATCAGCTGCGGCGGTTTTTCCGACAAAGGAAAGATCGACTGCTCGCCGGTCATGAAGATCAAAGTCGATACCACGCTGCGTGAACTCTCCATCGACAGCATCGATTGCATTTACGACTTCGGACGGAAAGTCCGGACGACGGCGGGGGTGCTCGGTGATTTCATCATTGATATCGAAGGAAATCGGATAACCGCCGACCAGTTCATGCTGACGGAATATAAAATGCCAAGTGACACCACCGATAAGGAACTCAGTCGGAACGGCGACGATATCCCCCTCTCCGCAATTGCTTTTACCAAAGGAGGGATTGCCTGGGCGATTAAAACCATGGCCGAGGAGGCGAAAACGGATTCCCTCAAGGGCGCTGCGCATTGATCCGGGGCAGGGTATAAAGGATCGATCGTCATGTTCCTTCAATTCTGCGGCGCCGCGCAAACCGTTACGGGATCGCAATATCTCCTTGGCGTGAATGGCAAAAAAATCCTCCTTGAATGCGGATTGTTTCAGGGGCGCCGCAGCGAATCCTACGAGCGAAACCAGAACTTCATGTTCGATCCCGCCTCGCTTGATGCAGTCATCCTGTCGCACGCCCATATCGATCACAGCGGCAACATTCCCAATCTCGTCAAGCATGGGTACCGGGGATCGATTTTCTGCACTCCGGCTACCGTCGACCTGTGCGCAATCATGCTGCGGGATACGGCATTTCTGCAGATAAAGGACGTTGAGTGGGTCAATAAACGGAACATGGACCGACATCGCCTCCTCGCGAAGCCGCTCTATACCCCCGAGGATGTCGAAGCGTCGCTCGATGCCTTTGCCGGGATCGACTATAACCAATCGTTTACTATTGCTCCCGGTGTGGAGGCCATGTTCCGGGAAGCCGGCCATATTCTGGGCTCGGCAGGCGTGACGCTCGATATCCGCGAAAACGGCAATTTCCGGCGGCTCGGTTTTTCCGGCGATATCGGACGCCCCGGCATGCCCATTACGCGCGATCCCGACATTCTGCGGGATCTGGATATTCTTATCATGGAGAGCACCTACGGCAACCGCCTCCATGGCGACTACGCTGAGGTCGAAGAGGAACTCGCCGGCATTGTTCGCGATACCGCAGCCATGGGCGGCAAGGTTATCATTCCCTCTTTCGCCGTCGGCAGGACGCAACATATCGTCTATGTACTCCATAAACTTTTCGATGAAAACCGGATTCCCGACATGCCGATTTTCGTCGACAGTCCCATGGCCCGCGACGTCACCGCGGTTTTCAAGAAATTTCCGCAGTATTTCGACCGGGAGGCGCGTCGCGTTTTTCTTGACAACAAGGAAACACCGTTCGACTTCCCGCGTCTCACGTACATCCAATCGGTCGATGAGTCGAAGAAACTCAATGATCTCAAATACCCCCACGTCATCATTGCGGGATCGGGAATGTGCGAAGGCGGCCGGATTCTTCACCATCTGCGCAACAACGTGGGCGACCATCGCACGCTGGTTCTCTTTATCGGTTTTGCCGCCAAGGAGACGCTGGCGCGAAAAATGCTCGATGGCTGGAAGACCGTGAAAATTTTCGGCGAGGAGCATGAAGTAAAATGCCGGATCAGGCTGATTGACGCCTTCAGCGCTCATGCCGACCGCCGCGATCTTCTCGATTATGCGGAATTCAACCCGCCGAAACGCCTCAATCACCTGTTCCTTGTGCACGGCGAGGCCGAACAAGCGCTGCCGCTGCGCGATGCGCTTCGTAGCAGGGGACACGTGAACGTGCATTTCCCCGCCTTCGGCCAGGTAGTAACACTCGATAAAGATGAACAGCGAACGTCGTCGGCTGAAACGAATCTGTGAACCATCCTGTCGCTTGCGGTAAACCGGTCGTTGTCGTTTGCGCCATCATCGAGCGGGGCGATACGTTTCTTGCCGCCCTGCGCGGACGAGGGCAGTCGAATGCGGGACTTTGGGAGTTCCCCGGCGGCAAAGTTCAGGCGGAAGAAACGCCCCCGATGGCTCTTCGACGAGAGCTGCGGGAGGAGCTTGGCATGGAGGCGGCGGTCGTTCGTGCATTGCCGGAAGTGCATCACACCTACCCCTGGATGGTCATTGATCTGGTTCCGTTTATTTGTACAATCCGTAAGGGCGAACCCCAGCCCCATGAACATGCGGCGGTACGGTGGGTCTCCATGTCCGAGGCTCGCACGCTCCACTGGTCCCCGGCGGATATCCCCGTGTTGCAAAGTTATTGCACAATTAGAAGATCACCGGCTTGATGATCCGTTCGCTTTCAAAAGCGCGTCGAGCAAGCCAGGCGAACAGGATGCCGACGAAGCTCATGACGAAGGCGACAAGAAACAGGGAGAGGGGCCGCGAGAGGGAGAGCGCGACATAGCCCGCCATGATGCACCCCACGAGCGCAATGTTGACAAAATGAAGGAGCCGCGGGTTCGGCAGCCATACCGAAAAACAGGCGCAGCTCGTCGTGTTCAAAAACGTTGCGCCCGCATAGAGCGCCACATAGGTCCATTGGAAATAGAACACGCTGGCGATCTCCGGCGGCGCCATGAAATGCTGCAGAACCGATGCGGCGAGGATGCAGGCCACCCCGACGGCGAGGGTCATGATGATCACGAACATCATTTTGCCCCACAGAATAGCCCCTCGCGACAAACCGGAAGTTAAAAGTATCTCGAGCGACCCGCTCATGCGTTCGGAGACAAAAACGGTGCCGGAGAAATTGGCGGCAATGATCACCGAAAAAAAGACAAGCCAAAGCGGTGATCCGAGGGATCCGCCTCGGTTCATGGTAGCGAGCAGCATGCCCCATCCTATAATGAGAAACAGGTAGATAAAAAATACGCTTTTATCGCTGCGCACGAAGTTCAACCACTCCTTCCGCAACACGAGCAGGCACTGGCTCATGTAACCCCCCGGTGCAGTTCTTCGGCTGCGTTGCGGCGATATTCGTTCCTGATGGTAACGCTGAAATCCCGAACGATCGGCGCCACCTTGCGTATTGCGCATCCCTCCCCGGCCAGCCGTCTGATGAGAACGGGAATGTCGGTTTCGGCGTGGGTCGATTCGAATTGCCACTCGCCTTCCACAAAGGCGGGAGCGCCGCCGCATTGTTCCCGGATGATGGTTGCCCAGCGCGGATTATCATCCGTTTCAAGCGACCACAAGGGGTTGCCCTGTTCCGCCTTGCGCGCGAGTTCGACAAGCCGCTTTTCACGCAGCATACCCACCCGGTTGGCAAAATCGTCTATCGTATCGAGCTGGTGGGAACTTATCAGAAAGCTCGCGCCCCTCTTCCGCGCTGCCATGACAAGGCTTTTAAAGTGCTCATAGGCGTCTACATCGAGCGCAACGGCGGGCTCATCGAAAAAATAAAGGTCAGGCCACCCCAGAAATGCTCTACAGAGAGCGCACTGCATCCGCTGCCCGCGTGAAAAAAACTTTACCGCTTTCCGGTTGTCGTAGATATTCGTGCGGCTCCAATACTCCTCCATGTAGGAAAGGGATGCGCTCCAGGAAACGCCTTTGGCGGCTGCAAAAATCTTCATGTTCTGTTCGAATGTCAGATTGCCCCAAAGCCCGTCATGATCGAGTACCACCCCCATCCTCCTGTGCAATGAGGCATCGTGTCGCCAGGGATTCTCTCCAAGGACGGCGATTTCGCCTTTGTCGGCGCGGAGAACGCCGAGAAGCAGCCGGATAAGGGTGGTTTTTCCGGCGCCGTTGAGGCCGACCAGCCCATACGCCTCCCCTTCTTCAACGACAAGGACGCACTCTTCCAGGATAGTGTGCCTTCCAAAGGCTTTCGTAAGGTTTTTAACCGAAATAACGGGAGACATGGTATTTAAAAATCACTTCTGGCCGCACTATACAGCAGTTTTTTTACAAGGAGGGGAGGCATTGCATGTGCAGCGATCCGGAAAATCCGGCGGCTTCACCCTTAAGCCTATCGTCGGTCCATCGATAACGCAAGGATTGTGCACGGATGATCGTTCTTCAATTCTCAGGTATCGTATATTTTCAAAAATGAAACGGGCAGTTGCATACGTATGAAAATCATTGTTGCAAAAACCGCCGGCTTCTGCATGGGCGTCAAGCGCGCCGTGGATCTCGCCCTCGAAAATGCAGGCAGATTGCCGGGAGGGATACGTACGATCGGGCCGCTCATTCATAACCGCCAGACGCTCGATATGCTCAATGAGCGCGGGGTGTCGGAGTTCAGCGAGGACAATGCGGGGAATGAGAGAGGAACGCTTCTCATTCGGGCTCATGGAATTCCGCCCGACATGCAGGAACGGTATGCCGATAGCGGGCATCCGATCATCGACGGCACGTGCCCCAAAGTCAAAACCGTCCACCGGGTAATCGAGCGATACCGGGAACAGGGATTTCAGATCCTCATTGCCGGGGACGAAGGACATGCAGAGGTCATCGGCCTTCTCGGCTATGCCGGAACCGCGGGCCATCTGATCCATTCGACCGGCGACATCGACGCACTGCCGGATTTTGAAAAAATCTGTCTCGTTTCGCAGACCACCTTCGACCGTGCGCTTTTCGACCGCATTGCCGCGCGTATACGGGCCCGTTACGCGGGCAGCGATGTCGTGGTAAAAAAAACCATTTGCGCGGCAACCGATCAGCGCCAGGCCGAGACTGAAACGCTTGCCCGGCAGGTAGATGCCATGATCGTGGTGGGCGGCAGGAACAGCGCGAATACCAAACGTCTTGCCGCAATCGCCTCTCAGGCGGGCGCTTTTACCCAGCTCATTGAAACCGAGAGCGAAATCGACTGGAACGCTATTGCCTCGTGCAAATCTGTCGGAGTGACGGCAGGCGCCTCGACGCCCAACTGGATGATCAAACGCGTCACGGATTACCTGCAATTTCTCGATCGCTCCCGCCGCCGCTCCCTGCCGAACTTTTTCCGGCAACTGTTCGATAGCGCCGCCAACCTGAATGTCTTTCTCGCGCTCGGGGCCGTGGCGGCATATCTCGTTTCATGCAGGACGCAGGGAGCTTCATTCTCCGCGGGCGGAGCGATTCTTTCATTCTTCTACTTTCTCGCCATGTATCTCTGGAACAGCCTGACGAGCCTCGAAACAACGCAGCACCTCGGCATATCGCGCTACCGGTTTTACCATCGGTATAAACAGCTTCTTCTCTTTCTGGCGGGCGCGATTCTCATCCTTCTTCTCGGCGTGAGCTTTATTTCCGGCAAACTTGTGTTCCTTCTCATGCTGTTTGCGACCGTTATCGGCTCGGTCTACCATGTTACCATCGTGCCCGCGCCCCTGCGAAGGTTCTTCAAATACAAAAATTTCAAGGACATCCCCTCCTCCCGGGATCTCTTCGTCGCGCTCGCCTGGAGCACGGTGCTGACGTTTATTCCTCAGGCGATGCGCTCCACCTTTACCATAAACGCACTGACCATTGTCTGCTTCGCCTGGATTTTCATACTCGCTTACTTGCGGTCGCTCATTTTCGACCTGCGGGACATCGAGGGCGACCGGATCATGGGACGCGAGACGCTCATCACCATCGTCGGCGAAAAACGCGCGCGTGCAGCCATTCGCCTGATAATCGGCTCCTGCATCGCCCTGCTTATCGCGCTCCCCTGGATTCTTGACGGAGGAACCAACCGGCGCCGCATCGTTCTTCTGTTTACCTCCCAGATCGGCGCGCTCCTGTATGCGGGATTCTTTGTCGGATGGAATCCCCGGCTTAAATCCACGATGCCGGCGGTTTTCAATGTCATGGCCGACGGGCTGTTCTACCTTGCGGGCCTGGGCGCCCTTCTGGCATCCCCGGCGGTCGGGGGCTGACATCGATCGGGCGCGGATCAGGCGGAATCGTTTCGTGCCGGCATGGCGCCATGGCGCGTTCCTCGTTATCGCATGCTGCCTTTTATCCACTGCCGGCGGGGTAAGCCCTGATAGTTCGACCCTCATGGCGCGTCTATGCGCGGATCTCGACGCATCGATACATGACGCCGACGCCCTGGCGCGCAGTCCATCGCAATGGACGGACCAATCGCTCCTTGTCGGGGCGCTTGCAGCGGGAGCCGTGGGCGGCGCTTTTGCAATGGACAATAGCGTGCGGCATTTCGTGCTGGGGCATACCTCCGCGGAGGCGAACCGCTTAATTCTTCCCTGGCAGGATTACGGGAACGGGTTGGTCGCGGGCGGCGGGGCGGGTGTTTTGTACTGCTCGGGCCTCGCCTTTTCAAACGATTGGCTCACCGAGACCGGCCGATGCGCGCTCACCGCGCTCGCCCTCACAGGAATCGCAACCGAGGTGTTGAAGGTCGTTGCGGGCCGGGCGCGACCGTATATGAACGAAGGACCGCATCATTTCTCACCTTTTCAATGGAACGATGATTCTTGGTCCTTTCCATCAGGCCATGCGGCGACGGCATTCGCGCTCTCGTCGGCGCTGGCAGCGCGCATCGACAACGGGTACGCGGCGATCCCCCTCTACGGCGTCGCGGCGATGACGGCCGTGGCGCGGGTTTACGGCGATCAGCACTGGACCTCGGACGTCGTCACCGGCGCTCTGATCGGCGTCGCTATCGGCCATTTTGTCGGCAGCAGGCATCGCGGGACACGACATCCGAATACATCTCGAATAGATATTAAGCCGATTACCGCAGGAACGGAAGCGGTCGGGGTGGCGGCAAGCGTGTCGTATTTTTAATTCTAAAATTTGTCAGTTAAATTATCCTCTATACCCTTTGTTAGCTATTTGTTAGCTATACTTAAGAACCTATTTGATTGAGCGAAGCTAATTATTTTTTTCAGAACATCATTTATTGTCAAAAGTTGTTCTTTTCCCTTCTCAAACACGACAAGTGGACCTGAGCTATTATAACACTTCTGCAATTTATTTTCAAAAAAGGTATGAGGCCAAACAACATACCTTTTTTCACCAGGAACATTTTCCATATAACCAATCCAATAATGCGGCTTCTTTCTATAGTTTGAATCAATGCGCCATTTTCCACGTTGATTCTTTGAAATACGAATCCTTCGATCTATTGAAAGAACTTTTGCTTCGATTCGAAATTCCTTATTACCTTTTTTAAAAAAAAAGCAAAGATCAGGAAGAGGTTCTCCCGCTGTCATCCCATCTGCACAAAAAAAGATTGGTTTTTTATGATCAATTAGTTTATACAATCTGTGGTAAATTTCTGCGCACATTTTGTGTTCTTCACGCATAATAAAAATCTTTCATAAATTATAAATCAAGCTTAATTGTAACAACTATCGCTTTTTTGAATCCAACATGTTCGCTCAGGTTCTATTGGTGCGATCATTCTTTGCTCCCTACGGAGCTTTTATGTCAGTTAATCATATGTCAAAGGTATATCTTTCCGGTTTATGTATGATTAAAATCTATGGGCATTAGGATACAGGGGATTATTCATATAAGTAATTGAATTCGCCATGAACAACGGAACAGGAAACTTTTTACACGACGCTGACATTAGCTTTCGGCCATTTATCACCGATATGTCTAGTTTTAATTGGGAAAATCTTTAACCCATCAACTCTTTATAGTATCCCATCTTATACTTCGCCAGCACCCAGAGCACGCGAAAACCATAACGTATCGGATTCAGGTAAGACACCTCATCTGCATACCGGGTCGGGATCGGCAGCTCGCCGATCGAAAGCCCGAGGGAGCGGGCCGAGGCGATCGCTTCGAGATCGAAGTCGAAGCTGCGGCTCATCCGGTGCAAGGGCAGCGCCTGCAGGCAAGCCCGGTCGTACACCAGGAATCCGCTATGGTAATCGGTCATGCGCAGGCCGAAGCAGAGGTTTTCAAGGGCGGTCATGAGACGGCCGGCGATATACTTGTAACAGGGCATGCCGCCCGACAGGGAGGTCCCGGAGGCAATGCGGGAACCCTGCATGAGACTGATCCCTTGCGAAGCCATGGCCTTCACGAACCCGGGGATCGCCTCCGGCGGATACTGACCGTCTGCGTGGAGGCAGGCGGCAAAATCACATCCGTCATCCCTGCAGAGCCGGAGCCCGGTTCCTACCGTCGCGCCATACCCGCGATTCCCGGAAAAATAGAGCGGATGAATGCTTTTGTGCCGCTTCGCAAGCGATTTGATCACGGCGGCGGTTTTGTCGGAAGAGCCGTCATTGATGATCCATAGCGTGCGGAGACGCCGCCACACCGGGTTCGGAATCCGGTCGATCACCGAAGCGATATGCACCTCGGCGTTGTAAGCCGGGATGACAAGCGATATCGAGGCGGCCATGCTCAGCCTTTCGCCGGGTTGGCGCGGAATCCATGACGGTCGATAGCGGCCGCCATCGTTGATTCGAGCGCGTTATCGAGACTAACCACCGGTTGCCACCCAAGAAGGCGCTGCGCTTTCCCGATATCCGGCACCCGCCGGTCCGAATCCTCGTAGCCCTGGCCGTAAAATTCGGCGGCCGTGACCTCCTTCACGGAAACCGGACGGTCGTCAGTGGGCGCCAGGCGATGCCAGATGCGGATCATGGTCTCTGCAAAGTCGGCGATCGTTGTTTCGTTCGCCGGGTTGCCTATGTTGAAAATCTGATTGCGACACTCATCGGGCCGTTCGAGGATCCTCATGCATGCGTCAATTGCATCATCGATGGCGGTGAAGCAGCGACGATTGCGCCCGCCGTCCACCAGTTTGAGCGGCGTGCCGGACATGAGCGCGCTTAAAAAACACGCAAGCACCCGGGGAAGGCCTTCGCCATTCACGCCGGGCAGAAAATCCATTGCCGGACCGATGAAATTGAATGGTCGCACGATCGTGTAATTGAGATGGCGCTCCCGGCCGAACGCGTCGATCACCCGCTCGATGAGCTGCTTTGCGCATGCGTAACTCCAGCGGAGGGCCGAAACCGCACCGAGAATGAACGGACTTTCATCTTCACGCAGAAGATACTGCCCGCGATCGTCGTCGCGTCCCGTCAGTGAGGCCACGGTCCGGCCGTACACTTCGCACGTCGAAAAATAAACGAGCCGGACACCCTGCTCGGCGCAGGCGCGCACGATGGGAATGGTATCGATACAGTTGACATCGATTACATCGAGCGTACGCGTATTATACTGGGATGGATTGCAGAGCGCGGCGAGCAGCACGACCGTGGAGCTTTGAGCGATATACCGCCGCACGGTCGCTATATCGTGAATATCGCAGCGGATAAACGTCAATCGACGGTTCCCCAGGTGATGCGCGATTTTTTCCGACGCAAGATCGATGCCGTAGAGGCGCCCGACACTGCCTGAAAGCAACCGATCCAGCAGATGCGATCCGATAAACCCCCCGCAGCCGATTATGGCGATGTTGTCTTTTTTACCGATATCCATTGGTCATATTTCCGGAGTTTACTACCTTTGGGTCAAATATAGATTTTGAGCATCGGCCACTATGGAAAGCATGCAGGGGACGGTTGCGGGTTGCAGGATCTCAAGGTATTTTTCAGAACGCTCGACGCACTTTCAGTTTTAACTTCCAAAAGTCAGCGGGTTCGCCTTGCATGAATAACTATGTGCGCATACCATTGTGGATAGCCAGTTACCTGTGGGTCCCGATCAAGACGCTTTTCCTGGTCTATGCGGTCATTTTTTCCATCGTCGGAACCATCGGGCTGTACGTGGGCTATCATTACATCATGGTTCCCGTTCGGCAGGTCAAGTTTCTTCGCGATCATAACCCGATCGAGACCTCCTATATGATTCACTACCGGGCAACACTCGGCCACAAGGACACCGTGCGGCAGATTTTTGTTCCGCTGGACTCGATCTCCCCCAACCTTCGCGACGCGGTGCTCGCCGCCGAAGACGATGGATTTTACACCCATCCCGGTTTCGACATCGAGACGATGCTTTCCGCACTCGAATATAACCGAACCGCGCGCGGCATCAAGCGGGGTGGCAGCACCATTACGCAGCAACTCGCGAAAAACCTTTTTCTGACAAACGAAAAGACCTTTGAACGGAAATTCAGGGAGCTTGGATACACGCTTCTGCTCGAGAAATACCTGGGCAAGCAACGCATCCTGGAGCTTTACCTGAATTATGCGCAGTGGGGAAAAACCCTCTTCGGGTGCGAAGCCGCATCGCGGCGCTACTTTAAAAAATCGTGCGGGAACTTGTCACGCGAGGAAGCGGCCCGTCTGGCGGCGGTCCTTTCCATGCCGCTTCGCGTCTCTCCCCTGAATACCGGTTCGTCATTTATGAGGCAACGTATCGCGGTGATAGCGAACAACCTTTACCTGCATCGTCAGATTAACGATTCCGGCTATACGCGGCTGACCGGAGCTTCTCCGCCCGGCAAGGATTCGTCGGCAGCAGAGGATTCCGCTTCCGACGACGAAGATGGCATGCGGTGAGCGGGGTGCGGCATACCGTTGTTGGACGGGATAACACGATCTAAGTATATTTATAGGTTCATAAATGATCGCCGTGTGCGGTGAAAAGCCTGTGTTTTAAAAATTTGCATAAGGAGGTGTCGTAATGGAATCCATTCAGGAAAGAATTGAACATCGTGCGTATGACCTGTATCTGAAACGCGGCAAAATTCCGGGTTTTCACGAGGAAGACTGGAACCAGGCGGAAAAAGAGGTATTAGCCGAAGTCGAAGCCGTGAAAAAAGCCGAAGCCCGGCGTCAGGCCGCGGTAAAAGCCGCGCCTGCATCAGCGCATAGAGAAAACAAACCAATTTCCGCGCCGATTAAAACGACGGCGAGTGAACAACCGTCGGCTTCAGGAAAAACGGCCGACGGAGCGCAGTCGAAACCCAGGACGTCTTCCATGGGTAAAGCTTACCGCAAAAATCATTAAAAACTAAAAAATAAGACCTACGCCGGTGGGGAACCCAACAGGTGGAACCGCAGGGGAGAGGCCGGAAAAACCGGCGGTGATCCATATCGCGCAGCGCATTCCGGAAAAAAACGGGCGATAGGCTTCACGTGCATGTGTCGGCTCATGACACATCGGATTTTGAATTGTTTTTCTGGTTTTTTCCCGGATTAGGAACCATGGGGCGCCTTCGCAATATCCTCGGGATTCTCCTTGTCAGCGGTATTGTTTCGTTCCTTGTCGCTCAAGACGCGAACGAGGTTTTCTCCCGGGCACGGCGGAATTACCGCGCGGGCAGGTACGATTCGACCATCGTCGTCATCCGCGATTTCCTGCTTACCCATAGTAAAGATCCGGGTGCGGAATACCTGATCCCGCTCGTAATGGAAGCCTTTGTGCGCAAGGACGACTTCGCGCCGATGGCAAATCTTTACGACCTCTATCGTGATAAATTTCCCGCTTCTTCGTACATGCCCCGCGTATCCTACCTCTACGGGTATTCGCAGGCGCGGCAGGGATTATTGCTTCCCGCGCTGGCCGCTTATTCGGCGGCCCTCACCGGCGGCGTTTCCGGAGATCTGGACTCGCTTATCATGGCAAGCGTCGCCGTCATCCGCCGCAACGCGCCCGGCCTGAATGCCGCGCCCAACGACCTGTCGAAACTCCATCCACGCATCAGGGCGGCGCTCGCCGACGATTCAGCGTCGGATCTGGCGGCGATGGACAGAGGAAACGCGGATGCCTTCGTCGGCCTTCTCGTCCCATTGACAGGAGATGATACGGATGCGGGCAAACGGGTATTGCAGGGCGTAGAACTCGCTATTGACAAGCACAATGCCAATCACCGGACCCGCTTATCCCTCTGCATTCGCGATACGAAAGGTTCTCTGATCGAGACTGCGCGGCAAACAAAAGAGTTGCTTGAGCACGATCGTATGCCCGCGATCATCGGCCCCATACTCTCTCCCACGGCCACGGTCGCCGCCGGGATGCTCATCGGCAAAGAAACGGTCATGCTCACGCCGACTGCCACGGACGACGGCATCGCCTCCCTGGGCCCGAACATTTTTCAGCTGAACATAACGCTCGGCGTTCTTGCCCGTTCCGTGGCCCGCTACGCGCTCGAAAACCTGACTATCCATGAATTCGTGATCATGGCGCCTCGCACCGCCGTGGGCAGTGCGATGAGCGCTGCTTTCAGGGATGAGGTGACGAAGTACGGCGGAACGGTTTACGATGAAGAGTCCTATGAGGAGGGCGGCAGCGATTACACACCGTTACTTGTCAATCTCAGGAAAAAACTCCTCATCAGAACGCTCGACCAGCGCGCGAAGGACCGCGGCGGAAATTATCGTCCCGTGCGCTACCTCTCCAGCGCCGATAGCGTCTGCTGGGCCGACTCAACGGTCTCGGCTGGCGCGATTTTCCTGCCTTCGGACGCCGAGGATGTCGCGACCCTCGCGCCGCAGATCGTCTTCAACCGCATCAGGGCGCAGTTCCTCGGTTCGAGCGGATGGCGGTCGGCAAAGACCACGGTTGACGAAAACCGATATATCAGGGATGCGATCATCTCCGCTCCCTTCGAGCCCAACGCTTCGTGGCGAAAGTGGCCCGATTTCGCGAG
>JBEKOX010000044.1:0-26467 GCA_049521335.1 Chitinispirillaceae bacterium
AAAAGTATAAGGGCTATTCTGTTACTGCTTGCGATAAATATCGGTTACTCTCAGCAAGTTGATCTACTACAATCCGGAGTGGAAAATTGGAATAAATGGAGAAAAGAAAATACAACCGTTATACCTAACCTCGATAGCTCCCGCCTTGCGGGAGCTTACCTCGAAGGAGTCAACCTTCAAAAAGCCTCCCTGCGGGGAGCCCACCTTGATAGCGCCGACCTTCGGGGAGCCAACCTTGCGGGAGCCAACCTCTCGTGTCTGTCCTCCTCCAGCCCCGATCCTGCGAAAGCCATGCCTCACAAATATGAGGTTAAGCGGGGAGTAGTGATAATTTATTACGATAGTAGCTACCGCCCTCTTCAGCCAACCCATCTTATTGGCGCCTACCTTGAGAGCGCGAACCTTGCGGGAGCCGATCTTATGCAAGCCGATCTGCGGGGAGCCGACCTGCGGGGAGCCAACCTTCATAGCGCCAACCTTGATAGCGCCTCCATTTGGGGAGCCAACCTTCAAGGCGCCGAGCTTGACAGCGCCAACCTTGCGAGAGCCAACTTTCGGGAAGCCGACCTGCGGGGAGCAGTCCTTCGGTCTGCCAATCTTTGGGGAGCTCATTTTGCGGGTGCTAACCTTGCGGACGCCGACCTGGCGGGCGCCAACCTTGTAGGAGCCAACCTGCGGGGAGCCAACCTTAAAAGAGCCAACCTTGCGGGAGCCAACCTTGAGTTTGCCGAGATCGACACCGCCAACCTCGATAGCGCCCGCCTGGTGGGAGCCGAACTTGAGAGAGCCGACTTGGTGGGAGCCGACCTCTCGGAAACGAACCTCGACAGCGCCGACTTTTGGAGCGCCAACCTTGAGAGAGCCAACCTTACGGGAGCCAACCTTGCGGGGGCCCGCCTCGATGGAGCGGACCTCAGCAAAGTTAAATCATTGTACAAGGCTAAATTTGATCGAGGCATTCTATCCGAAATAAGAACCAAATGGCCTGAAAAACTTGCAACTTTATTGGATATCAGATTGATGGATTGGGTTATCGATGAATCTCTTCTTGAGCAGATCAAGAGACCCGATTGGCATGGGTGGTCGGAGGACAATGATCAAGGTAAATGAACCTCCCCCGTTACCCCCTCCTTACCTATAAGTAAGTAAGGGACGCACGGCGTAACCGAGAGATAGCATTATTAATTCTCCGGAACACAAAAAATACGTAACTCATTTTTTGTCATGATGTTATTGTATATACGCACTACTATCATAAAATTAACCTGACTCTAACTGAATAATGGTAACATTTTATTCACGTCTCAGATCAAAAGTATTCCATGAAGTATCCGCCAGTTTCAGCTCCAAACAGGCTGCCCCGTCGGCGGGGGTAGAACGGTAAAAGCGAGAAAAGACGTGAAATATAAGTTTCTGTAAATAAACGTTTTATAACGCGCACCCGCTTCCGAAACATTAAATTATCTTTCAGTGAGGTGGTGTCAAGTGAATACGCATTTCAAAAACATATTTATCGCCCTTGCGGTTATATTTACTAGTGCGTGCATTTTTCTCTTTAACTTCTTTTACCGAGAGGCTAAAGACGCAGCAATCAAACGGCTGAATGAAGAACAGATGATCCATGCAAAGCAGGCAGCCCAAGGCATCGGGTATTTCTTCGCGACATGGACCAGAAGCCTTACCTCTTTATCAAAAATGGATGAGATCATCGATAACGACGCCGTCGGTAAACGCTACATGAAACTTTTCTACGAGGCCAACCAGGAGCAGATTCGATCGATCTCCAGGATGGATGAAAGAGGCATAATAATCAATAATTTTCCTTCAAGCGACGTCATTGGAACCGATATCTCAAATCAGGAGCACATTCGTGAGCTGCTGCGGGATCACAAGCCGGTTATCAGCGACGTTTTCTGGGCGGTTGAAGGATATGAAGCGGTCGCCCTCCTTGTGCCCATATTCCGTGGGTCCGTATTCAAAGGGGCAATCGGGATTTTAATAAATTTCGAAAATCTCGCGAAACGCTATCTTGAGGTAATAAAAATCGGCGAAACCGGATATGCCTGGGTTGTCAGTCGTGACGGGACGAATCTTTACAGCCCGGTCCCGGGGTTCACCGGGAAATCAATGTCTGAAAATACAAAGGGTTTTCCGTCGCTTATGGCCATGACGAACGATATGCTCAAGGGCCATACCGGCGCGGCACAATACACCTTTGATAGAATAGGCGACCGGAATGTCGGGAAAATCAGGAAGTATGCGGTGTATATGCCAATTCATATCGGAAATACATTCTGGTCTATCGCCGTGGCCTCTGCCGAACAGGACATGCTTTCCGGCCTGATCTCTTACAGAAACAAACTGGCAATTGTCATCGGCTCTCTCTTTATAGTTGGAATGTTGTTTTCAACACTTGGGACGAAGGCGTGGTTTATAGTCAAAGAGGAAGAAAAACGCAAACAGATAGAAAAAAAACTGCAAGAAAGTGAACGGAGCTCAAAGAAGTTCTCGACCGTATTTCATGCGACGCCGTTTGCAATGTCGCTGGCCACCGCTCCCGACAGCGTGCTGTACGACGTGAATCAGGCGTGGCTGGATTTAGCCGGAATCACTCGAAAGGACGCGGTTATCGGGAAACCCGCCCGGGACGTGGACCTGCTCCGCGAAGCGGAACCGAGAGAGCGCATTCTCAATGAATTCCGGCTGCATGGCTCCGTGCGGAATGCGGAGATAACAACCTACGACAAGGCGGGCGTCCAGCGCATCCTGCTCGTCAACTTTGATTGGGTTGCTATCGACGGACGCAAATTCATCCTTTCGTCAATGCAAGACATCACTGGACGAAAATCCGCCGAAGAATCTCTTCGACGCCAAGCAGCAGAACTCAGCGCCGCCAACCAGAACCTTGAATCTTTCACCCATTCTATTACCCACGACCTCAGAAATCCTCTTCACTCTATTCTTGCATGCACCGAAGTTATAAAAGATTCCATTCCTTCGGATGACGGGGATGTACACAAGGCACTGGGGCACATAAAGCATTCAGCCGAACGAATGAGCCAGATAATAACCGACCTCATGTCGCTGACGAAGATAGCTATTCGAGAAGTTCATTGCACAAATTGCAATTTAAGCGACATAGCGCATTCAATTTTTGAGGAATTGAAATTAATAGACCCGACAAGAAATGTGCAATGCATCATTAAGCCGGGACTCTTCGCTGATGCCGATGAGACGCTCATTTGGATGCTTATGCAGAATTTTATCCATAACGCCTGGAAATTTACCTCGAAAAAAGCGGATGCGCGTATTGAATTTGGAAAAAATGAAGAAGGCTCATTTCCTGTTTATTATGTCAGCGATAACGGGGTTGGCTTTGATATGGCGCATGCTCAAAAATTATTTCAACCGTTTCAGCGACTACATTCCAGCCAGGAATATGCAGGAACCGGCATTGGTTTGACTATTGTGAAAAGAATCATAGAAAAGCATGGCGGCACCATCCGGGTAGAGGCTGAAAAAGATAAAGGCGCAACGTTTTATTTCAGCCTTGCCTGTTCCCATAATTCTGCACCTCCAAATTGAAATCCCGTCGGCTTTGTTTATTAATGGGTAGGTTCCAAGCTTAATCTGTCTTCCAACGGAACGCCAAGAAGCCGGAAACGGCAGCGACTAAGAATACCGGGCCGGGAAGATTGATGCTTCCCGGCCTTTTTAAATGACGTCTGGCATGCTTATTGCTTTTTCTTCCATTGATACAAATCAATAGGTTAATCTTTAAAACGGCGTATTTCAATGTCAAAGAAAGGATTCGCGTATCGCTTAAATGAGGAGCGCTACGAGTGTTAAAACAACGGAGGATCAAACATGGAAAAGAAGAAAATCGTCTTTGTAGAACCATCGGGTGCTCCGTCGAATGTATTCGCCAAGTTCATGACCATCCCGCTCCTCGGACCGCTCTATCTTGCCACCTATGCTCGGAAAGCCGGTCACGATGCCAAAGTATTTAATGAAAATATTATGAAGCGGCCAATTACATCGACCGAAATGGCTGATGCCGATATTCTTTGCCTGAGTTGCCTGACATGCACCATTAGTCGGGGAAAGGCAATCGCGAAGGAGTATAAAGCAGCCCGGGCAGCTGCAGGGAAGACAGGCCATACCATGATTGGCGGCATTCATGCCAGCATGATGCCTGATGATGTAACGAACGATTTCGATCAAATCATTATTGGCGAGGCGGAAAATGTTTTCATCGATTGCATCGAAGGTCGTATTACTGATCATCTCGTGCGTGGAACCGCTCTTGAGAATCTTGACACCCTTCCGATTCCCAATTTTTCGACGCTTATCGACTCCCGCCGGATGACGGTGATGCCGATCCTGACTTCCCGAGGTTGTCCCTATGACTGTACCTTTTGTTCTGTCACCGAGATGTTTGGCCAAAGTTACCGCTGCCAGAGTCCCGAGCGGGTTCTTGACGAGATTATGACCCATACGAATGACGGCACGAAATGGATTTTTTTCGTCGATGACCACTTTGCCGGAAACTTCAGCCGCACCGACAAACTGCTCGATCTCTTGCTCAAGCGCAAGTTCAAGATTCCCTGGAGCGCCCAGGTGCGTACGGAGGTAACGAAGAATGAGGCCTTCGTCGCCAAAATGCGGCGGGCGGGATGCCGGACGGTTTTCGTTGGATTTGAATCTGTTAATCCTGCCACGCTTGAAAACTTCAATAAACGCCAGACCGTTGAGGATATCCGCCGATCTATCGAGGTGTTCCATCGTTGCAGTATCAACGTGCACGGGATGTTCCTGCTGGGAAGCGACACGGATTCGGTTGCCGTTTTTGAGGCGACAAGAAATTTTTCGCGCGAGATGGGCATAGACCTCGCCCAGTATACCATTCTCACACCGCTCCCCGGAACGAAATTATTCCGGGAGTTCGAACGGGAAGGACGGCTCCTTCATCGGAACTGGACACTTTATGACGGATTGCACTGTGTTCATGCTCCCCGTCTCATGACGCCGAGCGAACTGCAGGATGGCATGATCAATTGCTTCAGCGATTTTTATAATTATTTTAACGCCGTCAACGATGCGATCGAAGCGGTGGGCCGTACCATTGGAGCGGTCTTCCGCTCCCTGCATACGAAGACGTTTTTCCCATCCTTTGACCCGATGTTTATGAAAGTTGCCGGGCGGCATATTGTCAGACAGTTTGTCCGGAAAAATCGGCACTACTTCCACTATCTGCGGCGACAAAACGCGAAAAGAAAGGATAATGTATGAAGATTATCGGCATTAACGGGAGTCCGAGAAAAGCGTGGAATACGGCCATCTTATTAAATAAGGCAATGGAAGGCGCGGCTTCGAAAGGAGCGGAGACGGAACTCATTCAGCTTTATGATCTCAATTATAAAGGGTGTACCAGTTGTTTCGCTTGTAAAATAAAGAATGGTAAAAGTTACGGCAAGTGCGCGGTCAACGATGACGTGACGTCCATTCTGAATAAAATTGAAGAAACCGGCGCGATAATCCTGGGTTCACCAATTTACCTAGGTGGAGTAACCGGCGAGATGAGGTCATTCCTGGAGCGGCTTATATTTCCCTATCTCGTGTATGATATGGAACGCTCATCCCTCTTTAAAAAAAAGATATCGGTCGGTTTCATCTATACCATGGGCGCGCCAGTGAATCGGATCAAGGAAGCGGGATATGAACAGCAATTTAAAGTGATGGAAACGATCATGAACAGGATTTTCGGTGTATCAGAGTCACTGGTGGTTGCCGATACGTATCAATTTGATGATTATTCCAAGTATGTGACTACGGGAATGGATCGTGAAGCTAAAGCCAGGCGGCGACGCGAAGTATTTCCTGTTGATTGCCAGAAAGCATACGAAATGGGCGCCCGGTTTGCCGGATAATTCAAAATCTCATCTCTTTCACAAAACCAATTCGCTTGTTCCTGGCGGTCATTTTAATGAAATGTTCAAGTGATTTCCGGAATCGGTCTTTGCCGTGTCGTCTCCTGCTTTCGATATATGCGATACGGATACGTTTATAATTTTCTGACAATTTTTGAAATTTCCGCCACGCTTCTGCATCAGCGTGAAGTGGATTAAGAATGTCGGGCGGAATGGTAAAATTCACAAAGGTGTCTTCTGTCAGGTCACATACACGCGTTACCGCTAAAAGACCTGCCTTTGTCACTTTCTGGTGAAGTATAAAAAACTACCGCGCTCCGCACACCACCCGGAAACCGACGACGTTGAACCTGTCGAGAGGACTATAGCCGTTACGGTATGCCGCGCACAAGCTGTTGGCGCCGTAGCCGTTAATGTCGGACCACGAGCTCCCACGTACCACGCGGTAACCGCCGCCCGGTGCTCCTGTCGGGTTAATCTGGCTGCTTGCGCTATAGCTCCCATACCAGTCGTTGCACCACTCCCACACATTTCCAGACATGTCATACAGCCCGAAGGCATTCGGCTTCTTCATCGCAACCTGTTGCGTCCCGTTCGGTGAATTAAGATACCACACCGCATTGCTGTCGATTGCAAGAGTATCCGCAGTCGTCGTCGGCGGGTAGTTCCTCCCCCAGTAGTAATCGTTCGTGTCGTCACCGGCGCGGCATGCATATTCATACTCCGCCTCGGTCGGCAACCGGTAGCCGTTCTTTGTATAGTCAATCATCACCGACGTATCCATTATCCCGTCTCGGGCATAATTATAGACGGTATCCAATCCCGCCAGTTTGCTGAGCGCGTTACAGAACAGGGCGGCATCGTACCACGACACCTGCTCGACCGGCCACGCCCTGCCGGAATCGAAATAGGCCGGATTACTGCCCACGACCGCTTGGTACTGCTCCTGCGTCACCAATGTCTGCGACATGGTAAATGCGCTGACGGTCACGCTGTGCACCGGGACTTCATCTATATCCACGGCGCCCATCTGGAATATCCCCGCAGGAATGGTATCCATGGTCGGGAAAGTAATATTTTTTGTCCCGGCTGGATTGCCTTTACTGCCGCATCCCCATAGGACAACCGCCGCTACCATCGCCACGCCAATAAAAAAGGTTTTTCTCATCTGAACAAACTCTCCTTTCCTGCGTCTGCTGCCGCTTTCGCTGCTATCAGCTCTTTCTTAATTTGGTCGGCAGCAATGAAAAAAAGGTTCATACTCTATTCAACCATGCAATATAGTTTTTGTCAATGTTATCATAAAAGTTTTTCCCGATCAAGGATTATGCAGGTCAAAGCCCCTGCCTGTAGATCCGCTTAATAGCGCCGCGCGATAAAAAAGGTTGGGAAGATCAATCTTCCCAACCTCGTTATTTCCTTATTCAACAAAGGCAATCAGAGAACAACTTTTTATCTACTTGCCGAGGTATTGAACTCAACGACTTTTAGAAAAATACTCTCAGATTCACCTTAAAGGGTTTTGCCGGTTTTTACGCATTCATCCGACCGATCAGCCGCTGGCCGGGGCGTTGCCGTTTTCGTCACGTTCGTTTTTTCTCTGCTTCAGGTACTCTTCAAAATCCTTCTGGCCGCGTTCATTCCAGTATTCACGATAGTATATCCAATTCCGGCGGTCGCCGCCGGGAGCGTGCTCATCGCGGGCACCCCAGCGCCAGGGTGATGGTCCCCCATGATATGGTGCATGGAGATGATCCTTGAAATGTCGCTGGTTTCCATGAACCCCACCGAAGACCAGTTTCGCCAGTACCGTCAGGCCGAACCCCTGCCAGTAGGTGATAGGTTTGAAACTGAAGAGGGATGGCATCAGCCAGTTCCACAATAGCATGACCAGCCAGCCGAAGGCAAGCGCAAAAAGCACGGCGACCGCGACGCCTCCGATGACAAGGCATAGAATTCGCGGTAGACCCCAGTGGTGATGGTTTCGAAAATGCTCATGATGGCAGCCCATAAGTCGTCCTTTCTGTTGGTAAAAGAGATGAATAATGTTCCGGATCCATCTTGCTCAGCGACTCCCTGATTTTTTTCATCGCCCGCGATTTCCGGGCGAGAAGCGTCCCGATCGGGACCTTCCACTCCTCACTTAACTCCTGAAAGGTGTACCCGTCTATTTCCGTCGCCTGGAAAACGTTTCGGTATTTCTCTTCCAGCATGGCGATCGCGCAGTCGAGGTCGCGGCCGATCTCTTCGCGTGTTACCGCTTCGGATGCGTCATTGCTCAGGTCCGAAAGAACATCGGCAAACACGAGTCCCTGATAATCGAGCAGTTCTTCGTCGAAGCTCGCAGCGCTTCGTCGCTGACGGAAATAGTCGACCACGCGATTCCTAAGCGCCTGATAAACATAGGCGGAGAGGTTCTCGATCGGCACCGTTATATCACCTTTGTCAAAAATCCCGAGCGCCACATCCTGCACTATATCCTCACCATCGCGGTCCGTGGCGTCATCGATCAGCGTGCGCACGTAACCGATCAGTCGCTTTCGTTCCCGTGAAAAAAACTCCGACCCGGATTGTTTAAAGCCGGTCATCGTTCATTCCCAACCGCCTGCCCATTTCCGCCCTTCCGTTGGCGGTAAGAAAAAAGAAACCCGATTCACGGGAGATCAGTCCGGCAACCATCGATTTTTTCAAGACGGCGACGATTTCCCGTTTCAGGTCATTTCTTGAGACAAGCCGGTGGGAAGAGGCTCGTACCGCCTGGTCAGCAATCTCCATCAGTGAATGGGGCTCATGCCACAGACCTATTCTGATCATAGTCAGGAGCAATGAAAATTCCTGCGACTGAAAGAGCAGACGCCCCACCAACGTACTCTCCATTTGAGTTATTCCTGTTTCCATAGTTACTTTTTTTGTTATTACACCGGTTACTCATTCAAACACGCTCATTGTATGAGACGTTGGAATATTGAAAATATTGCATGCAAGTTGAAACTGCCGGAAAAATTCCCTTCCCTTATTGGAAAAGCAGGCAAGAGTGCTTGCACGCAAGGATTATCTCTAAAAAGGGCGTCTTCAAGAGAACTGCCGTCGTTTAAGAAGGTTACAATGACCATGACCCTCAATCGGATTTTCAAAGACCTATTACTGCATTTTTCGTGCATTCGTGAGGTACCATTGATGGCTTGAACCTAAGACGCTCTGATTCAACGATGAACTTGCCGTTCGGTCACTTTCAAAGGTTTCTGGAAGTCTAATTTAGAAAGTTTTTAAACAAATCATACCGCTGAAAAGGTTTTTCGGGAGCGGGGGCCTTATATAATCTGAGGAGCGAAGTTATCAACCTGATTTCAGGCTCGGCCTATCCGGAAAACTAAGCTGTTGTAATTTTTATCAATCTCAGCAAGTAAAAAATTATATTTTTAAATTCTATTTTGCTATTTTTCTTGCAAGGCATGCACACCAGAAAGGACCTTCTATGCATCTCCCCCGCTGGTTTTTCGCATTCGCAATCACCATCGTGACGTTGTTCCTTGATATCCCTGCTACGGTGCAGGCCCAGCCAACCCAGATTGCCCCCCGCCGAATCGATATCATCTATTTGAAAGACGGCTCGGTCATGCGAGGCGCGATCATCGACAGGGTACCCGGCCAATCCATCACGGTCAGATTAGAAACCGGTGAAGTAATTATTCTCAATGATAGCAGCATAGCTAGCATAGTGCCAGCTCAACATGTCCGGAGAACCGTTCAACGCGAGCATAACGAGCTATGGAACATTAACTACGGCACTTCCCTGTCTTTTGTGAGTGGAGACGGTTCCGATGGGTATAATTACGGGTTGGGAGTTCGAATAACCAACATATCTTATCGTAACGTGCTTGCCGGGCTTACTTTTATCAAATATTTCGGCTCGGATATTTTCCCTGCGGACGAACCGGTTTTTCATCAGGAAGCGGCAATTTTGGGAGCCGATATAGGTTTTGCCAATCTCTTTGCCAACTGCGCTTTTTGCCCCTATATTGAACCCGGCCTGGCATTTTTCACGGGAGATGTTTGGGGGAGTTCGCCAAGCGCTGTTTCATCATCCACTAATTTCTGTTTTTCACCCGGCATACTCTGGCAATGGTCTTTCAGATCGGGAATGACATTTGGCATTGATGTAAAATATACCATTATTACCGGACCGAATCCTTACTGGCAGGATGTCAATAATGGCAACTCGTTCAGCCTGATGGGGCAAATAGGATTTAAATTGTAAGTTCATAAGCAACAACGAATACTTTCATCGTTGCATGACGGATATCCAGTCCCTGAGCCGTCGCTTGTCACTTTTCGGAATATCTTGATGTCTAACTGAAGGTGATTTCGGCTTTCAGTCCATCGCTTCATACCCTGCACAAAATCACCGATTTAACAATAAAGCCCATTTCCAACCGAAGAATTGGCATATCTATTATTTTTCGTAAAATTTTGTAGAATGTAGAGAGGAGTTATTCCAATGATTCCGTACATAGCAAAATGGTTCACCGGAGGCGGTCCGTTCATGTGGGCCATTCTGGCGGTTCTCGCGTTCGCGGCGGCGGTGGCTATCGAACGCATCATATTCTACTACATCATCTGTCGCGATCGCGGCACCATGATCGTGGCCAGGGTCGCGAAGTGCCTCAACAACGGAGAGGCCGACAAAGCTTTGCAGATCGCTACCGGTGCCGCGCCGGTAGCGGTGCTGATCCGCACCGCGGTCGAGCGGTTCAATGCCGGCATGGAGGTGAGCGAAATCCAGGAGGGCATCGAAGAGACCGCCATCAAGGAGCTCCCCCGCTACAGCAACCGCCTCAACTACCTGGTGCTCTTCGCCAATATCGCGACGCTTCTCGGCCTTCTCGGAACCATCACGGGTTTGCAGCTCGCCTTCTCCTCCCTCGGCTCGGTGGAAGCGTCAAAAAAGGCGACCATGCTGGCCACGGGAATTTCTGAACTCATGGTTTGCACCGCGTTTGGTCTCATGGTCGCCATACCGAGCATGGTCGCCTACACCGTGCTGCACAACAAACAGACCCGCCTTACGCGCGACCTCGATGAATCGGTGGTCAAACTCATGAACTACCTCCGGAAAAAGCGCCCGCAATAGGGCCGGGCGAAGCCCTCCATGCAGCTATCCCTCTTTCAACGGAACAAGCCGGTTTCGGAGAGCGCCGAGGATAACGAAATCGACGTTGCGCCGGTGATGAACATGTTTATCATCCTGGTCACCTTCCTCATCTCCATGACCGTATTCACGCATATCGCAATCCTCCAGTTCACCCTGCCGCCGAATATCTCCAAGACTCTCGACCAGTCGCAGGGCAAACCGAAGTTGCGGCTGACCGTGCGGCTCGGGTCCGATTTTCTGGGCGTTGTGCTCGGTGAAAAGCTGCTCGACTCTCTTCCCGTGACGAGCGGGAGGTTTCCCTTCGAAGCGCTCGCCGCGCGGCTGAAGGAACGGCGGATGAATGCGGATGTGCAGGATGAGATCGTCATCGCTTCGCGGGACGAAATCGCCTTCAAGCAGGTGGTACGCGTCATGGACCTCTGCCGGGACGCCGGGTTCGGCAAGGTGGGACTGTCCAGCGCAACTGTCAACCCCGAGGCCGGGAAATGATGCTCTCGAAAAATCCCCGCTTCGGATTGGGGCATGCCGATACCGGCACCTTCCGGCCCCAGCTCACGTCGCTCGTCGACGTGATGGCCATCATTCTCATCTTCCTCATCAAGACCTTTTCGACCGAAGGGAATATCATTACTCCGTCCTCGGACCTCGAACTGCCGGTCTCCACCTCGGACAAGAAACCGACGCCGCGTTGGAGCATCGAGATCTCACGGAACGCGATTTTGTCCGACGGCGCCTACATCACCTCGACCGAAGGCGTCGCGAAGCGCGACTCGCTCCTCATGCCGGAACTTTACAAGTGGCTCCTGACCATGCGCCGGCTTCGCGCCGATACCACCTCCAAGGCGCTTATCCAATGTGACAAGGAGGTCCCCTACGCCATCGTGAAGAAGGTCATGTATACGTGCAGCAAGGCGAAGTTCACCGACTTTTCCGTTCTCGTGATCAAGGAGGAGTGAGTGACGGCCCCCCGCGACCGGCTCTTAGCCGTATACGAAGAGGAGATCGAGGCCGAAATAGGGCCTGGCGAGCGGCTGTTTCGCATCATTGTCGCCTTTTCGTTCGCGGCGTTCGGCATATTCGGCTGGTATCTGCGGATGCACACTCCGCCCGAACAGACGATTGACGAACAAATGGCAAAAACCCGGCAGGTTTCATTCATCATCGAGGAGAAAAAGGTCGCGCCGGTCGTGGTACAGAAAGCGGCGCCCAAGGTCGAAGCCCCGAAACCGGCGCCGGCGACAATCGAACCGAAAAAAACCGCGCCGGTCGATCTGACGAGTAAACCCATACCCGCCCAAAAAATAGAGGACGTCAAGCCGGAAACCCCGCCCGCCGCCACGCCGGTCCGCCGGGTGTACGGTCTCCGTCAGGTGTATTCAACCGGCCTCGGGGAAGGGGGGACCGCCTCGGACGCGGTGATCGGCAAACTCGGCAACACCCTGAACGCTCCCATCGATACCTTTATTCCTAACAAAGAGGAGCTGAAGGGAACGGTGGCGCCGGTAACCACAGTGCAGAAGTATCCGGTGCTGCGGGTGCAGGTCCAACCCGAGTATACGAAGGAGATGAAAGATCATAACATAGAGGGAGTCGTGCACGCGAATATTCTCGTGGATGTCGATGGGAAAGTGAAGAAGGCCATCGTACTGAACGACCTCGGCTACGGATCGAAGGAAAGGGTTTACGATGCGTGCCTGAAACTGCTGTTCGATCCGGCTCTGCGGGACAATGAGCCGGTCGCCGTATGGATTGCGATTTCGTTTACTTTTGTATTATCAAATTAAGCCGGCATCATTTATAGACGGGATTCCTCCATGGGTTTCAAAGTAAAGTCTGCCTTCATTATCGCCCTTTTTACCGCATTATCTATTCAGGCCGGATCTTCGCCTGTCGGGCCCGGGCAAATCTCCGCGCCCGAACCGGCACCCGCTGCGGCCGACACCGCCGCCCCTCCGCTCGAAAAGGTGCCGGCGCTCACCAGCTTCGTCAAGGCGATTTATCCTCCCGCTCTGCTCAGACAGGGCATTACCGGAACCGTGACGCTTCAACTGCTCGTCAACGAACGCGGCACGATCGACAGTGTCGTGGTGACCAAGGGCCTGACGCCGTCGCTCGATTCCGCCGTGGCAAAGGCTGCTGCCGCGTTTGTATTTTCCCCGGCCATTGCGGGGGGCAAGCCGGTGCCGGTACTCATCACCTACGATTACCATATCACCCTCGCGGACGAAATCCGGAAAATCGATACGGTCGTTAATTTCTCCGGTCGCGTGGTCGAGCGAGGGACCCGCGCGCCGATCCCCGGCGCCATGGCGTTCGTTTCCATCCTCGATACGACGGCGGATTCCACGATCAAAATTCCCTGGAGTGTTTACCTGCGCAAGATCGGATCGCTGCCGGGACAGCATCTTGAAGGGACCGATGTGGCCGCGCTCACGGATTCGCTGGGGTATTTCTCGTTCAAATCGCTGCCCATCGGCAAAATTATGATCAGCATTGCCGCGCCTGGCTGCCAGGTCTTCCGCGAGTATCAAACCATCAAGCCCGGAAAGGCGCTGGAGGTCACCTATCGGCTGGAACGGGTTTCCTTTGCCACCGATTACAATATCGTCGTGCAAGGGCAGAAGAACGATGTGGAGGAGGTGTCGGAACGGACCTTGACGCAAAACGAGGTGCAGATGATTCCGGGCTTTAACGGCGATGCAGTCAAGGTCATCGAGGCGCTGCCGGGCGTTGCGCGCGCGTCAATCCTGTCCGGCCAGATCGTCATTCGCGGGTCGGCGACCGGCGATTCGCACTTCTATATCGACGGAGTGACCCTGCCGACGCTCTTCCATTTCGGCGGCGTCACCTCGACCTATAATTCGGAAGCGCTGCAAGACGTCGATTATTATCCCGGCGGATTCGGAACGCGCTACGGCGACGCTCTGGGAGGCGTGGTCGACCTGACCGGACGCAAGCCCAAAACCGATCGCCTGCACGGCTATCTCGACGTCAATCTGTTCGACGCGGGGTTCCTGCTCGAAGGCCCGCTGACGGACAATGTTTCCTTTTTGGTTACCGCACGGCGAAGCTACATTGCCAACGTCCTGGATTGGTTTCTCGATGATGTTCTTAAAAGACCGCTTCCCTTCACGGTTGTTCCCTACTACTGGGACTACATCGCGCGCCTGGATGCCGACCTCTCCAAAAATAACCACGTATATGTGACCTTATTCGGCTCCGAGGACAATCTGCAACTGATAAGCAGCAACGAACGCGGCGGCAGCAACCAGATCTCCTCCAACACGGATGAAATAAGCGACCTTTCCTATTTCCATATGGGCATAGCGGGTTGGCAGTTGACGATAAGCGATAAAATCAAAAACGACCTGCATTACGCCCTCTGCCGCCTGAGCCAGCAGGAATCGATTGCCGGCTTTACCAACGTAAACGGCAATGCGTGGGCCCAGTACCTTCGCGATGAACTCACCATCGCGTCTTCGAACGCCGTAAAATGGCATGCGGGAGTTGATATCCAGGCGGTCCCCTACAATCTGGACGTTTCTTTTTTCGATAATCATGGAAATCTGGTTAACGATACCGCCCGCGCCAACCTGGGTCCTTACGCCGCCTACGGCTTTCTGGACTGGAAGCCCACCCCGAAACTCACCCTGACCCCGGGCGTGCGGTACGATTACTACCCGGAGCTGCACTACGACGGGTCCATTATTCCCGAGTTCTGGAACTACGGATCGTGGAATGCGAAGGGCCCGTCGGGCGAGCCGTCGCTGCGGCTATCCGCCCGGTATGCCATCGATGACAAGCAGACGGTGAAGGCTTCGGCGGGCGCCTATAACGAAACGCCGCAGCCGGAGGTTCAATCGATCAACCCCGTGCTGGGCAACCCCGACCTGGGAGCGCAATTGGGCGCCCAGTATGTCGCCGGCTACGAGTGGAAGCTCACCTCGCTCATAAATGCCGATCTGCAAACATACTACAACCGTCAATGGGACGATGCGCGGCAACCGTCCGACCTTGAACTGACCGAAGATCCTTCACTTCCTCCCTATGTCGGCAACGGCCTGGCCCAGATGCACGGCCTCGAACTCCTGCTGAAGCACGATCAGGGCAAGCGTTTTTTCGGATGGATCGCCTACTCGCTTTCGAAAAGCCAACGCTGGAATTACGACGAGAACCAGTGGGCGCTTTATAATGAGGATCAGACGAACAATCTCCAGGTCGTCGGCAGCTACAAGGTAACCCCCACGCAGATAGTGGGGGTTCACTTCGAATATGTCACCGGCGATCCGACTACCCCGATAAACGGGAGCCAGGTGTACGATGTCGATTCGCGGAGGTTTCTCCCGAACTATGGTCCGGTCAACTCCGCCCGCATGCCTCCCTATGTAGATCTTGATCTGCGCTATGATAAGAAATTCATTTATGCGCTCTGGCAGTGGTCGCTATACCTCGATGTGTCCCACGTTGAAAACTGGTTCGGCAAGGGGTACCACAGTCCGGAACTCAACCAATACGAGTGGAACTATAACTATACGGAAAAGAATGTTTTTTCTGATGTAACGCGGCCGGCTTTCGGCGTGAGGATTGAATTTTAAACCGGCGCACCAATGTGAAAAAGGCTATGCCATGAAAAAACTTGTAATGGTTTTGATCGGAGCAATGCTCCTCCCGCAGTGCAGCTCGTTCCAGGACCGGTACGACCGCATCGAAACGACGGTGATCCGGCCCATCGGCTTCGTCTTCGACCCGTACACCGAGGGAGCGCCGGGCGACACCATTCATCTGCACGCCTATTTCGCGGGTGAGCCGGTCGTTTCCTCAACCTGGCAACTCTCCTACAACGTTCTCCAAAGCACCGTGGGGAACGGCGACACGATATCCGGATATGCCCCGCTCCCGATTTTCAATGCGACCGTTAACCTGCCCGATTCCATGGATTTTTACTTTGTCATACCGGATACGACCTTTTACCTTACCCAGGCGATAACGCAGCAGACGCTTTCCGGCCTGAAAAGTTCCCTGTCGTCCGCCATGGGGACGATGACCCAGCAGGGTTTTGCCGCATTTCTGCATGCACTCGGAGGGGTGAATATAAACGATACGCCGGCGGTTGCGGCATTCCTGCAGCAGTGGGGACCGACGCTGGGCATCAACATCACTTCGTCTTCGGCCATGGATTCGCTGATCGTCGTCGCGGAAAAGGTGCTCGCGGTCTTTTCGGTGCAGGGGGCGGTTCTCGCTACCGTAAAAGACTCGGCCGGCGCGCAGCTTCAGGTGCGGGGACAATTTACCATCCGATACAACCGGCATTTCCAGAATACGCCGCTTGCGTCCATAATCCCGGTGGAGCAGAATCCGACGATGCATTGGGTAGGGGTATATACCATAAAGACAAGCAGCGCTTCGGGATTTAATCCCGCGGACTCGATTCTCGGAGGAAAATATACGCCCCAATATCTTTATAATGATGTGTCCCCGATTACCATCATGGATACCGTCCTCATCGATACCGGCTACACCTATTACTTTGCGGCTGACAGCGGAATCTATGCGATAGTGCAGAACGGCGTCACGGTTACCGACACCGCCCGTGATAAAATTATCTATTTCGACTCAAAAACCGGCAGGGATACTTTCCAGCTGGCAACCTGGTTTTACGATTGGGAATACGAGGATGACCTGGATTCGGTCACGTTACCGGAAGATTCGCTCCTCCTGCTTGTTCCGGGAAGCGCAAACGGCAGCGGCGGCGAGGAATCGTACATGCAGTTCCTCCCGTCGCTCGACACGAAGATGACCCATGCGCACCTCTGGGCCACGGTCTACGATTCGTACCTTGGCCAGCTGAACTTTCCTACCGGATTCATGATACGGGAGTTCGATGTGTACTTCAGATACTCCGCCGCGTATATGGCGAAACACCCGAAGTGATCAACACACACGGGCCCCTTGCCGAACCGAATGGGAGATGCTCGACGCGAGCGCAGTATTTTACTCTTCTTCCGGCTCCCAGAGCCGCATCCGGTACCCGACCCCGGTCTCGGTGACGATAAAAGGCCGCGCGGGATCGGATTCTATCTTTTTGCGCAATTGAGCGATATGGACACGCAGCTTCCGGCTCCCGCCGTCGAGTGCATAAGCGCCCCACAGTTCTTTGACGATGTGATTGTGGGTCAGCAGTTTTCCCGCGTTTTTCGCGAACAGGGTCAGAAGGTTGTATTCCGTAACCGTGAGTTTCGGCTCCGAGCCCCCGAGCATGACGCGCCGGTTCACAAAGTCTATGACAAGCCCGTTGTTCCGGAATTCCCGAAGCTCCTCCCCTAACTTTTCCAAATGACGCAGCGCGACATGGATTCGCGCGATAAGCTCCTTGATGCCGAACGGTTTCGTGACGTAGTCGTCGGCTCCGGCCTCCAGGGCCGCAACTTTTCCGTTCTCGTCGTTTCGCACCGACAGGATGAGAACCGGCACCTTGCTCCACTCCCTGATCTGTTTCAGCACCGCGATGCCGTCGGTATCGGGTAGACCGAGGTCCAGAAGCACGATATCCGGATGTTCAACGGCGGCCAGGTACGCTCCCTCTTTTCCGGTCGCCGCTTCCATCACGGAGAACCCGTTCGATTCAAGGGTCAGGCGAAGGATCCGCCGGATCTGCAACTCGTCGTCAATGAGGAGTACTTTGGCTCCTGGTATGTTCATACTATTTGTTATGACAGCGCTGTTGTTGACATGGATTAAACATTACATTAGAAAATACTTCCTGCGTTCCGCGTGAATATTATCGAGGACGCACAATCCCGCAAAAGATGCATGGAAACGGATTGAATAATGAAAAAATAATCTAAATAAAATGTTGTCTTATTGACATTCATCTATTATTTTTTTAAACGCGGTGAAGATCAGGTCGACAGTACCGGGCTCTCCTCAGAGCAGCAGATTCCACCTGCAGGACTTCCCTCCGTTTTTATAGTACAAATCAGCTCGTGTATATTTATTCAGCTGTTAGTAGTGGAAGAGAATCTGTCGATCTTTGCCGTTGACGCTGCCTCTAAAATCGCCGGGTAACCCCTGCCGAGTTTGCGGATGCAGCGAATTCAGGAATTTAGCAGCCTGCCGGCATGGTCCCATTTAATTCCGCATTATAACCAGACAAAAAACCAGGTTTCGAGAGCTTGGTAAGGTGAAAAACCTCTTGCAGAGGGAGGCAAACGGTCGATGAACCTGCTCGACAAATTCTTTCTGGTTTTCAGAAGGTATACAAAAGCGATCCAGTTGTTTTTCATCTTGTCCGGTCCCGGCATCATCGTCATGATCGCCGACAATGACGCTGGCGGCATTACCACCTATGCGGCGACCGGTTCAAAATACGGCTATGGACTCATCTGGTTTCTCATAATCCTTCTGCCGGTTGCCTATTATGTGCAGGAGATGACCGAGCGTCTGGGAGCAGTCACCAAACATGGGCATGCGGAGGCGATATTCACCTCATTCGGCCCTTTCTGGGGTTGGTTTTCGCTCTGTGACCTTATTCTCACCGATTGGTTGACGCTCGTCACCGAGTTCATCGGCATGACCGCCGCCATGAGCATTTTTCATATTCCGCCGATCGTCACCATTATCGGCGTAATTGCAATCATGTGGATAATGGTGGTCCGGGGGAAATACTGGACATGGGAGAAAATTGCCTTTCTCTTCTGCGCACTGAACCTCATTTACATACCGTGCGCCTTCATGGTCCGCCCCTCGATGTCGAGTATCATCCACCAGGGCTTAATTCCGCAGTTCCCCGGCGGTTTCAATAACGAGATGTTTTTCTTTCTCATGGCGAATATCGGCACCACCATCGCCCCCTGGATGATTTTCTTTCAGCAGAGCTCGGTGGTGGACAAGGGGCTGCAGGAAAAGGATATCGCATGGGGGAAAATAGACACCCTTGTAGGCTCGGCCCTTACGGTCATCGTGGCGATTTTTATCGTCGTGGTAACGGGGACGGTGTTAAAGGGCATCGATATCGAGAGCGCTGGCCAGGCGGCCCAGAAACTCATGGGCATAAACAAATACATCGGAACGTTCATCGCCATCGGATTGTTCGATGCCGGTTTTCTCGGCGCAATCTGCATTTCGCTCGCAAGCTCCTGGGCGTTCGGCGAGGTGTTCGGCTGGGCGCACTCTCTTAATAAGAAGGTCAGGGAAGCGCCCTGGTTTTACGCCTTTTACTTGTTCGCGCTTATTTCCGCCGGAGCGGTCGTGCTCATCCCAAAGGCGCCGCTGGTGCTCATCACGCTTTTCGTGCAGGTGATCGCCGTCACCCTTCTGCCCGCCGCGCTGGTGTTCCTGATTCTCCTGCTCAACGATGAAAAAACCGTGGGCGCCTACCGGAACAGTGTCATGCAAAACATCATCTGTACGACCATTGTCGGCGTCATCATCGTCTTATCGACGCTCTACGGGATAACCACCCTTTTCCCCGATATGCTTTCCAAATTCAAGTTTTAAGGACGCGCTATGCTCAAAACCATGGGACGATTCTTTAAGAGTAACTTTGTCAAAATAGCGGAAATAAACAGGAGATATTCGACGCCCGGCATAAAAATCACCCCGGCGGTGCGAATCTCGCTGCTGTGCCTCAGAGTGTATCTGCTGGCGCTCGTAGGGCTGCTTATATATAAATTCATAACCATGCTGCACCACTAAGGGGAGATGGATCGTGAACGAACCGGCATTTACCAAGCCGCAGCCCGACGGCACCTATTTCCTGAGCGAAATTCTGGGCAACGGCATTTACAGCACCTACGATCGTTCAAAACGCATCGGTAAACTATCCGACGTTATTATCGTTGAAAAGGGCACGATCCCGCACGTCACGGAGCTTATTATCAGCCGTCCGTTCGGCGAGCCATCGCTCATCATCCCGATCGACAAAATCGTCGAGATAGCGGACAAAACCATCGTGGTGCATATCGAGTCGATCGTCCAGTACGAGGGCAAACCCGCCCCGGACGCCATGCTCCTGCGAGACTTTGTTCTTGATAAAAAGATAATTGACACGGACGACCGCGATGTATCGGTCGTGTATGATGTAAAAATCATCCAGATCAATAAAAAACTCTATGTCTCGGATGTTGAGCTCAACCGATATGGACTGTTGAAACGAATCGGCTTGAAATGGCTGGCGGATATCCTGAAAATCAAGGAAGATACCGTCTCGTGGAAATATATTCAGGCGCTCCCCGGCCACATCGGCGCTTTCAGGGGCAACGTGAAACTGACCACCCTCAGGGAAAAGCTCGCCGATATTCCGCCCGTCGATATGGCGGACATCATCGAGGAACTCAACCAGGAACAGCGGGCGCTCCTTTTGAACGAAATGGAACCTGAACACGCCTCGGACGCCTTTGAAGAGGTCGATCCCAACGTGCAACGGGAAATCGTCTCCTCGCTCGATAAGAGGGTCATTGCCCGCCTTATCGACGAGATGACGCCCGCCCAGGCGGCAGACGTGCTGTCCGCGCTGCCTTACAAGGAAAAAGAAAGCTTATTCGCCATTATCAAGCCCGACATGTCCGAAAAAATCAGGGCGATCGTTAACCAGCAGGATGAACATATCAGGAATTACCTGACTACGGATTATATCAGCTTCACCGTTTACGACAACGTCGGGAAAGCACGCAGCGAATACCAGGCGGCTGCACAGGGGAACAAGGTACGGCACTATGTTTATATCGTCGACTCATCCGGGGTACTGCAAGGGATTATCGATGTTTCCGAATTGCTGACCTATAACGAACACGCCATGCTCAGGGATATCATGACCGATAAAATCGTCTCTTTAACCCTGCAGGATACGTTGAAGGACGCATCGGATATTTTTATCCGCTACGGGTTTCGCGCCATTCCGATTCTCGATAAGGGGAAAAAAATCCTTGGAGTCATCCTGTATAAGGATGTCATGAATTTGAAACATCGTTTTGTGTAGATTCCAAATTTGGTCGCGGGATTGCCCGATCTCATCATTATCAACCGGAATCATATAACGCAGCGTCGTTGCCATTTCATAGAAAGCCTCAATGAAAATAGCCGCCTTTTTTCTTGCACTTTGCATTTCCGTTGTTCCCGCTATCGCGCAGGAACCCGATAACAGTTCCGATTCAACCAGGCCTTGGAATTTGCACTGTCAGTCCACGGCAGTCCAGCAATATCACCCCTCGTTCTATGCGCTGTACAGCGGCCCGAACAGTTTGCACAATTCGGGCGAAGAGGCACTGACCATGACCGGCACCCTCTTCGCGGGTTGCCGGCTATGGCCCGGAGGCTCGATATACTGTAATCCGGAAATAGCGGGAGGACAAGGTTTCAGTGGCGGCTATGGCATTGCCGGTTTTCCCAACGGCGAGGTAGAGCGCGTCGGCGATCCCGCGCCTGTCCTTTACCTTGCCAGGTTTTTTATCCGCCATAGAATCGATCTCGGCGACAGAACAATCGACACATTGACCGACGCTGCCAATCAGGTCTGGGAAAAGGTATCACCGGACAACATCACCTTTACCGCAGGCAAAATAGCCCTCCCCGACATGTTCGATAACAACCGGTACTCTCACGATCCACGAATGCAGTTTTTCAACTGGTCGCTCATGGACGCGGGGGCCTGGGATTATCCCGCCGATACCCGCGGCTACACCTACGCGTTCGTGACGGAATATAACCTCGCGCAGTGGTCGTTTCGCGGGGCAATCAGCGCCGTTTCAACGGTGGCGAACGGGCCGGACCTGGAATTTCACTGGGGGGAGGCCGCCGGGTACACCTTGGAAGCGGAATACCGGGATTCGTTTATCCACGGACACCCCGGCGCCGTCAGAGTCCTGTTGTACGACGACTTTAACCGCGCGGGGAATTACGACCAGGCTGTCGACGCGTATGAAAACGACACCGCCGATAAAAGCCTGCTTAATGTAAATTCGTCGCCGCATTTCGGCGGCAAGAAGGCGGGCTTCGATATCAATGGCGATCAGGAAATAACCTCGACGCTCGGCGCATTCCTGCGGCTGAGCTGGAATGACGGTAACTATGCCTCCTGGGAATTCGCCGAAATTGACCAAAGCGTCACCCCCGGAATAAATCTCTCCGGCAGCCTGTGGAAGAGAAACAACGATAATGCCGGATTGGCATTGGCAATAAACGGCATTTCACCGGCGCACCGGCGGTTTCTGGAAGCGGGTGGCCTGGGATTCATGCTCGGCGACGGCACGTTGCTCCACTACGGGACCGAAAACATCCTCGAAGCGTATTATCAGGCGAGGATCGTCGCCGGCATTTATGCCACGGCGGATTACCAACTTGTCGTCAACCCGGCGTATAACGAGGACCGCGGGCCGGTAAATGTCTTCTCCGGACGAGTGCATGTCGAATTCTGAGGACAGTGAAACAACAATTGCTTGATGCAAAGAATAGAAAATTTCCAATACCCTGCCTCTCCCCGAAATTCCTCAAACTTCGTCATTTTGTTTTTCGTGAGTAACCCAAACTGTTTGAGATAGGTCTAATGTTCTAATGGTTATAGAAATAGAAATGGTATCGATCGGATTATGACTTTAAAATCAGCGCTCCATGAAAAATAACCGTGATTTGGCGGTGTTGAAAGGCCAGAACCGTCCTGATCTGCTCCGCAATGAATGCCTCGCCGACATCCTCGTTGCCACCGCGCGCCGCAGCCCGCAGCATGCGGCGTTAATCTGGGACGAACGTGTCGTTACCTACGACGAACTGAACGCACAAAGCGATGCGATCGCGGGAGCGTTGCTGTTGCGCGGCGCGGCAACGGGCCGGGTAGTGGGTTTGTTCATGCCGCGCGGCGCGGATGCGCTGATTGCACAGGCGGGCATCACGAAAAGCGGCGCGGCCTGGCTGCCGTTCGACGCTGAAACCCCTTTGGAACGGATAAGGACCTGCCTGCAATCCGCCAATGCCGCCGGCCTCGTGACGTGCCGTGACTGGCTGCCGCGCAGCGCGGAATTAAACGTGCCGGCGTGGGCGGCAGAAGATCTGCTCGCGGATAAAAACTCAACGCCGCATTGCGTTGCGGCGCAACCTTCCGACCCCGCTTATGTGATTTACACCTCCGGTTCGACGGGGCAACCCAAAGGCATCGTCATCAGCCATCGCGGCATCTGCCATCTGCTCCGCAGCGAAAATGAAGTTCTTGGCGTGCGGGAAACCGATCGGGTGTATCAGGGCTTTTCGGCGGCCTTCGACATGTCGTTCGAGGAGGTCTGGATCTCCTACCTCGTCGGCGCGACGATCTGGATCGCGCAGGCCACGCTCAGCCGCGATCCGGATTTGCTGGCGCACACTTTAGCGCGCGAACGCATTACGGTGCTGCACGCGGTCCCGACGCTGGTGAGTTTGATTGACAATCCGCTTTCCGGACTGCGACTGATCAATCTCGGCGGCGAAGTCTGTCCTGATTCGCTGGCCAAGCGTCTGGTGCAGCCGGGACGAAAAGTTTTCAACTCGTACGGGCCGACCGAAACATCGGTGACGGCGACCTTTGCGGAATTGAAACCGGGTGAACCGGTGACCATCGGGATGCCGCTGCCGAATTACGGGTTGATGGTGGTGGATGAAGGGCGGCGGCCCCTCGGGGCGGGAGAAGTTGGCGAACTGTGCATTTTCGGGCCGGGACTGGCGAGCGGTTACCTGGGACGACCCGACTTGACGGCGCAACGGTTCATCCCCAACCCCCTGAGTTCCGACAGGAGTCTGATGTATCTCACGGGCGACCTGGCGCACCTGTCACCCGGCGGGCCGGTGCACTACCATGGCCGCGCGGACAATCAGGTGAAAATCCGCGGATTTCGCGTCGAGCTGGACGAAATTACCGCGATGCTGGCGGCGCAACCCGGCGTGGGCGCGGCGACCGTGGTGATGCGCCCGGTGGGCGGAATCGATCACCTGGTAGGGTTCGTTGTTCCGGCCGCCAGTCAAAAACTGGAACCGGCCGCATTACGGCAAGCCCTGATGGCGCACCTTCCCCCGTACATGACGCCGACGCATTTTGAAATAATGGCCGAACTGCCGCGCCTGACATCAGGTAAAGTCGATCTGAAGGTCCTGCGGCTTTCAACGCTCCACCCGGTCGAACGAAACGACGACCGGTCCGCCCCTTTGCAGGGCGAAGACGAGCTGGCGCTTTGTTCCGCGCTCGGTAAATTTTTCCCCGGCTTTGTCTGGCAACCGCAGGCGGATTTTTTCGATGACCTCGGAGGGCATTCGCTCCTTGCGGCGCGGCTGGTTTCAACGCTGCGCGCCGATGAACGCTACGCTTCATTAAGCGTGCAGGATGTTTATCGCGAACGACATCTGTCAGGAATCGTCCGGGCGATGGGAAAACAGCGCCGGCGGAAGCGACCGTCCGCCACATCGTACGAACGCGCCCCTTTGCGCCGGAGGTTCTTGTGCGGAGTGGCGCAGGCCGCCGTCATTCCGTTTCTGGTTTTGTTGCACATCGCCGACTGGCTCACGCCGTTTTTTGTCTATCACTATTACACGGGCGATCCCGGCGACAGCATACCGCGGGCGGTGTTGTATTCACTGGAGACCTTTGTACTGATTCAACTCGCGATGTTCATCGTGGCCATTGCCGGAAAATGGCTGGCAACGGGAAAATTGAAGGCGGGACGGTTTCCCCTCTGGGGCGTCGCCTATTTCCGCTGGTGGCTGGGAAACCGGTTTTGCGAGCTGCCACCTGTCTATCTCCTGTCCGGCACGCCGTGGATGCCGATCTACCTGCGCGCACTCGGCGCGCGAATCGGGCGGAACGTGATGATTGACGCCATTACGCTGGGCGCGCCGGATCTACTGACCATCGAAGACGGCGTCAGCATCGGCACCTTCGCGAACATCGAAAATGCCCGCGTCGAGGGCGGGATGCTGATAGTCGGTCCCGTTCTCCTGCAGCGGGAATCAACCCTGGATTCGTATTCGGTCCTGGAAAATGACACCGGACTCGGCGAGCGGGCGCGGCTCGGCGGACAATCCGCGCTGTCGGCGGGCCGGGAAATTCCCGACGATGAAATCTGGGAAGGCGCGCCCGCGCGCGCCGTGAACCAGCCACGGGAAAAACTGCCGCCGCGCCCGCAATGCCCGATTGGCTGGCGGTGTGCGCAGGCGATGCTCTTTGCCGTAACGATCGTCGCGGTATCGGTGTTGTTCTTTCTGCCGAGCTTTCCGGCATTCATGTTGATTGACTGGGTTGACGCGCACACCTGGGATTTTTTCGAATCGAACCTGCATCCCGCTTCCGCCTTCGGCCTGTTTTTCCTGCTGGCCATCCCGGCCAGCGCCTTGTTTATTGTGGTAACGGTATTACTGGCCGGGGCGTTGCGACGGATGTTGCCGCGCCAGGCCGCCGGAACCTGGTCGGTGTATAGCTATGCGTTCTGGCGGAAAAAGTTCACCAACTTGATTCTTGATAACAGTCTCCACGTGCTTCACGGAATTTACGCCTCGGTGTACGCGCCCGAGTGGCTGCGCTTCTTAGGGACGAAGGTGGGAAGCCACTCCGAAGTTTCAACCGCCGAAGGCATGACGCCCGAACTTCTTGAACTGGGCGACGACAGCTTCATCGCCGACAGCGCGATGCTGGGAGACGAGGAACAGCGAGGCGGCTGGATGGTTTTAAAACCGACAAGAATCGGCAGCCGTACCTTCGTCGGCAACGGCGCCTATGTTCTCAACGGCGCGGACGTGCCGGACGACGTTTTGATCGGCGTGCAAACGCGGACGCCCGATAATGCGCTCCTCAAATCCGGCCAGACATGGATCGGGTCGCCTGCCATGCTGCTGCCCGCGCGCGAGCGCCTGGAAGGGTTTCCCGTATCGCTTACCTTCCGCCCATCGCGGCTTCGGCGGCTGGCGCGCGGCTTCATCGAAGGTTTGCGCATCGTCCTGCCTCTGGCGGTGGTGATCGCCACGGGTTACTTGATCGTTGCGCTCGTGATGCCGTTTGCCGCGAAGAAGGGATGGGGAATGGAAACCGCGCTCGCATTGTCCATTGCCGGTTGCCTGTACGGCCTTGCCTCTTTCCTTTTCGTCGTCGCCCTGAAATGGACTCTCATGGGCAGATACCGTTCCTGCGCGCGGGCGATGTGGACGCCATTCGTCTGGATCAGCGAAGCGGTCACCAATTTGTACGAATCGCTGGCCGTGCCGAATTTTCTGGATCTTTTGCGCGGCACCCCCCTGCTGCCGTGGGCGTTGCGCCTGCTTGGCGCGAAAATCGGCAAGGGAGTGTATATGAACACCACCGACCTGACCGAATTCGATTGCGTGCGAATCGGCGATGAGGCGGAATTGAACGCCGGGAGCGGACCGCAAACCCATCTGTTCG
>JBEKOX010000045.1:0-26417 GCA_049521335.1 Chitinispirillaceae bacterium
ACATAAACTGCAGAACGCCGCCGGCGGTCGAGTCGACGTTTGGAAGAGTGAGCTGATAGCTCCACGTGGGGGTATTCGGCGTAACCTGCACCCAGGTGTAGCCCACTTCCGTAGCCTCGGTCCCCACGTTGCTGCTCACGTCCTTCAAACTAAAGTTGGGTTCCCCGAACATGCAATGGTTGGTAAAGTAATCGACCGTATCCCCGCTTCCCGCTGGTTGCGAAAAAAGACTCATCGATGCGCCGTCCCCTATGGACTTCAGGCAAAGCCAGTAGTGGCGGTTATCGTCGTAATTATCGACCACGTACCCGAAGTCACGGCCGGAGGTATCATAGACCCAGTCATTGAGACCGGTGACCCATGCCAGGAAATAATCTTCGGAATCCACAACGCCATTCCCATTACGATCGTACCGAAACAGGGGAACTTCCTGAATACCGGCAGGTATCGCATCCGGACCGGGTATATCGGCAGACAATGCCCCCTTTGTCGAAGCGTAAAGGGCGACCTGGCCCATGCCGACCTGGCCTGCCTGCGCTCCCCAGAGATGTATAATTTGCGCGCCGGTTATCTTGAGAATGCCGTTTTCATTCGTCGTCATCTCGTTCATTCCGCTGTGCCCGTCACCGATGGTAAATGTCTTGAGGGTTGGATCTCCATACGTCAGCGGATAGGGATCGACCGCCTTGAGCAGGGATTTTGCGGGCGCGCTGATCCACGTGGATGCAACGCCGTAGTTCAGCACAAGCTGTTTCTGCATCTTCTGGTAGGCGGTTTTCGCCCCTCGCGCAGGACCGCCGGGAGCGGATGCGGGAAACTCTATGGTGCATACCCCGCTTCGCAGAATCCTGACCGTCTGACCATCGCCGGCGGCCAGGAAGGGGCGAATTCCAATTTGAGCCGCCCGCATGGTTTTAAGCCAGGTATAGCGCGGCTGCGATACCCACTCGTCTACAAATTGCAAAACCTGCTTCTGGGGAAACTTCCCGGCGCCCCCCTTGATGGAATTTTTAAGTAACGGATGATGCAGCCTGAGCGTTTGTATCTGGCCGGCATTGAAACTTACGCGTATGATGCCGGAAAGGGGAATCCCGACATACACCGAACGACCGGGTACCACCGGCTCCCCTGCGGAGCCCAGCGAGATATTCTCGCCCTTGAAACCCAGCATCGTCTCGAGCTTGCCTGTTGAATCCCTTATCGAAGCGGTATCGAAGCTCGAAAGGTCCCAACGGAAAACCAGACGGGATGAGGTATTTTCAGTAACGGTTACCGATCCACCCGCTCTCAGGCACAGAAAAAAGAGACCCGCTATAATGAAAATTAATCTATTCATAGACTTTTGTCTGAAACCAGAGAACAGCTCACGATACCAGGAAGTTATACGCCGGCTTTTGCCCTCCCCTATAATAGGGCATTCCTTGTAATTACGGTTAAGCGGCCGAAGAATTTTTAGCATTATGCCGGCCCCTGCCAGGCTTCGGACCATCAGTGCAAGAGCATGGAGTAGGACCAGTAATTGGCCATCACCTTCTTGACGTAATTCCTTGTCTCCGAAAACATGATTCCTTCCACCACGAGATCGGAGTCCTTATTTTTACCATGCTCCAGCCACTCCTTCGCATTCGGCGGGCCGCCATTGTACCCCGCAAGGGTAATTTCGCAATTGCTGTCAAACTCCTTTAAAAGCTTGTGCAGATAGTAGGTGCCATAGCGGATGCTCCCCTCCGGGGTATACAGGGTCTCGATAGAAAAGGGTTCGCCGATCTCCCGGGCGATGGTCTTTCCCGTTGCCGGCATGATCTGCATGAGGCCTATCGCTCCGGCGGATGAAACCGCCTCGGGATCGAACATGCTCTCCTGGCGGATGACAGCATAGGTAAGGCTCGGATCAATGTCCCACCTCCGCGATTCGGCTTTAACGATATCCGCCCAAGGCGTTGGGAAAAGGAGCGCCCGGACTGGAAGCGGAAGGCTCTGCCCGCCCTCGGCAGGCAGCCGTGTCAAAATCCTGCAGCCGGCTCTGACGCCCTGCATCGTCGCGCCGACCGACTGGTAGAGCATTGCCATGCGGAAAACCAGTGAAGGACTCCCCTTGAGCGATTGTTCGACCGGTTCAAAAAAAGTTTCCGCGTCAAGGGTTCGGCCGACCGTCGCGCTTACGGTCGCTCGTCGCAGATTGATGCTGTCCTCAAACGTCAGGGTTCTCGCGCAGGGCGGAGAAAGGGAGTCGAACCAGCGAATTGCGCGGCCGGTATCCGACACCGTATCCAACGGAAAGAGCGCGTGCGTCGAATCGTGAAGCACCGCGAGCAGGCTGCGGGACCGGTGTGCATAATAGTCATAGGGGTCGAAAGCTACTGCCTCGGCGAATGCCGCCCTGGCCCGGTCAAGGCTATCGAGCCTGAGCCACGCCTTGCCCTTCCAGAACAGGGCGGCGGGTAAGAGCGCCGGTGCCCGGCATTTGGTTTCAAGGAACGCCAGCTCCCTGATCACCGAATCGTACTTCCCCTCCTCAAAACTGCACAGGGCGTGATGCAACAGCGCCTCTTCGGCGTGAGTCGACCGGGGATACGATTGGTAAATCTTCCGGAAGAATTGGGACGCGGTGTCCGGATCGCCCCGCTCCACGTCGATCCAGGCGCGCCGCCAGAGGATTTCAGCCATGCCTCCGTACCGGGGCGATGCCTCGATAAAACGGTCGTACCAGTGCGCCGAACTGTCGAGATTATCGAGCATCCCGTAGGCACGCGCTACGAGGAATCCGACATCGGCCTCATAACCAAAGCGGCGGATAGAGGAGGTCAGCGATTCGATCGCCTCTTCGTTTTTGCCCTCGCAGAAGAAAAGTCTTCCCCGGAATTTGAGGTACTTCCGTATTCCCACCACCTGGTCGAAATCCTTCCGATTGCACGTCTCATCGAGCATGTGCTCGGCGATGGGATACAGGCGACAATCGATCGCTATGCGGGCAATAAGGAAAAGGCACGCGGTAGTGAGCGCGGCGTCAGACGGATTTCCGTTCTCGATACTCTTGACCATAGCTATTTGTGAAGAGTCTTCAAGGGCGGTAATCGCGCCAAGCACGAGATGATTGACCTGCGACCACTCCCCCAGCCGGACCAGCGTATCGATCCTGCCGCACAGGGGATCCAGCGGAAGGGGCTTATGGGCGTTCCACCAGCGGCAGTACTGTCTCCGCAGCGAGTCGGTACGGATCCTGGCGGTATCGTCGAGCACGATGTCGCGGATTTTGCGATAAACGGTCGCCCGGTACCGGAACGGCAGCGGCATGGCGACGATGCGTTCATAACAGGCAAGGGCGCTGTCGCACCGCATTATTCTGGCGAAGCAGTCGCCGATCCCCTCCCATGCAAGCGGCGAAAGCGCGACATCGCGAAGCGGCGCCCCGGCAAAGCATGGCAATGCCTTATCGCCATCGCCGGAGAGCAGGTAGGCGGTACCGAGTCGGAAAAGCCACGAAGCGGAATCCCTGTTGTCGGGATGCTTCAACAAGCTGTCGATAATCTTCGGGTAGGTGAGGTCACGAAAAACACTCGTGCCCTTCCAGTCAATAGCCGGAACCACTGCCCGGTTCGGCTGCGCGAGTCCGATGGAGAAAAAAAACAGGAACGGGGAGAGGAGTCTGCCGATTGCAGGTGTGCGAAACATTGAGTCGTTGCCGAAGGACGGGATTGAGGGCGCTGATGATTACAAATTCTCAATAAATATAAACCTTGCCGGATTACAGAGAAAATTGCGCTGGCTTACTCCGGATTTGCGCTACCGCCAACGTGTCGTTTTCAACGTTTTTCGATATTTTTCCGAAAATACTTGACCAAAAGTTTACCGTTTCTTGACCATAAAGTTGACCGTTTCTTTACCGTTTTTTTACTGTTTTTTTACCGTCGTGCGTCCCCGTACGATCAATTGACGGGCAGCATCTTTTCCTCGGCGCTGAATAGATCTCTCGCCGGTTTATCCATACCGGTATGAATGGATGAGCGGCGCTGATGTTTTTCAAGCTTCTCTTCAAGGTTTTTCTTCATCAGGAGAAGGTCGCGGACCGGCAGTTTGGCAAGATCCTGCGCCTCAATCGCCTGCCTGACCCTTTCAAGCTGCTGCGCGATGTGCTCGGACTCCTGTTGCCGCGTGAGCCCGTGTTGTTCGAGCAGCGCCTGCAGTTCGGTGGCCGTGAGCGTTTCTATCTCGTCTTCGTATTCCACCGCCCATTTGATGAGCGTGGGCTTGGAGACGCCCGTCTCGGCGGCGATTTTAACAAAAGAGTATCCTTTCGCCCTCATTTCAATGAACCGGCTCTTTTCGTCCATCGTATGCGCCATGGGAACCGTCCCTCCCTCCTCTTGACCCGGTTGGGTCGGAACAAGTATGTTACAGATACGTAACGATGTTTCCGTGATGAAATATACCTGAAGCCGTTACGATAGTCAAACATTTTTTAACGCATTAAACACCTTGCGGGAGGAGGGGGGATGGCCCCGGTAACGCTTGAAAATTTGGGACGCCTGCTGCGGGAGCGGCGGGGAAAAAGGGGAATGCGGGAGGCTGCGGCCGAGATCGGCGTCAGCATCGCCACGCTCTCGCGGCTCGAAGCCGGAAAACTTCCCGACATCGAGACCTTCAAGCGGCTCTGCGCGTGGCTTGACCTTGACGCAGGAGAGGTTCTGGGCGCCAGGGCCGCCCCGAAGGAGACGCTTCGCGGCGTGCACCTGAAGGCGAACCGCACCCTGTCGCCGGCCACCGCCGCGGCCCTCGGCGAAATGATCATGGCGGCCGACCGTTTCTTTTCCGGAACCGCGGGGTAGCCGATCATGGCCCGCAGGGGGTTCAAGAGCTGGTGCGAGGAGGTGGCGGCCCGTTACCGGACCCGGCTCGGGATGCCCCGGAGCGACCCCCTTGACCCGCTGACCCTTGCCGGCCATCTCACCGTGCGGCTCGTTGACCCCCGGAAACTTGACGGGCTTTCCGAAGGCTCGCTCCGCGTCCTGCTCCGCGACGACCCCTCCGCATGGTCGGCGGTCACGCTGTGCGATGGCGCGAGGCGCATGATCGTGTACAATCCCGCGAGCGCGCCGCAGCGCCGCTCCAACGACATCATGCACGAGCTGTCGCACCTTATCATCGGCCATGAGGCGCCGAAGGCGTTCCACTCCCACGAGTTCGGCCTCATGTTGCGCCACTACGACGCGGAGCAGGAGGAGGAGGCCGACCTGCTTGCAGCGACCCTTCTCCTGCCGAGGGAAGCGCTGTTGAAGATCCGGTTTCAGCCGATACCCGAAGAGGTCGCCGCGAAGGAGTACGGCGTGAGCCGGCGGCTTTTGACCATGCGGCTGAACACGAGCGGCGTGAACATGCAGCACCGGAGGAGTGCGGGAGGGGAGAGGTGAGTGGATTTTATTAATTGAAGTATTATTCGGGAGAAACGGCGTTTAACAAAAAAATGTATAAACTGAACTCGCATAGGGGTACTCCCTATATACCATCATGAACCGGATCCGTGAAGAAACACGTGAAAATACAACATAAATGTAGTATTTTCTTAACGGAGGCCTAATGGGAAAGGGTTTCTGGTATACGACAGACAGCGGGCGATCTCCGGTCGAAGAGAAAATAAACGAGCTTCCCCTGCCCGACCAGGCCAAGATTTACGCGTATATCGAAAAACTTGCTGAATTCGGATATCGGCTTGGCGTACCTTTTGTTAAGCCCATGGACGGTAAGATTAAAGAACTGAGGATTCCTCTTTCACCGGGTCAGTATCGAATATTTTTCTTTTTTCATCAGGGAGAAAATTTTTATCTTTTGCATGGGTTCCTTAAAAAGACGAGGAAAACCCCACCCAAGGAAATAGCCGTTGCTCGTAATAGAATGAAACATGTTTTGATAAACATAGGAGGATAATCATGAAAACCCGTACTCTACAAAAACCGTTCAGCGTAAGCCTTAAAGCCAGGCTTCGCAATAAAACATTCAGGGAGGCGTTTGAGCACTATTCCAACACTCTCTCCGTGGGGCTTCTTATCCGGGACACCCGCAAAAAGTCCGGTCTCACTCAAAAAGAGTTCGCCAATCGCATGGGTGTCAGCCAGCAGGTTATTTCCCGCCTTGAAAAAGGAGATATCGATAATCCTACCATTGACACACTTTCTAAAATAGCGGATGTTGCGGGAAAAAAACTTGTAGTCGAATTTGTGTAGAGTCCGCGTAAATTTAATATTTATGTTCGAAAACCGCTATTCCCGCTATATGGTGCGTCCTTCCGATGAAGAGTACATCGAATGGGAAAAAACCGATCTTGCCGGGGAACTGGACAAGGAATTGACTCCGGGGGTGCTTCTCAAGCACCTGCGCGAAGCCCATAACCTGTCTCAGGCAGCACTCGGAGAGAAGATCGCGGTCAGCGCGAAGCGCATTTCTGATTTTGAAAACGGACAGCGGGGTATCAGCAAGGAAATCGCCAAGCAGTTGTCGCATATTTTCAACGTAAGCGCGGCGCGGTTTATTTGATTATCGGGAAAGAAGGGGGCCTGGAAAGAACACGATGTGGTGAGCGGCGTGAACATGCAGCACCGGAGGAGTGGGGAGAAGTACAATAATTAGCGCTTGCTGAAGATTTTTATACTATATATTAAAGGAAATGTTTATTTTAATCTTCAATAAACCATTCTTGAAAACTTTCGGGTCATGATTCATTCCTTTAAAAGGGGTGAGTAAAATGGGGAAAAGCAGCGGCGGTGGTGGAAAAGGTGGTGGAGGTGGAAAAGGCAGAGGGAAAGGTGGCAGCGGTGGCAACTGGCCGGGCAAGACAGGTAATCCATCCGGAGACGGGCGGGGAAATAGCACTCGTCCAAAGTAATTGAATCAAGGGCGCTTAACTTAGATGTGTAAACGTTTAGGCGACTTACATCAGGGTGAATACTAAATTATAAAATCAGTCAATGTTGAAAGATTTTCCCTTAAAAAATGGATTGTTTCAGTAATTACTCAGAATCCGTTCACCGACAAAGAATTCCCAGTCTATTAAATAAAATACGCCACGGATAACCTTTTTGTTTTTTTTCTTTGTAAATTGGCATTGCGGCCTCTTATAGGAGGCATGAGCTTGGGTTCCGTGCCTATTTTATTTGATAAGCACGCAACAGGGATATTTATTTGAGGTAATTGCTATTTCCTCTGATAGCGTAATGGTAACGCGACCAAGCCAATGGTTTGAGGTACCATCATGAATATCGCCCACGTTCGACGGTTGCCTAATGGTTCTTGGGACAATCCCCATACGCTTGAAACTCACCTTAATGGAACAGCCGTGCGGGCAGCTTCTTTTGCGCAAGTTTTTGATTCTGAGAGTTGGGGAAAGGCTTTAGGGCTTTCGCATGATACGGGAAAGGCAACGCAGGAATGGCAGAAATACCTTTGCCTGAAAAGTGGCTGTGATGATAGCGCCTATTTTGAAGGCAAGCCTGGAACGATTGATCATTCCTCGCCGGGTGCAAAATTGGCCGAAGAAATTTTTGGCAAGGAAATAGGTCGATTTCTAAGTTATTGCATTGCTGGTCATCATGCCGGATTGCCCAACTGGTATCCCGATGAAGCAGGTGGGCAAAGTGCCCTCAGTTTTCGCCTGGGTCACACCTCTACAGCAAAAATCTCACAGGGACAAATAGCCAAGCTTTCTAACGCAAAGCCTTATAAACCGCCATGGAAGTTCGATACTGCCGGACTTGATCTCTCGCTATGGATTAGGATGCTTTTTTCCTGCCTTGTAGACGCTGATTTCCTTGATACAGAAGATTATATGGACACGGACAAGGCTGGGACTCGCGGTGACTACCTCTCAATAGAATTGCTCCTTGCTCGGTTTAATCGGTTCATTGCAGAAATGACTGCCGGTGCTGATAAAACGCCGGTTAATGAAATCCGCCAAACAATACTTGCAGACTGTCGGAAGGCTGTTGACATGAAGCCCGGCATTTTTTCGTTGACCGTTCCTACCGGAGGTGGCAAAACACTATCGAGTCTTGCTTTCGCGCTTGGGCACGCGGTAAAACATAAGCATGACCGAGTGATTTATGTTATTCCATACACCAGTATAATTGAACAGACTGCCGATATTTTTCGGAAAGTTTTAGGCGATGATCAAGTCGTGGAACATCATGCAAGTCTCGATGAGAATGAATCAACGCTAAAATTGTGTCGTGCGGCTGAAAATTGGGATGCACCCATTATCGTCACTACCTCGGTACAATTTTTTGAATCTCTCTTTGCAGCCAGAACAAGCCGTTGCCGGAAGCTGCACAATATTGCCAACAGTGTGGTAGTGTTTGACGAAGCGCAACTTGTACCCGTGGACTTTCTTGGGCCTATTCTTAAAGTAATCGAACTGCTCACCAAAAGTTACAAGGTTACATTTGTCCTTTCGACCGCTACACAACCAGCTTTTGAAACTCGTGATTCATTCAAAGGTTTGCCCTCCGGAAGTGTTCGTGAAATTATTGGCAATGTTCCGAAACTATATGAAACCCTTAAACGCGTGAAGATTGAATGTCCCGGTGATTTCCAAAAACCGACAAGTTGGGAGGATTTGTCAAGAGAGATAACCAATGAGGAGCGAGTGCTTTGTGTGGTTTCCGACCGAAAGAGTTGCCGGGAGCTTTACCGCCTCTTGCCGAAGAATACATTTCATCTATCGGCCCTTATGTGCGGGCAGCATCGAAGCGACACTATCGCCGAAATCAAACGGAAACTGGCGGGCGGTGAACCGGTGCGCGTTGTCAGCACACAGCTTGTAGAGGCGGGCGTCGATCTCGATTTCCCTGTTGTTTACCGTTCGCTGGCTGGACTCGACTCCATTGCACAAGCGGCTGGTCGGTGTAATCGTGAAGGGAAACTATCCGGACTTGGGCGGGTGGTTGTTTTTGTGCCGCCGAAGAAATCCCCACCAGGGATTCTACGTAAGGCGGCTGAAACAACGGAATCAATGCTGAAAACCGGAGTTAATGATCCATTAAATCATGCAAATTTTGAATTTTTTTTCAGCACTCTTTACTGGAAAGCAAACTCTTTGGACTCAAAGGGAATCATACACCTTCTCAAGCCCGAACCACCGGAATGCGCTATCCAGTTCAGGACTGCGGCGGAGAAGTTCCATATTATTGATGACACAATGCAACGGACGATTCTGGTCCCCTACGGAGAAGGGGATAGTCTCATTCAAATGCTTCGTAAAAAGGGACCGGAGCGTTGGCTTCTGCGAAAACTTCAGCGGTATGCGGTGAACATCTATACTCGTGATTTTGACTTGATGCGCGGTCGTGGTTCGGTTGTCGAGTTTTCACCAGGCATTTATACGCTTACCACACCAGCGGAATACGATGCAAAAACCGGGCTCTTGGTTGACGAGATACCAAATGATCCTGAATTATTCATTTTGTAATCACGAAAGGACAATCCATGAAACAATGGTGTCTTGAGGTGTGGGGGGACTACGCCTGCTTCACCCGGCCCGAAATGAAGGTTGAGCGAGTCAGTTATGATGTAATGACCCCTTCCGCAGCGCGCGCCATCTATGAAGCAATTCTCTGGAAGCCTGCCATTCACTGGAACATCACTAAAATCGAGGTACTTAATCCGATTAAGTGGATTTCGGTCCGGCGCAATGAGGTGGGGAAAAAATTTTCAGGCCCAACGACGGATATGCTGCAAGGCGGTGTCGGAAAGCCGCTCGGCTTTTTTATAGAAGATGAGCGACAGCAACGAGCCGGGTTGTTCCTGCGAGATGTCAAATACCGAATTTATGGCAACTTTGATTTTATTCCTCCTGCGGAGCGAAAACAAAACCACTCTACGACACCAGAATTCTGGGCCGATAACGTCGAGGAGCAGGAATATTCCCGCGCCGATGAAAAAGAAGCAAAATACGCCTCCATGTTTGAACGACGGGCGATAAAAGGACAGTGCTTTCATCGACCTTATTTGGGATGCAGGGAATTTGCCTGCAATTTTCGCTTAATAAAACCTGTTGAAGAACCGGTATCTCCGATAAATGAAACCCGTGATCTCGGCTGGATGCTTTACGATATGAACTTCGAGAATCCAGCTGATCCGATGCCGATGTTTTTCAGAGCTAAAATTGAAAACGGTGTGGTGAATACCGATCGCCGAGTAGTGGAGGTGCGAGGATGATACTGCAAGCGCTTAAAGAATATTATGACCGGAAGCTAAAGAATCGGGAAAGCGAGATTGCACCAAAGGGGTGGGAAAGAAAGGAATTTTATTTCATTGCAGAAATTGATACCTTTGGACAGTTTAAGAAGTTTCATGATTTGAGGGAAATTGACGGAAGAAAAGTCCGCGGGAAATTAATTCTTGTTCCCACGCTTGGTGAAAAAAAAGGGAATGGAATTAAAGCTAACCTTCTTTGGGAAAATATTGAATACCTTTTTGGAATTCCAGTACCAACTGATGCCAAAAAAAAACCGAACCCAGAGAGAATAAAATTGCAATTCGATGCATTTCGTAACCGTCTTCTATCACTTCAGGGTGATTCTGAAGTTATTCGAAGTCTGCATTTCTATGCGCAAAACGAAAACCAAGTTTCGAAAGTTGAAACAGATCCACTATGGGAAGAAGTTAAAAAGGAAAATAGAAGTATTGTACTTTCAGTCAATGAGGTAAAACCGGTTACGGAAAATCCACAAATAAAAGCGTCTATTAGCAATTTAAAATCAGAACAAGCAACGATGGGTTTTTGTCTTGTTTCAGGAGATATCGATGAGATCGCGCGCTTAGAACCGCCAATAAAGGGGGTAATAGATTTTTACAAGGATAGAAAGGGCGAAAGATCAATCATAAATTTCAATCGCGATGCTTTCGAATCTTTTGGAAAAACTCAAAACTATAATGCTCCTATTGGAAAAAAAGTTTATTCTGGTTACGTTAATGCTTTAAATATGCTTCTTTCAAAAGATTCTAAACAAAAGCTGCTAATTGGAGACTCAACGTATGTTTACTGGTCAAAAAAACCTACTTCTTTTGAAAATGATTTTTCAATATTTATCGACCCACCCTTTGATGACCCAGATAGTGGCACCAGAGCGATTACAGCACTTTTTAAAGCTATTTATAACGGCGCGTACCTTGGACAAGATGGAGATGTACCATTTTACCTTCTTGGTCTGACGCCGCGAGGGCCTCGTCTTTCAATACGAGAATGGCGAATTGGAACTATTGCCAATTTTTCAATAAATATCCATCAGCATTTCATTGATCTTGCAATAGTTAAACCCGAATATGAGCCATTATATTATTCTATTAAATCCATAATAAAATATTGTGCCCCTTTAGATGATGCTGAAAGGTTTCCTCCTAATGTTGCCGGAGATTTTGTACGGGCCATACTTACCAGTACCGATACACCTTATCCTTCAACCCTGCTTCAGGCGGCTCTGAGGCGTATTCATAGTGATACGAAAAACCGAGTAAAACCGGTACGAGCAGCGCTCATTAAGGCTTATCTCAACAGATATTTTAGAGTTCATATAAACCCAAACCATAAGGAGATAACCATGAGTCTGGATGAAGAAAATCCGTCACTTGGCTACCAACTCGGACGTCTGTTCTCTGTGCTTGAAAAGTGTCAAAGAGATGCGCTTGGAAAAGATCTTAATTCTACGATAGTTGATAGATACTATAGTTCGGCATCATCAACACCATCTGTCGTTTTTCCCATCCTTATGAGAATGAACCAGCATCATTTGGCAAAACTTTCATACCCTTCAAAGTCTGCCAATAGAAAGAGAATAGAATCAATTATGTGCCGGATAAAAGATTTCAGACCTCACATGGATCTTTATGAACAAGGTCGCTTCGCTATCGGTTACTATCACCAGCGACAGGATTTTTTTACGAAACAAGAAACTACGATGAACCCGAACAATTAACTTGCTTGAAAGGGAAATGCCATGTCTCTCAAAAAACGTTACGATTTCGTGTTTCTGTTCGATGTAGCCGACGGCAACCCCAACGGCGATCCCGATGCAGGTAACCTTCCTCGCGTTGATGCTGAATCCGGCCATGGCCTGGTGACGGATGTATGTATAAAACGGAAAATAAGGAATTACGTTATACTGGAAAAAAGAAACGAACCACCTTATAAAATTTGGGTTCGTGAAAAAGCGATATTAAATGAGCAGATCGAAGAGGCCTACGATTCGAGCGAAGAAGTTAAAACGGCATTAGCTGCGTGGCAAGCGTGGCAAAAGGATAAGAAAAAGAATCCGAAACCTGGCAAACATTACGAAGATGTTGCAAAGGATTGGATGTGCCTCAATTTTTATGACATTCGTACTTTTGGTGCTGTGATGTCAACAAGCGATAAGGCAGAAAATAATGCAAAATCTGAAGAAAATAACAGCAGCAAAGTAAAGAAAACCGCAGGCCAAGTACGTGGGCCAGTTCAGATTACTTTTGCACGCTCTATCGAACCTATTGTTACATTAGAGCACTCAATTTCGGTTTGTGCTGCGAGAAAAGGCGATAAACCTATTGAAGAGCAAATTGGCATTCAAGGCCGCAAATTTACTATCCCCTATGGTCTCTACCGTGCCCACGGTTTCATTTCTGCCGCGCTTGCCGATCAGACCGGTTTTTCCGAAGGCGATCTCGCCCTTTTATGGGAGGCGCTTGCTGCTATGTTTGAGCATGACCGTTCCGCAGCTCGTGGCATGATGGCTACGCGCGGACTATACATTTTTGAACACGATTCTAAAATGGGTTCCGCACATGCGCACGAATTATTCGATCGTATTTCCATAAAGCGTAAGGATGAAGCCAAAGCTGCTCGATCTTTTGACGATTATAAAATTTTAGTAAATGAAGCGGGACTTTCAGGAGTGAAGCTGTTTCGAAGAATCGCCGGGTGATTATCTCCCCTCTCGCTTCATGAGAGTCGAACAGGAAGGAGGTGTTCTTGAGGAGAGGGGCTTGCGGCGCGGCGATTTTACATCGCCTTTTCAATCGCCTGTTGGAGCTGCTTAATAATTTTTGGGTGAAGCGTAGCGCCTGAATGAAAAGGAAGTACCATCCGCACGCCGCTTTTGTAATAAATCCGATGGCTTCCCTTGCTGCGCATAAAGCTGAAACCAGCTTTGAGGAGCATTTTTTCTGCTTCAGCTGCGGACAGACGAGGTTGCTTAGGCAACAAGAACCTCTAAGCTGGAAGTGACGAGTTCCCGATGGGTCAATGCCTTCCGCTCTTTGGGAGACATGGTTTCGAGGTAAAGGCTCATGGCTTCCCGAATGTTCGCCACGGCCTTATCGAGCGTTTTGCCTTGCGTGCAGCAGCCTTCGAGTTCCGGACAGAAGGCGTAATAACCGTGCTCGTCTTTTTCAATGACCGCATTGAGTTTATAAGATTTCATGGCGGTAGTCCTTTGATGGTTGATGGTTTAAAAATAATACGATGTTGCGACCCGGATCGATAGAGAAAGGTTATCATTGATGTTCACCGAAGACGATCTCCTCCCCATTTCCGCGTTGCAGCACCTTGCATTCTGCGAGAGGCAGTGCGCGCTGATTCATATCGAGCAGGCGTGGGCGGAGAATCGGCTGACCGCCGAAGGCCGTCTCATGCACGAGCGCGTGCATGGGCAGGAGGCCGAAACGCGCGGCGATATTCGCACCGTGCGTGGTCTGCGTATCCGCTCGCTTGAACTCGGTATTTCCGGCATTGCCGATATGGTGGAGTTTCACCGATCCGAGGAGGGAATAACACTGCCCGGCGTACGGGGCGCATGGGTAGTGTTCCCGGTTGAATACAAGCGGGGAAAACCTAAAACAGACCGGTGCGATGAGATACAATTGTGCGCTCAGGCGCTGTGTCTTGAGGAAATGATGTTTGCGAAGATACCGGCGGGGGCGCTGTACTACGGCTCGCAGCATAAAAGACAGGAAGTAGTATTTGATGAGGAGTTGCGGAATATTACCGGGACAATGGCCGCACGACTTCATCAGTTGATTCAAAAGAATATCACGCCTCCGGCGCATCATGATAAAAGATGCGGGCATTGTTCGCTCTTCGATATCTGCATGCCGTCTGCGGGGAAATGTCGAAGAATACAGAAATATCTGGAAGAAGCTTTTAATTCTTTTGATGAGGTCACTTCGGCATGAAGCATCTCCTCAATACCCTCTATATAACGACCCAGGGTTCGTATGTAGCCCGTGATGGTGAAACCCTTGTTATCCGGGTAGACCACGAAATAAAAGCGTGTTTTCCCGTATTGCAACTTGCGGGAATGGTCTGTTTCGGGCAAGTATCGGTAAGTCCTCCGGCGCTTGGGCTATGCGCTGAAAAAGGTATCGGCGTCGCATACCTGAGCGATCAAGGCCGCTTTATTGCGCGAGTCAATGGTCCAGTTTCAGGCAACGTATTGCTGCGGCGTGAACAGTATCGCCGCGCCGACAATCCGGAAGCGAGCTGCGCCATAGCGAAAATGGCCTTAATCGGAAAAATCGTCAACTGCCGCAACGTCCTTATGCGCGCGGCGCGGGAACGCGACGACACAGCGGGGAGAGCAATACTGACATCGGCTGCGAAGTCGTTGTCGCGCACCGTTCGGAGCCTGCCGGAGATAAAGGACCTCGATACTTTGCGCGGCAAGGAGGGTGAGGCTTCGGCAAATTATTTCGCGGTGTTTGATCATCTTATACGCTGCAATAAGGATGATTTCTTTTTCCGTGAACGCTCGCGCCGTCCCCCGCTCGACAATGTTAATTCGCTGCTTTCGTTTGTTTATACCTTGCTGGTGCATGACATGGTATCCGCGCTTGAATCGGTAGGGCTCGATCCTGCGGTCGGGTTTCTGCATCGCGACCGACCGGGCAGGCCAAGCCTTGCTCTCGACCTCATGGAAGAGCTCAGGCCCGCGCTGGCCGACCGGCTTGTTTTATCGCTCATCAATCGCCAGCAGGCACAGGGCAAAGGCTTTGAGCGCACCGAAACAGGGGGAGTACTGATGACCTCCGAAACACGTAAAACCATTCTTGTAAGCTGGCAGGAACGCAAACAGGAAGAAATCACCCATCCCTTTATAGGTGACAAGATGAAGGTCGGCCTGATTCCTTTTGTGCAGGCGCAATTGCTGGCTCGCCATCTGCGTGGTGATCTGGAAGCCTATCCGCCGTTTTTCTGGAAATAACGAATGGGAAGGATAATGTTATGATGGTGCTTGTCACGTATGATGTTAAAACCGATTCTGAAGGCGGGGCGCGACGTTTGCGAAATGTCGCCAAGTCGTGCAAAAATTATGGCCAACGGGTGCAATACTCGGTTTTTGAATGCCTCGTTGACCCGGCGCAATGGGCAACCTTAAAAGACAAGCTGGAAAGTATCATTGAGCCGGGGACCGACAGCCTGCGCTACTACTTTCTTGGCGCTAACTGGAAAAACCGGATTGAGCATGTCGGGGCGAAAAAATCGTATGACCCTGACGGATCGATGATTTTTTGATATTTTGCCGCGCGCGGACCTGCGGCGCTCATCATTTAACCGGGAGATGCGCACCTCGTGTAACATTATGACAATTAAGAAGATACCGGAAGCGATGTGTTTATTGTCAATAATTGATCGGATCGATTCACCGGGGTTCGCGCGCATGGGGTTATAAGGTCTTATCTTTAGATAAGTTGAATATGGTACTGTCGCGCCCCACGTGGGCGCGTGGATTGAAACGCTTCTTCGCCTCGACCGTCAGCTGGTATGTCCCGGGTCGCGCCCCACGTGGGCGCGTGGATTGAAACAATCTCTATAAATGGCCTTGCCTGGTAGGTAGCAGTCGCGCCCCACGTGGGCGCGTGGATTGAAACTCATAAATCGCCAAGTCTTAGGGAATATCGGCGTCGCGCCCCACGTGGGCGCGTGGATTGAAACGTATAGAAGGGAAAATCGCCACATGCCCGGATCTGTCGCGCCCCACGTGGGCGCGTGGATTGAAACAAATTGGAGAATCAACGACGCCGAAAAAAGCATTGGTCGCGCCCCACGTGGGCGCGTGGATTGAAACGCCGGACGCTCTGGCGGCGCAGATCGCCGCTGAGTCGCGCCCCACGTGGGCGCGTGGATTGAAACAAAAGATCATGGTTTTAAAGATTTTATATCTTGGTCGCGCCCCACGTGGGCGCGTGGATTGAAACGTTCAGAATCCGGATAATCGGGCTGAAGCTGAGGTCGCGCCCCACGTGGGCGCGTGGATTGAAACCAAGAGTATATGAGTGATACCGCTTATCAACGCGCGGTCGCGCCCCACGTGGGCGCGTGGATTGAAACATCGCGCTCTGCCCGGAGTGCCTCGGCAAGGGGTCGCGCCCCACGTGGGCGCGTGGATTGAAACACGATGATGACCACCACGACGGTTCAGTTTTTCAAGAGTCGCGCCCCACGTGGGCGCGTGGATTGAAACTCCAAGGAGTTCAAGAAGGTCACGCATGCCGTGGCGGTCGCGCCCCACGTGGGCGCGTGGATTGAAACAACAACGCGGCGATAATCGCCAACCAGCAGGCGCGGTCGCGCCCCACGTGGGCGCGTGGATTGAAACATAGTGAGACTCTGCCATATTGCCAGTAACCTTTTTAGTCGCGCCCCACGTGGGCGCGTGGATTGAAACGATACTGCGATTAAATTGTTTTAGTTTAGCTATAGTCGCGCCCCACGTGGGCGCGTGGATTGAAACTTGTGTACCCGCGTTCCCTTATGGAACGCTCTTTGTCGCGCCCCACGTGGGCGCGTGGATTGAAACACCCGTTCCCCACAACGCCATTTCCACATCTTGCGTGTCGCGCCCCACGTGGGCGCGTGGATTGAAACGGGACCGCCCTGGCAGGGAAACCGAACCAGCCCGTCGCGCCCCACGTGGGCGCGTGGATTGAAACACTCGACCGAGGCGGCCCGGTGAACCCGAAGCGGTCGCGCCCCACGTGGGCGCGTGGATTGAAACATCAAGCGAGCAAAGGATAACAATGACACCCGAGTCGCGCCCCACGTGGGCGCGTGGATTGAAACCATCAAGTTAAGGTAAGCAAGAGCAGTTTCCCAACAGTCGCGCCCCACGTGGGCGCGTGGATTGAAACGGGTCCAGTAAGGGAAGCGCGGATAAAACCGACATGTCGCGCCCCACGTGGGCGCGTGGATTGAAACAAGGGTTACTACCTCGTCCAGGGCGCGCCCTCGGGTCGCGCCCCACGTGGGCGCGTGGATTGAAACTGGTTGGCGGTTGCGTCGACGAGCGAGAGCTAACGGTTGCACCGTAACCTATTCAAATAAAATCAGCAGGGGCGTATTTCATAAAAAATTGACAATAAGGTAAATGCTCGATAGTGATATGGTCCCGAAAATATGGAGACGGTTCAGGCACCATTTAGTTTGACATTTTCGAACTTATCCGGTAATTCCCATTTCTCCCTCATCCTTCTCCTTTTTCCTCCTCCTGCCGTCCCTCAATTTCATTTTTTTCCGTCTCGCCTTCCGAAACCGTCATTCCGCGACCATCGCCCACTGTAATCTCTTCTATAATAACGCTCTCATCGCCCAGTGTAATCTCTTCTATGAATTCCTGCCCGGAACTTTCGATGACGTTGATAACAACCTCTGTTGCGTCAACCTCTCCGGCAATCGCAGGGGCTTCTATTCCGCTTTCCGCGCTCGGGTCGCTGGAAGGCTCCATCCCAACCGTTGTTTTATCCGCCTCGATCGGTTCCGGCTCCTGTTGTATTGCCTGGGTTTCTTCAGCCGCTGCATTCTCCACGATCGGTTCGTTTTTCCCGTTCGGCAATGCATAATCGTTTTCGGTTTCGCCCGCGGCGGCGTCCGTTTCAGTTTTCTCCGTTAAGACGCGCGCTGCGGTCGGTTTGATATCCTCTTCCCGCGCCTCGTCGGCGACACCGATCCCTTCGCCAGGCTCCGGGTTCAGGGTCGTCTCATCAGCCATGATTGTTTCATTCGCCTCGATCGATTCCGGCTCCTGTTGTATTGCCTGGGTCTCTTCAGCCGCAGCATTCTCCACGATCGGTTCATTTTTCTCGTTCGGCAATGCACCATCCTCTTCGGCGTCGCCCGCGGGGGCGTCGGCTTCAGTTTCTTTTGGTAAGACGCGCGCTGCGGTCGGTTTGATATCCTCTTCCCGCGCCTCGTCGGTGACACCGATCCCTTTACCAGGCTCCGGGTTCAGGGTCGTCTCATCAGCCATGATTGTTTCATTCGCCTCGATCGGAAAACTTTCCGCATCCAGCCCGGCAACGGACGATTCCGACTGTGCAAGCACCCGGGCTCGGGCCGATCCGAGTTCTTCGATCGGCAGACTCTCGATCTTCTGGCGCACCATGGCCTCGAACTCTTCGATATTCGGAAGATCCCCTGTACTGTTAAGGCCGAAGTACTTCAGGAAATCGGGGGTGGTGCCATAGAGAAGCGGACGCCCCGGTTTCTCACTGCGTCCCGTGATCGTGATGAGCCGTTTTTCGAGGAGCGTTTTCATTGCGCCGTCGGAGATGACGCCCCGTATGGCCTCAATCTCGGCCTTGCTCAGCGGCTGGCGATAGGCAATGATGGAGAGGCATTCGAGCGCCTGGATCGAAAGTCGCTTCGCCGCTTTCTCCTGGAAGATCTGCCGCACCCAGGGGTGGTAATAGGCCACGGTCTTGAACTGGTAGCCGCCGCCGATTTCCACGATTTCGAAGGGGTGACGTTCCTTTTGGAGCTGGCGGTTGATTTTCTCGATCATGGCGGAAATTCCCCGCGCCCCGGGGTTGCCCGGCAGGATCGCTTTCAGACGAGCGGCGGTAAGATATTCATCCGAGGCAAAGATGAGCGCTTCGAGGATACGCAGATTCTCGCCGAAAGCGGGTTTTTCCGCCGCACACTCCTCTTCCAGTTCTTCCTCCACGAAGGGGACTTCATCGTTGTTAATGGCTTCTTCACTCATGCATATTCCCGTTCATCATTGATACATGATATAGTAACGACGGTTCTCGAACCTCACCCTGCCGACAGGTGTCCTGTTTGCCGCTCAGGATGGAGACTTGTCCTGAGAGCGATTCGCCCCCTTCAAAGCGGGCGAATCGAGGGCATTGGCGGCTTCCTTGGGCCCCTGCCGCCGCGATACCATGATCGCCCCGAACCGTTCCATCTGGTGAAACACGATCTCCTGCATCCTGACAAGCTCCAAAATTGCCATGAACGTGACCACGATGACGATCTTCCGCAGGTCGTCGCTGAAAAGCGAATCGAAACTCACTTCACCGCCTTCGACCACCATGGCCAGCACATGTTCGATGCGGTCATCGATCTTCACCATGTCGAGTTGCACGACGTGCCGGTGATCCTCCTCGGTTCTGGCCCGCGTCAATACCTGCTGGAACGCGGACATGAGATCGAAGAGCGACAGGGATCCGAGATCCACGCTCCCGGAATTGTCGGGCTGGGTCTCGATCGTTTCCGACGCGCCGCGCTTGAAAACATTGATCTGCTCGGCCTCGAAATTCTTGAGTACGCCCGCCGCCTGCTTGAACTTCTGGTACTCGATCAACTGGCGGATGAGCTCTTCCCGATTATAAATTCCCTCATCGCCGGGAGGCGCCTCTTCACCCTCGACGGGCGGCAGAAGCTCCCGCGCCTTCAGGTAGGTGAGCGTCGCCGCCATGTGGAGATATTCGGCGGCGATGTTGATATTGACTTCCCGCAAGAGTTCGAGGTAAACAAGGTACTGGGTTGTGATCTCGGCCAGCGGAAGTTCCGTGATCTTCACTTCCGCCCTGGTCACGAGGTAGAGCAGCAAATCGAGCGGTCCCTCAAAGACGTCAAGCTTGACTTCGTATTCCTGCTGCCTCATCGGGAGAGACTCGCATCCTGCGTATCGGTTCCATTCATGTGGTGCGCCATGCCCAGGCCGTTTCTACTCCACCGTCACCGATTTAGCCAGGTTACGCGGCTGATCGATGGCGCAGCCGCGTAACGCGGCGATATGATAGGCAAGGAGCTGCAACGGGATCACGGCCAGGAGCGGGGAGAGCATCTCGATTGTTTCTGGTATGTAAATAACATGCTGCGCATGCTTCCCGATCTGATTGTCGCCTTCGGTGGCTATCGCGATGACGCTGCCGCCCCGCGCCTTGATTTCCTGGATATTGGAAAGGACCTTTTCGTAAACGCTGTCACTGAGCGCGATCACCACGGTTGGCATGTTTTTATCGATGAGCGCTATCGGACCGTGCTTCATCTCCGCGGCAGGGTACCCTTCGGCATGGACGTAGGAAATTTCCTTCAATTTGAGCGCCCCTTCAAGCGCCACCGGGAAATTGTACGAGCGTCCGAGGTAGAGAAAGTTATCGTGCTGATAATAAATTCGCGCTATCTCCAGGATCTCCTCGTTTTGCTTCAGGATTTTCGTAGCCTGCTTCGGAATTGCGGCAAGGGCTTTCGCGAACTTTATTCCGTCGGAGTGGGAGATACGACGCATGCGGCCCAGAAGCAGAGTCATGAGCGCGAGCACGGTGACCTGCGAGGTAAAGGCCTTGGTCGACGCGACGCCGATTTCAGGCCCGGCATGGAGATAGATGCCGCCGTGCGTTTCGCGGGCGATACTCGAGCCAACGACATTGCAGATGCCGAGCACCGTGGCGCCGCGATTCGCGGCCTCCCGCAGCGCAGCGAGGGTATCGGCGGTCTCACCCGACTGACTGATAACGAATACCACCGTATGGGAATCGATGATCGGATTCCGGTAACGGAACTCCGAGGCGTACTCCACCTCCACGGGAAGGCCGGCGATCTCCTCGATCATGTATTCGCCGATAAGCCCGGCATGCCAGCTCGTGCCGCAGCCGATGAGAATGATGCGCTGGATTGAGCGCAACTCCGGCAGAACCAAGTTAAGGCCGTCAAGACGAGAGGTTCCCTCCTCGATGAGCAGCCGTCCGCGCATCGCGTTTTTCATGGTTTCTGGCTGTTCGAAAATCTCCTTCATCATGAAATGGTTGAACCCGCCCTTGGCAAGTGCGTCGGCATTCCATTCGATGCGCTGAATCTCCGGACTCACGGCGTGGTTATCAAACGTCATGGTATGAAAAACGCCGCCCTTGCGCATTTCGATAAGATTGCCATCCTTGAGATAGATCACATTCTTGGTATGGTTGACCACAGCCGAGGCGTCGGAGGCGAGAAACAATTCATCGGTGCCGATACCGGCCACCAGCGGCGCGCCCTTGCGGGCGCCGATCAGGATGTCGGGGTTATCGAAGGCGATTACCGCGATGCCGAATGTTCCTTCAATGTCAAGAAGCGCCCGCCGCACCGCGGCGGCAAGGTCGCCGTCGACGTAGTAGCGGCCGATAAGCTGCGCAAGCACCTCGGTGTCGGTTTCCGAATGAAATCGGACGCCCTCGCTCTTCATGTTATCCTTGAGTACCGAGTAATTTTCAATGATGCCGTTATGCACCACTGCGATGCGATTCCCGGCATCGGCATGCGGATGCGCATTGACCCGTGAGGGCTCACCATGCGTCGCCCAGCGAGTGTGAGCGATGCCGGTCGAGCCAAGAAGCGGGGAATTTTTCAGAATCTCCTTGAGGTTTCCGACATCCCCTTTATCTTTTATTATTTGGGCAGTTTTCCCATCGACAAGAGCAATTCCCGCGCTGTCGTACCCGCGATATTCGAGCGACGTCAGCCCCGCGAGAAGAATCGGGCAGGCATCCCGGTTGCCGATATACCCAACAATGCCACACATTTTCCCGCGCTCCTTTTATTTATATTCTGAAAACCAATGGTCAACGCAGTTTTCAGGTTACTTAAAGAATGCCTTCCCGCGACAATTCATGACGGAACGCGTCGCCGGCTTTGATAACTATTCCCGTTAAATATAATAGAATTTTTACAATCGATGAGGCAATCGGCAGCCCCGTAAAAAGCCGGATTCCAGACTCCGCCTCACGGGGACAATTGTTCCGGCGGATGTCCGACCGAATGCATTTTCCGGAGACTCTCCCACCAGGGGCGGTTATCGCAATACCAGGCGATCGTTCGCACGATCCCCTGCTCAAAGGTCACCGATGGCGTCCAGCAAAGATCGCGCCGGATCTTCGAAGCATCGATGGCATAGCGGCGGTCGTGACCCGGGCGATCTTTCACAAAAGCGATGAGGCGATCCGGCTTGCCGAGCTGCGCGAGGATAAGGCGCACGATGTCGATGTTGCACTTTTCATTATTGCCGCCGATATTATAAACCTGGCCGGGAACGCCATCTATAATTGCCCTGTCAAGCGCGGCGCAGTGGTCCCCGACAAACAGCCAATCTCGAACATTCATGCCGTCCCCGTAGACCGGGAGCGACAGATCCAGGAGTGCATTCGTAATCATGAGCGGGATCAGCTTTTCGGGAAACTGGTAGGGGCCGTAATTATTGGAGCATCGGGTGATGATCGCCGGGAAGCCGAAGGTTTCGTAGTAAGCGCGGACCAGAAGATCGCTGCCGGCCTTGCTTGCCGAATAAGGGCTGTTCGCCGCAAGGGGAGTTTCTTCGGTGAAGTAACCGCCCGGACCGAGCGACCCGTACACCTCGTCGGTTGAAACATGCAGGAACCGTTTGTTCTCAAAGGCCTTCTCCCACGAGGATTTTGCGACCCGCAAGAGCGTGTGGGTTCCCAGGACATTGGTTTGAACAAATTGGTCCGGCTCGGTGATGCTGCGATCGACATGAGACTCTGCCGCGAAATGGGCAACCGTATCGATCTCATATTCCTTAAAAAGAGCCGTTACAACATCAATGTCCCTGATGTCTCCCTTCACGAATCGGTAGCGCGGGTCATGTTCCACGGAACGAAGATTATCGGGATTTCCCGCATAGGTAAGGGCATCAAGATTGATGACGTGCACGTCGTCGTAACGGCCAAGAAGATAATGGACGAAATTTGCGCCGATGAACCCGGCTCCGCCGGTAACGAGAATGGTTTTCATGATTGTTGAAAAATAACTTTCTATCGCGGGTATTGCGCTTCAACTTTTGTGAATGCCGCAAAAGCATCTTTCCAATGTGGCATGCGGTTCAACCCGAGTTTTTTCAGCGCGGCATTTTCAAGCACGCTCCAGGAGGGCCGTGGCGCAACTCGTAAATCCCGGTCTCGGATAAAATCGGCGGTCGTGCAAGGATCGATCCCCACGGAAATGCCGGCCGCCTGTCTGATTTCCTGGGCAAAATCGTACCACGAACACTGCCCTTCGCTCGTGGCGTGGTAGAGGCCGAAATTGCCGGTTTCAAGGAGACAAAGCGTCTGGTTGCAAACGTCGAGCGTGCAGGTAGGCGATCCGATCTGGTCATTCACCACACGCAGGCGACCGCCAGTCACTGCATTTTTCTGCGCCAGGTTCCGTATTGTTTTCACAAAATGATTGCCTGTCGTGCCGTACAGCCATGCGATCCTGATAATGAACGACCGCGCATTATTTGCCGCGACAAGCCGCTCACCCTCTAACTTGGATTGGCCGTAGATTGACATGGGAAAGGTCGGATCGGTTTCTCTATAGGGCGCCTTTGCCGTACCGTCGAAAACGTAGTCGGTGCTGTAATGCACGAATATGCTTTGCACTTCCCTTGCAGCGATAGCGAGATTGCCCGCTCCCTCGGCATTGACGCTGAACGCTTTAAGGACCTCAGTTTCGCAGGCATCCACTGCCGTAAATGCGGCGCAGTTGATAACCGTATCCGGCCGATCTTTTCGCAGACAGGCGCGGACGCTTTCAAGCCGGGTTATATCGATTTCCGGGAAATCAACCCCGGACGCAAAATGATCCGCTTTAAGGGCGGCGGAAAGCATATCGGTTCCCAGCATGCCTTTATGCCCGACAATAAGAATCTTCATGAGAGGGTCTCCAGCAATGAGTGTAATCAGAGCAAACAATCAATGAATTGCAGCGCCCGCACGAGCGCCCTTGGGAGCCGCGGTTCCTGCTCTCATGTCATTGCCGCACTCCCCAATTCATCGGGAAACAATTATTTGGCACGACCGGTTTTATCGCCAATGATCTTCCAGCCCAAAGGGCCGTTTTCCCAGGAGAGCGCTTTGATGAGCCGTGTCGTATCGGACTTGCTCACCATGGTCAATTTGAGACGAGTTTCAACCACGGGCGGCTGCTCGGACTCCTGCCATACGCTGTCCAGTTCATAGGAAGTACCCCGATTTCTGGTGAAATATGCCATGGCCCGTTCCCGCCACCGAGCAAAATTACCGCCAGAAAACTGAAATTCGATGGAATCGTAGAGTTTCAGATAGCCATCGAGATTCGACGCCTTCAGCGCATCGAACCAGAGACGGGTTCCCTCGTCCGGTGATGCCGGATCATTGGCTTTCTGTTCCGGAACGGAAGACAGTGTTTCGGACATGATTGACGCACTATCTTGGACCGCCGCCAGAGCGGTGGCGGAATCAACAGCGGCCTTTGTCTCTTTCGAGGTTCCGGCCATCTCCTGATATTCAACGTCTCCCTTGGGCGCCGCTGCGCGGGGGAATCGGTTTAAAAACCGCAGTCCCGCCGCGGAAAGCCCACAGGCCAGAAGGAGAAAAACCCAGAAGGTCCTCTTCCGCGTAAGCCGGCGAACAACGGAACGCGAAAAGGCAAGGTATTTGGGCGAGCCGTAACGAATCGTTTGAATAGTCTTTTTGAATCCATTTTCAAACCGGAGACCGAATTCGCGGATCGTCGCTCTCTTTTTGTCATCGTCGTAGGTGTACTTACTATAGGAATAGTAGCCGTAATACCCGTAGTAATAGGGGTAGTAGCTGCGATGAAGCGAAACACCATTGAAAATGCCGCCATATATAGTGCATCCCAGACGAGCAATTTGATGTTTCGCCTGCTTGGCAACCTTGAGTGGCGTCCAGTTGCTCCGTAACACCATCACGCAGCCGTCCATCTTCGGCGCCATGATCAGTGCATCGCTGATCGGCAGAAGTGCGGGGGAATCGAAGATCACAATATCGGCGCGGTCGCGCAGTTCCTGGACAAAAAGGTCGAACCGGTATGTGCCGATCAGTTCCGCAGGGTTATGCGGCCGTTCGCCGGAGGTGATGAGGGTCAAATTGTCAAACACCGTCTTTTTGAACACCTCTTCAGTCGTTTTCGTGCCGAGGAGGTAGTCGGCAAGGCCGAGTTCATTCGGAATAGCGAAAAGAGAGTGCATCCGGGATCGGCGCAAATCGGCGTCCACGAGAATGGTTTTCTTCCCATCAACGGCAAAGGTAATGGCGAGGTTTGCGGCAAGCGTGGTCTTTCCCTCGCCCTTAATGGCGCTGCAAATCATGAACACCTTGCTATTGTGGGTGGCCGCGAGGTGCTTCAGGTTCGCCCGCAGGGAGCGGAATGGTTCAAGGATTTTTTTCTCAACATCGGCGAACTGCTGGATAAGCGACGTGTGGGTTTCGATCACCGGCACAATGCCCAAAAGGGGCAGATCAAGATTTTTCTCGATTTGCATCGGATCTTTGACGCTCTGATCAAGGTAGTCAAGGAGGAAGGCCACGGCGATCCCGAATATGAGGCCGATGATGAACCCCATGATTACGGTGATTACTTTGACGCTCCGGATCGCCTGCGTCGGAAGCACGGCCAGATTCTGGATTATAATATCGATTTTCTGCGCATCCCGCTGGACCTGCGCCTCCGCCTGCTTTGACTTCAAGAGCTTGAGTATCTGAACCAGCGACTCGGTTTCGCGCTCAAGAAATGCATAGCGCTGCTGCACGGCGGGAAGCTTGAGCAGGTTGCCGTTGAGTTTTTCGAGCTCTCGGGTGAGCGCCAGGCGTTTCGCCTCAAGCGATGACCGGTCGACGTTCCAGTACACCTTATCCTGGAGAAGCGATTGGCGGATGGGATTATTGACGAATGTCTTGGAAGAAGCTTCGCGCGTGATACTGTCGGCGTCAGCCGTCTTGAGCTTATCGATTTGCTCCCGGAGTATTCTGCTCTGGAAATGCTCAGGACTGTTTTCGGCGGACAGTGTCTTGTATTCCAGTTCGAGCTGCGCAATCCTGTCCTTGGTGGGATCCGTGTAGGTGACCGATTGGACGACGTCCGGGGACTGCTGGCCGATCTGCGAATTAACCGCCTCGTCCTTCACTTTGCCCTCGATAAGGCTCATCTGCGTTTTCTGCAGTTCGAGTTCCAGGTCAGAAAGTTTCGAAACGGTCAAATTCGTCTCATCGGAGAGTTCCACCATCCGGTGTTCTTCCTTGAACTGCCGCAGATCGCCCTCTTTTGTGTCCAGCTCATTCTGGAATTTATTGACCTGCTCTTCAAGTTTGACAAGGAGCGCGGTGACTTCCTGGCCGTTAACTTCTTTTTCGTAGTCGATGTA
>JBEKOX010000046.1:0-25662 GCA_049521335.1 Chitinispirillaceae bacterium
CGTCGCGCGAATTCACGCACGCAGACGCCCATCTCGCGAGAGGTCGTCACGAGAAGGGCCGAAAGCCCTACGGCATCGGGCCGATGTTCCGCAACCGCCTCGATGATCGCATCGAGCCGGACCTGCTTGCCGAGATCGATCACCTCAAATCCCTGGTTCCGCATGATGGAGCCGACAAGGTTTTTTCCGATATCGTGAACGTCGCCGAATACCGTCGCAAGAATAATTTTCCCCTTGCTCTGCGCGCCGCCTTTTTTCAGGTGCGGTTCAAGAACGGCAAGCGCTTCGCGCATGACCTCAGCGGCCTGGAGCACGAAGGGCAGGATCATGGTTCCCGCCGCCATCCGCCTCCCCACTTCGTCCATTGCCGGAAGCAGGATGGTATTGAGAATCGCCGCCGCCGGACGCTCCTGCAGCAGGTTGTCAATGGACCGCTTCACATCGCGACGATCACGTAAAAGGATTGCCTGTCGCAGTGTTTCAGCGGGAGTCCGAGACAGGGATTCGGCAGGCTCGTTTCGAGTCCTTACTTTTCCAGAGGGGGCGGCAGCCTCGAAATAATGCACAAACTTTTGCAGGGTATCGGCGGAACGGTTAAAAAGCAGCGACTCGCCAAGCTGTCGCGCCTCCGGGGCGTAGGTCGCGATATCGTCGAGATGAAGCGGATTGAATATCGCCGCATCGAGCCCTGCCGCCACCGCATGGTGGAGCATGAGATTGTTCAGGATGCGCCGCGCCGCCGGCGACAGACCGTAGGAGACATTGCTCACCCCCATCACCGTACGCACCCCGGAGAGCTGAGCCTTGATTCTCCGTAGCGCTTCAAGGCTTATGGCCGCTGCATCGGCGTCCTGCGGGTTGCCGGTCGCAAGCGTCAGGACAAGCGGATCGATATAGAGGTAGTGTTCGGGCAGGCCCGCCTCCCCGGCCATGTCGCGCAGCATCGCCGCACATTCGATTTTGCGATCAATTGTTTTCGCCATTCCACTGTCGTCAATGGTAAGCGCAATCACCGAACAACCGAAATTCACCGCCTCCCGGAGCACACGCCGAGCCCGCGCGCCCTTTTTTTCCAGATTAATGGAGTTAAGCAGGACGCTGCCGGGACTCGTCCTGCAAGCAATTTCCAGAACCGCCGGATCCGTGGAATCGATTGCAAAAGGCGCCGTCACGCGGTCGGAAAGGTAGGCGACAAGCGCCCGCATGGTATCCGCTTCGTCGTCGCGCTCGTTTATCGCGACGCAAAGATCGAGGATAGCGGCGCCTTGTGCAACCTGTTCCAGAGCAAGCCGGTTCAATTCATCCCAGTTCCGGGCAAGAACGAGCTCCTTGGTTTTCTTTGACCCCTGCGCATTGCAGCGCTCGCCGATGATGATCGGACGAGCCACGCGTTCGAGATCGACTCCCGAAATCCCGGTGGCGCAGAAACAAGTGTTCTTTCTCACCGTGCGCGCCGCCACCCGCTTCCCGGCAAGTTGACGTTTTAATTCGCGAATATGGGCCGGCGTGGTGCCGCAACAGCCGCCGACCATGGGCAATCCGCCTTCAACAACCAGGGGCGCGATGCGTGCCGCGAATTCTTCCGGAGTCAAGGAGTAGACGGCCTCTCCGTCGATATTGACCGGCATGCCCGCATTCGGCATCATGACAACGGGCAGATTGGTCGATTCGAGAAGCCGTTCGATGTGCGGCGCCATTTCCGCAGGCCCGGTTCCACAGTTCAATCCCACCGCATCCGCTCCAAAAGAGACTGCGCCAAGAAACGCGCCGATGTCGCTTCCAAGGAGCATTCGTCCGGTCACATCCATGGTGCATTGCACATGCAGGGGGACCGTTACCCGCAGCTTTGCAAGCAGCCGCCTGATTCCGTACATTGCCGCCCGAATCTCAAGCAGATCCTGCGACGTTTCGAGGAGGAGCAGGTCGACGCCGCCGTCAAGCAGCGCGGAAGCCTGCTCTTCGTACATATCGGCCAGAGCATCGAAGGTGATGGCATTAAGCGAAGGATCCTTGGAGGACGGCAAATAGCCGGTCGGCCCCATGGAACCGGCAACCAGGCGCAATCGTCCCGGTGCACTCGCAATTGCCGCCTCCTGCCGGGCAAGCTGCGCACCGGCTTTATTGACTTCATATAATTTCTCTTCCAGCCCATTTTCCGCAAGCTTCCGTCGGTTTCCGCCGAAGGTATTGGTGGTAATAATATCCGCTCCGGCAACAAAATAGGACCCATGAATTTTCCGGATAACGTCGGGTCGCGTCAGGTTGAGTATCTCGTTGCACCCGTCATGCCCGGCGAACGCTTCTACCGGAAGGTCCTGCTTCTGCACTTCGGTGCCGAACGCGCCGTCGAAAACGATGGGGATTCTCTCTTGAACTAATTCGCTATAGGACCTGGACATTGATTCTCTTTTCACCGGGTAGATCGAGACAAAATGATAATTTGCAGCATCAGCACCGTCGTTATTGAAAATACATCTAAAAATTCTTCACCGGCGTCTCATGGAAAACCAATGAAATTGTAGAGATTTTTGTTCTTTTATCACAAAAGTGATCTGCGCCCCGGCGGCATCGTCGCTTTTCTGCTCGAATATGACGTTTTAGTTCAGGCTGCTGTTGAACGGCGGGTCGAGATAAACCAGATCGACCGATTCTTTGTCGATATACCGCCGCATGATGTCGAGATTATCGCCGTAATAGAGGTGGTTCATGGGTTTCTTATTGTGGTAGAGCCAAAATATCTGCAACGTGAATATTGACATTAACATTAAAAAATGAACAACCCCGAAGTAGAGCTTCGGGGTATCTAAATCAAAACAAAGACATCTGAATCGCCTCTTTATGCAAATTTTTATACTCTTTTTCTCGACCTTGCTCTCGAACATATCGTGCTACTGCGCTTTCACATCCCGCTGCACCAACCGTATTGGAAAAATAGCCTTTGCTCCAGAATTCTCCTCCCCAAAGCGTTGTTTTAACTTCGGGAAACTTTTTGAATATTTCTTTAGCCGTAATGCTTTTCACTATCTCTATTATTTTAAAGGGACTTAAAGCAGGTACCGATTGGATAAGAAAATGAACATGATCTTGATCCGTCCCGATCTCTATAAAATTCATGTCATATCGCTTCCCTATTTCTATGCAAATATCCTTTATAGCCATATCAATATCTTGACTGAAAATCATTTTCCGATATTTCGCAGGACACACAAAATGATACAAAAGTACTGATACATTATGGCTTTTATGAATATATTCGCTCATGTCCTAAAAATACAAAGTCGAAGCAAAGCTTCGAGGAATTTGACCCAAAGAGATTAAATCCGGAAGGAAATTTAGCTCATGATGCGCCTGTCGAACTCAAACGAATTTTCTTAAAATTCCGATTTATTATGGAGAAATTAGGTTACAAAATAATAGTCGCCCTTCTTGCCGCATGACAACTGAGATTTACCGCCACGGGGAGCGTAGCCATATGGCAGGCGCACTCCTCGATGTGCACCGCAAGCGCAGTGACGCAACCACCCAGACCCTGCGGTCCAACACCCGAGGCATTGATCATTTCCAGAATCCTCTTCTCAAGCCCGGCGTAGCGCACGTCGTCATGGGACTCCCCGACCGGACGCAGGAGCGCCTTTTTAGCAAGAATCATGGCGTGATCAGATGATCCGCCGATGCCTATGCCGACAATAATCGGCGGACAGGGTTTGCCGCCGCTGCGAATCACCGTATCGGCTGCAAACACAGCGACGCCATCCGCCCCATCGGACGGCCTAAGCATTGCGAGGGCGCTCATATTTTCACAGCCGCCCCCTTTGGGCAGCAGCGTTATTCGGAGCAACTCCCCCGGAATGGTAGTGAGATGTGTTATTGCCGGTGTATTATCGCCGGTATTTATGCGATCGAAAAGCGGGTCGACAACCATGGATTTTCTCAAAAAACCGTCGCGATACCCCTGGCGTGTACCCTCCTGAATCGCATCGTTGAGGATTCCGCCGGAGACTATAACATCGGCGCCAACCTCCACAAAAAAGATCGCTATGCCGGTATCCTGACAAATGGGATCGTTGCAGGAGGAGGCGATATCGGCGTTTTCAAGACACTGCAGTAAAATCTCTCGACCCGTCGGAGATGCCTCTTCGGCGAGGGCCTTGCGCAAGGCGGCTACCACGTCTGCCGGAAGCCGGGATGAGGCTTCGATACAGATATTTTTAACTGATTCCTTTATACTGTCATATGCAATTGTTTTCATGCTTGTCTTCCAGGATATTTTATGCCAATTTTTTAAGACGTAGCGCGTTATATTTTTACGAATGCAGTCCAAAAATGCATTCGCATTTCTATTGGTTATCCGTTTCCCATCTACCGCTTCGCAACATCCTCCGCCATTTTCTCCAGTTTTTGCCTATATGCATCCATATCGAAATTCTTGATTTGCGCGACTCCGCTCCTTATCGCCGCCTCGGCGACTGCAGCGCTTTCTTCGACCAGGACGCGCGGATCGAGCGGCTTCGGAATAATGTACTCCGGTCCGAATTCGAGTTTCGACAATCCATAACCATCAAGCACCGCTTGCGGTATGTCGGGCTTCCGCGCGAGCCCGGCCAAGGCATGCGTCGCTGCAACTTTCATCTCCTCGTTGATCGTATGTGCTCGCACATCAAGAGCGCCGCGGAAGATGAACGGGAAACCGAGTACATTGTTCACCTGATTAGGGTAGTCGGACCTTCCCGTCGCCATGATAAGATCATGGCGGGCATTGCAAGCTTCGTGGTAGCCAATCTCCGGATCTGGATTAGCCATGGCGAATATGATCGGCCGCGCCGCCATATTCTTTACCATTTCAGGCTTTACAAGACCACCGACCGAAAGACCGGCGAATACGTCCGCACCCTCCAGCGCCTCGGCAAGAGTGCGCTTCGTCGTGACATGAGTAAACTGCTCTTTATATTTATTGAGGCCCTTTGGCCTGCCATGATAGACGACACCGGCGCTGTCGACGAGGAGGATATTCTCAAGTTTTGCACCGAGCCGGATGTAGTGCCGAGCGCAGGAGATTGCCGCAGCGCCGGCGCCCGAGAACACAATTTTAAGCTGCGCCAGCGACTTCCCCTGCAGTTGCGCCGCATTGATGAGCGCTGCGCCGGAAATGATTGCCGTCCCGTGTTGATCATCGTGAAATACCGGAATGGACATGCTCTGTTTCAATGCTTCTTCAATGATGAAGCACTCCGGCGCCTTGATGTCTTCGAGGTTGATACCGCCGAAGGTTGGCTCCAGAAATTTGACAATACGGATAATTTCGGCGGGATCCCTGGTCCCGATCTCGATGTCAAAAACATCGATGTCTGCGAATCGCTTGAACAGGATGGCTTTGCCTTCCATAACCGGTTTTCCAGCCAAGGGACCGATGTCTCCGAGCCCGAGTATGGCAGTACCGTCGGTGATGACAGCCACGAGGTTCCCCTTTGCCGTATAGCGGTACGCAGCCTCAGGATCCTTTTCAATCTCCCGGCATGGCTCGGCCACTCCGGGAGTGTAGGCGAGAGACAAGTCTTTCTGCGTCCGACACGGCTTCGTTGCAATGACCTCTATCTTGCCGTGGCGGCCCCGCTCATGGTATTCGAGCGCTTCCTGCTTGAGGGACATTACGCCTATTCCTTTCATGCATGGTTGACTTTTTCAGAAGATCAAAAAAATACTATCGCCTAACTTTGCCCGTCGCGATTTTTCCTGATAGATATACGCATTGCATGGAGCGCAAACCAGCAGCGCTGGTCAGGCAAAGACATTGAGGACATCGCAAAGCAAACGTCTTACCCTGAAATATTAATCTTCAGATAAAAAGGAATCAATCGTATTTAATAATCGGCCCTCAAACGCACATTCCACCACCAGTCGCCTTTTTGTTCAAAGACATCTCCCGTATAAGAATATTGCGGATCATTATTAAACGGCCGCATGTGATCGCGGGCCAACTGTGCAATAATCGAAAACCTGTCAAGAAATGTTTTCTTTGCATAGATCGACCAGAACCAGGGATACACCTTGCCCCCCGGGAGGTTAGAGGCGTTGGGAACAACTTGGGGCAAGGGCAACGGCTGCGAGTTTTCGTTGCTCTGTCCCAACACATAGAAGTTGTCATTAGGATACCGGTTGGGATAATGTTCGACCTCTATTGACAAAACATCAATGGCTTTTAAGGTCGGGAAATCAAATCCGGCCATAAAGAGCGTTCTATCGTTTCTATTCGCATAGGTATACAGCGGAGACTGAATTGTGGTGGGGTAATCTTCCCACCCGGTCACGCAAACCTCGCCGTACAGCCTGAAATCATCTTCGCAGAAAAGATTCCGGGGAATCACCCGGTCCGGAATTAATTGCTTCGGATCAAAAGCGAGCCTGACCATGGGTTTTGTCGCCGCAAAGGTGTAATAGCCGGTATCGCCGTTCGATTTGGGATATGCCGTTTGCGGATTCTGCGGTGTGGTAAGCTGTGTGTCAATTGGAAACAGAGAGACAAAGCTGATGCCTCCTCCGATTTCCAGAAACTTGTCGAGCGAAAGGCTGAATAGATACGTTAACGTGCCGTCGCCCAGCGGGGGCATCATGGTATTACTGGTGAGGAGCAGATCCTGGTGGATTCCAACGGGGAGAGCATCGAATAGATTGCCGGTCAGATTGCTGGTTATCCGCAACCCCAGGAGCCTGGCATAGGCCCAGTCAAAGGTATTGACGACATAAACGGGGTAGGTTCCGGTTCTGAAAAGATAATCACCCAAATTTTTGGCATCCGGATTCGTTTTGAAGGGGAAATAGCCGAACCCGAACTGCAAGGTAGGCTTTTGATAATTACCGATCGTATACATCGCTTCGGCGCGGTCGGGAGTAAAGGTAATCTGCGGTTGTTTTGTGTATTGCGCGGCAGCCGATTGATTGTACGGATAGTTGAAGTTAACTTGGCTCTGGATCGAAAGAGCTACTCGCATCCGTTCGGTGACGAGGAAATCATCCCTATACTTAAACAGCATGTCATCCATCCAGATTTTTCCAATGGGCGCCCCCGAGGCCCCTACCGTATTATGATTATTATCGTTGGTGGCCTGGACTATTTCTCCCTCATCGAACGCAACCCATCCGGATTGTTGTATCTGGAATCCGTGGAATGAAACCGTCGTCGTATCGGCAAAACAGCAACCGACAAGAAATAATAAGACGCCTGCGAAAAAACAACGTGCTCTCATATCGCTCCTCTTCCAATCTACTATAAATGTATATGAATAAGAGTTTTCAACGATTGAAACCAGTTTTACCGAATAAGATTATAATACGGAAATGTTCCGTCAAATGCCGATGGTCGGGCGGTTCCGGGAGCATTGGCCGAAATTTTAAGCACATTCCCTGAAAAGGCAAAAATTGCGGAATCGGTCAGCCCGACCTGTTGGGCAGTTACGCTATGCACAATACGAATAGTTATCTGGTTCGGCGAAACAGCGGTATCGAGGACAAAAATACCGCTGAACTGTAAGGTCGTATCCTGTCCGTGGGTATTCTGGAGCGTTACCGTGTCTTTAGCAAAAGTAAATATATAGGTGGTGTCGTCGATAGAAGTCGATCCCGACAGGGAACCGGAATAAGTCCCTTGCAGCTCCGTTACAGCCGGGGAAGCGACATTTACGGAATTTAACCTACTGCAATAAATGACCAAAGCCGCGGCCATGAGCGGCGCACAAATCAGAATTCGGTGAATTTTACAATGCATGACGCTCCTCTCTGATTGCAGATGGACATCACCGACGGCTTCAGGCAGGGCGGGAATACCCTGCCTGACAGGGAAACCACTTCTCTATTACTTCACCGGCGTGCCGACACTCATCTGCCATGGCGATTGGAGTGTCAACGTCGCCTGGAGCGGAAGGTTTTCCGACGATGGCCCGACATAAATGGTATACTGATCGGGTTGCACGAGGAATTGGCCGTACGGAGCGTATGAGGTTACAGCGGACGCGGTCGTATCGAAATAGGCGAATTCCCGCCCATGCAGGGTAAAGGAAACGATCTGGCTCTGCTGCGGGGCCAAGCTCACCCGCGCAAATCCGCGCAATTCCTTGACCGGCCGGGGCAGAGGCGGGTTGTTCTCGTGAATGTATAGCTCGGCGACCTCATCGCCGGCGACCGAACCCGTATTCTGGATGGTAGCGGTCATGACGATATCCTCACCCGCAAAGGCGGTGGCCGGGCACTGGAGGTTGCTATACTGGAAGGTAGTATAACTCAGACCGTATCCGAAAGGATAGAGCGGCGTCAGGTTATTTTGATCATCGTAACGATACCCTCGGCCTGTATCGGCTCTCTCGTATCTGATGGTATCATCGACCTCAAGGGAGACCGGGAGTTGGCTTGCTGAAGCCGGCCACGTGGCCGATAATCTGCCGGACGGGTTTACCTGGCCATACAGAATCTGGGCAAGAGCCTGCCCCTGCTCTTCACCCGGATACCAGGCAACGACGATGGCCGGCGCATTCGTCCACGCCTCCGCCGTCGCAGCGCTGCCTCCAGTAAGCACCACGACGCATTTCTTACCAGCCGCGAGAATGGAATTTACCAGCGCCGTCTGGCCTTCGGGTGGTTCCAGCGTTGTCGTGGTCCGGTCGCCTCCTTCCCCTTCGCCGGATACCCCGAGCATGGCGATCACCACATCAGCGCTTTGCCACTGCGAGGAATCAAGGAGTTTTCCGGCGGGTACTGCGGCGTTCAGCCCGCTGTCCGGCGAGATCACAAAGTAAGGACAGGTAGCGCCACTTGCCCCGGCATCGAGCCGGTAACCGCCGTAGGGTCCGACAACCGCCACGGTCTCACTGGTATCCAAGGGCAATACCGGGGTTGAATCCGGGCCGAAGTTTGCGTTTTTAACCAACACTATCGATTTTTGCGCTATCTGCAGCGCGAGCTGCCGGTGGGCAGCGCTTTCCAGATCGGTCTGGTACTGCGTTACCGCGGCCCCCAGCTTGCCGATGACCCCGGCCCACACCTTTGCCCGGATAACCCGTCTTGCCATGTCGGCAAACCGCGCCTGCGAAACCTGACCGAGCGTTACCGCCGTCACCAGCGGTGTTCCAAAATATACGGCATTGGGCATCTCGACATCCTGGCCCGCATTGGCTGTTGAAGTCGTGGTGACTGCGCTTTCCTCCATCGAATTCCAGTCCGAGCTGATGTACCCCCGGAAACCCCAGTCGTTCTTGATGATGCCGTTCAGGCCGTGCGCATATTGGCAGCAATACGATCCGTTAACCATGTTATAGGCGCTCATGATCGACCACACCTGGGCGTTCTTAACCACATACTCGAACGGCATCGCATAGATCTCCCGCAGAGTCCTTTCGCTTATCTGGGAGGTGTAGTATTGACGGTTTAAATCGACATCGTTGCAGATGAAGTGCTTCGGCATGGCGACGCAATGGACGCTCTGTACGCCTTTGCAATACGCAGTGGCGAGCTGGGCCGTCAGATACGGGTCCTCGCCCTCGGTTTCCCAGTCGCGCCCGCCGCGCAGGTCGCGCACCATATTGATCATGGGCGCTTCGAGGATATATTTGCCTTTTGCATAGGCTTCCTCCCCGAGCGCAACTCCGAGACTGTCGATAAGTGCGGTATCGAAGGTGCAGGTCTGGGCAGCGCCGGACGGGAACGCGGATGCCTGTCCGGTTGATCCCACGCATATACCCTGCGGACCGTTAGTCATATAATAGCCGGGAATGGAAAGCGTCGGGTCATCCGGAGAGGTACGGGAGCCATTCCCATGTAACTGGATGTCCATCTCCTGCAGATCGGTCAGGGATGACAAACTGTCCATGCAACCGATAATGCTGTCGGTGATTTTTTCCATACGGCTCGTATCGGCGACGATAGTTACCACCGCGTTATAGGGAACGATGGGAGCGTGAACCATGTGGCAGGTGAAATAAATCGAGTTTATTCCATTAATGCCATTGACGGGACTCCTGATACCGGCATCGCCGGTAACTTGATCTGGTACAATCGCATCCCCGCCGCCAACCGGGACAAACTTGAGGCTGACATTCAACGAATCTCTGGCGCCGACTTGCAGATGATAATTTACCTTGCCGGAATAATTATAGAGTGTATCGGCACTGTCTACCGGGGTAATGCTCTGCAAACTCATTATTTTTATCGGCACCGTAACCGTATCGATGATCGTCGCCCCGGGAATGGCAGCCGTCTGAGCGTAAAGAAACGCGACGGATGCCAGAAGAATGCACAAAACGTTTTTTGCCATTGCAGTAAAGCTCCGTTTAGAAAATGATAAGTTTCAGGTTCTTTTTGAAGCCGGCGCAGGTAAAATTTGCAAAGTATATTCCTCTTGCAACCCGGCCCGAGCCGGAATTATTCCAGAAAACATTTCCCGTCGGCGTGGTCACGGGAAAGGTTTTTATGCAGGACCCAGCAACGTTGAATAATGAAATGCTCCCGCTCCGCGCCCCCCCCGGTAATGTCCATGAAAGCTCGATGCCTTTGTTCGCCGCGCCAAAGGACCGGGAACTGAAGGCTCCGCCTTTCGCTGAAACCGGATTCCACCGGACAGCGCTTACCTGCATGGGGAAATAAAAAGGCGCACTGCTCTTGGTAACGATTTCGGAGGCAAAAACGCCGACGCACACCAGCGCCACTGCCGGCAAAAAACTCCATCGCATAACCATATCTCCTATGGATAGGTGTCACTTCACTGCATCAGTCTTTTTTCGCCGTCTTCGGAACTGCCCGCTCTTGGAATTGACTTACAAGCAGTTCCGGGGCGCAATTGGCTCTATTGGCCTAGTACAAACTTCTGCTGAACATGCTGTCCCTGTCCTGCAACATTGAGCAGATACATGCCCCGCGCGAACTTCGTTGTAGCAATGGAGATGGTCGCAACCCTCCCGCTCACCCTGCTATCCTTCATGAATACCTCCCGTCCGGAAAGATCGACTATGTTGATTTTATAGGCGCCCGCAGGCACGGTAAGCACGATCCGGTCCGCAAGCTGCCGTATCGCGGGATGGATGGTGGGCTGCATGAATTGCGGTCTAATAGAAGATGCTACATTCGTCACCCCTACTTCATCCAGACAGAAGTTGCCCGGCGAACTGGTCGAATCGGTGATATGCGAAGGCACATTGTGAATAATAAACCGTATCTCCTCAAGATACTGCCGCTCGGCTGAATCCGATAGGTACTCGGTACTATCGAAAGTATTTCTAGGCGGCGGGATCGGAATGGCGGTGGTCGTCCAGGTGCTGTCCGCGGCAATGGTGCCGATGCTGTCGACAAAGGCCGGATCGTAGGGATTATCGCACTGACCGAAGAATATATCGGCCTTATGATACGGCAGCGAGCTCTTATGCTTGATGAGCAGGGTATTATAGCCCCGCACATCCCACCCGGCGAAGTTAACACGGTGTTCCCACGTCAGCTTGAATGCGGCCCATCCCTTGCCAGATGAGAGACCGCTATCATCAATGCCCCCCGCATTCGCATACACAGCAAGAGCGGTAGATTCCGGCACCGAATAATCAGGAAATCGATAGTTGAAAGTGAAATAATACCCGATGGTAGTATCAAAACTATAGGAGGTGTCCGGCACCTCGTCCGTGAAAGGCGGTTGGATATTCTGCGTATCGCTGATTTGAACGGTGGAGTACAGGTCCTGTCCTCCGCCATAAATCCACAACGTATCGGCACTGGCCGGGAAAACTGACGCGATCGCGATAGTGCACGCTATGATAGTACCCGTGAAACAAAATTTCATTGCATTCCTCCTTTTAATGTATATGCCTGTATAACGGCAAAGCAGTCTTATCGACCTAGTATAAACTTCTGCTGAATATGCTGTCCTTCTCCGGCAACATTGAGCAGATACATACCCCGCGCGAACTTCGTTGTAGCGATGGAGATGGTCGCGACGCTCTCGCTCTCCCTGCTATCCTTCATGAATACTTCCCGTCCGGAAAGATCGACCATGCTGATTTTATAGGCGCCCGCCGGCATGATAAGCACGATTCGGTCAGCGAGCTGCCGTATCGCGGGATGGAAGTTGGACTGTATGGATTGCGGTCTAATACTGGAATAGACACCCGGCCCGTATATCTCCGCTTCGATGATGCCCACGCTGGCGCCGGTGGCCGTGATCGTGACACTATTCCCGGATGTCGCAGGAAAGTTGTTGTGCCAATACCCTTTCATGCCGACCGCTACTCCCGGATCTTCATCCTGCGTCTCCGTATTGCCCGTTGCATCGTCCATACCGCCGCAGTAACCGGTGTACACCGTCGTGGTGCCTACTTTAATGGTTATCGGATAGGCACTCCCATTGGAGAAACCCACCACTTTCAGGTGCACCGAATTGACCATTTGCGTGGGGAAATCATAGGTAATAGAGGTACCAGTCCAGTTCAACGTTTCATCGTCGCTATAGGTATTTGCCGGCGTGCCCCCACTGGCGGTCGATGAGGTGGGCATGATGTACGCGGGAGCCGGATTCGCCAATACATAGGGCGGAAGGGGTTTCAACGTGGATGCCAGGCCGTCGCCGGGCATCGCTATTGTCAATCCTCCCACGGTGTCGGTCACCATCGCCGCGGCGTTCGACGTCAGGGTGGCCGTGGCCCCGGCAAGGCCGGCTGACGTGGCCTGAAGCGTGATGGTTCCCGGCGTGGTGGTAGTTATAAAGGAAACCCGGTTGATGCCGCATTCCACCGGCAGACTCGTCGAACCGATGTAATTAGTGTTGACGCCGCTAAGCTGGGCGGTGCCTGCCGTGTTCTGGCTGCTGACCATGCCTCCCCGCCATTCCGCCGGCCCCGTGAGGGCAAAGGAGATCATATTGGTGGCGGTATCGCAGCGGTGCCCGTTGGCGTCTATTACTTCGCAGTCAATCAGGACGTTATCGTTTCCCGTTGCCTGAAGCCCGGCGGGACTGGTATGGACCGTGAGCCGTAACGCGTTGGCAGCGCCGGCGGTTGTCCGGCTGTCGTGCGCTGTGGGAATCGCGTTCCCCAGGCTGTCGTAGCCCTGCGCTGAATCGGTGCCCGAAGCCCAGGTAATATTATCAAAGGTGAAAAGAAATTTTTCGCTCTGCGTTCCGTATCCTTGTGAAACGCCATTGACAAACAGCGCCACTTTGGCGCAATTCGACACCACATACACGTTTTTCTTCGTGCCTGGAGGATAGGTCCAGTGTCCCACGATATTGACGTCCTTGTTGTCGACCTCCACCCATCCGTCCCACATCGCCTTGAAGCAGCCGTAGGAGTCCTTGGGGAGCCGCATGCCGTCCACGATGCCGCTCTTCCGGTAGTTTTCGTTGCTGCGGGCGAAGGTCGTTCCATCGGTAAACTCTATTTTGCAGCCGCCGGAACATACCCTTGCGCCGGCGCCGTTGCTGGTTCCGGGCCTTTCCGTCCAGTACTCATACCATCGTACCGTGCTTTCCCGTGTGTATACATCCTGGTTCTCGTCATAGGCCGGGCTGGCGGTGCTGTTGACGCCGCTCGTATGGAGATACGGCTCGGAGTACGAGTCCCAGTAACGCCGCGCGGCTTCGTCGCGATCATATTCCATCATCCACATCGGATGGGTGCGGCTCTTATCGATGTACATCATTTCACCCGCGTATTGCGCGTAATATCCGTCACTGCCGGCAGCGTTGTCCACCCCGCCCCGGACCCCCGTCGCCCGTCCTCCATGGGGATCATAGATATTCATGGTATCAACCAGTGCCTGCATCTGGGGCCCGGTAATATCGGAATTACCTCCTTCATAGTAAAACACGGCAGGATCATTCTTGAAATAATCCATTGCGTCCCTCATCGCTTCGGCACGTTGATTCCACTGGTCGCCGGTCACATCCGCTTCGGCATCGCCAGCGGGCATCGAATAGGATATCCCGCACCTATCGGCCGATTCGATCTCCTGCTTCAGCGCCGCACACTGCATGGGCCGAATCGTATTCGCCTGTATGGAGTCCATGAGATTATGCTGAAAATCGCACAACCACGCCGCATGTGCATCGCCATACTCCGGCCACGGGTTCTGACTCCGCATGGAGAACCCCTTGACCTGAATAATCCGGCCATTGAGCACCGTCGTGCCGTTGGGGGCCCCGTTGGCGGCGCCATTGAGCTCCTGCCGGAAACCGGTCGTGGTTTTCACGACATCGGTGGTATCCCCGTTGATTACCAGCATGGTGTAAACATTATAAAGATAGCCGTACCCGAAGCTCCAGAAATTCAGGCCCTGGACCGTGCCGGAGGCGATCAACGTGTCCTTAACGCCGGCAGCCACCGTCTTGGGAGCGCCGGTGAGCCTTTGCACCAGATTGCCGTTCATGTCAACAATATCCGCCACATAGGCAACGGTTTGAGTGGTGGCTGATTCATTCTTAACCTCGGACTGAGCGGTAATGGTCGCGCTCTGTCCTGAAATATTATAGTTTGATCCATAAATGTACACCCCTACGGTCGCGAGATTTGAATAGAGGGGTAGCGTCTGGTACAACGTAGGTGCTACATGCAGATATGCGTTCTGGGTAATGCCGCCGAAATTCGTGGTATAGGAGCCGACATCCCATTGATAGGCAGTACCTATGTTATCTCCCTGCCCGGGACCATCAACCGCCGTTTGTTCATACCCCTCGGCGTTATTGGTTCTCACGGCGATCACGTTATCCGTCACCCCGTCGGCGGTAACATACGCGCTTATATCCATTCCGAATCCGACGACACCGTTTTCGTGTATTCCTACATAGGTGCCGTTGCAATAAACCTGCCCCGCCTGCCTCACCTCCTCAATTTCCAGGAATACTTTTTTCCCCGCAGCCGAGGCGGGAAGCCTAAAATGCCTTCGATACCACGCTATGCCTGTTGATACGTTGCTTCCATTTGAAAAGGCCTGGGTCCCGTTCCATGCATACGGCAAGGTTTGAGTCGTCCAGCCCGCAGCAGAATCGTTGATGTTGTTATCCTGCGCGTTGGCTGGGTCCCCCTGGTAAACTTTCCAGCCGACATCGAGATTGTACTTCACTCGATTGTTGGCGGGAACCATATACGCCGCGGCTGCAATCGCCGATAGAAAGACGATAGCCGACAGGCATCTTACAAAGACGTCTCTCCTCAACATACACACCCTCCTGTTTAGGATTAACAAAATAATTAATACATTACTGATGGGAATATCCCATTTTGAGTTGAAACCGACGCACTCTTCCTAAAGAATAAACCGCACACCGGGGCTGACCGGATCGATCCTACCAAATCAAAACATTTTTAATATGTTGACATCACGTGTATATGTACTATGGAATATAGTACCAAATAGTTATAAAATTAACCCGACTCTCAGGTAGTCAGATTACTTTTGTATATTCATTTTTCCCGAATTACAGCATTATGGGCAACCCTTTATTCGCTGCCCGACGCTATTTCATTAAGGTGACGAGCTGGTCATCCGCATTCTGATTCATAAAGCATAATTTTATCCAATCAGGGCCGGGATCGACGCTTGAAACCCGGACCTCGTCGATTATTCCGCTGAAGTAGTATGAATTGAAATTTACCCTTTTTCCTATCATGAAATTATTGGTCGTATCACGAGCCGTTGTGTCCGTATTAAGGTAAATGGTATTGTCGACGCATACGCCATTAACATAGAGATATTGCTGAGCTCCATCCCGGACACCCACCACATAGGTCCACGCCTGGGCAGTACCGAGAGAGGTAGACTCATCCCACCCCGCCCTATCCTCAAACTCCGTGAATTCCCACTCATTGGTATTTTTAATTTCAAGATTATACTGCAAGTCTCCCTTCGAGGCGATTAAATGATACTGGCTGTTCAGCGAGTCGGCATACACCCACGCGGATACGGAATAGGCGCCATTCTCTGGAAAGTTCAATTTTCCGGATGCGGTATTCGCCATGAGGATATAGGACGATTGCCCGTTGAATTGTCGACCGATGCCGATGGCTCCGGGAACCGACGTGGATGCGGTCATGTTTTCAGGGGTGCCGTCGAAATGATTCCCGGTTGCATCCGCGGCAGTAGCGTTGCCCGCTTCGCTTAAATGCCATACTCCGACGAACCCGTTGGCGGTATCGAAAACCTGGGGACCGTTGGAAATGCTCGCAGCTTCGGAATTCCCCCAATACATCATAATGTATTGTGTGCTGTTGTTTCCGAATACCGTGTCCACTTTTACCCAGATTTCCGCCGCCCCCCCAGCGGAATCCCAATTCTCAACCTCGTAAGTTAACGGAGTGTTATCCGGTTTGGTGAACCGCAGATCATCGCCGTTTTTCTTCGCCTCGGAAAAATTAAAATTGCTGGATAGTAATCGCACCAGCACGGGAAAATGGAAGACGTTTCCCGAAACATTTGCTCCGGTCGCCGTTGTATTAAGAACAAGCATCTTCGAAAACATCCACTCAGGGTTAAAAATAACGACGGTATCCGCTGGAGAAACTGCAACATTATACCGGATAACCTGCCCCGCGGAATGACTGGTTGTCACATAGTTTATCGCGGGCAGGATCCCCGGAGGTACGGAATCAAGGATCACCGTGCTGTCCTGCCTGTTCACCGCGGCGTAAATGCCGGTGCCTGACAGGTAGACATAGCCTGTAACCGCTTCCGCACTGTCTGGAAGCGACACCACGAGTGCGCTTGGCTTCTGCAGAACGCAAGCGGGAACAAAAATGCTGTCCTTGAGCACTTGAATATTCGAAATCAGTATCCGGGTCAGATCGCAACTGCATACGGCAATAATATTGAACGTGCCCGTATCATTCGTATGCAATGCATACCGACCGTCGCTGTCGGTCGTGACGCTCAGGGAGTCCGGAACCGGTCCTTCCTGGACAGGATTATATCCTGCGGGAATGAGCCAGACACGGGTATTCGCGGCGCCACTCCCATTTTCATGGGTGACGACCCCTTGCACAACTTTTGCTTCTACGCCGGAAGAGGTACCGGCGACCGGTCCCCTTGCCGAACATCGGATGAGGACGAGCGCCAGTACGGCCAGCGCAAGCGATACGCCTTGGAAAAAGCGGACTGTCATGTCCCGACGATTTACGCAATCACGCATCGCAGCCCTCCCCGGTTCCGACGCTTTTCGAAACGGGAAACAACTGAAAATTAAGCTGAACAACCCTGTTTGCAGGATACTTATCGGCTATTTTCGCCACTTTTCTTCTGAACTTTCGGAGCTCGGCAAGAAGTTCATCATACCCCTTCTCGTTTATCCCCAGCGTAACACAGGAAAAAATCCGCTCATTGCGGGGGAATCGACCCATCGCTTCATGGGCGCGATCGAGCATGGAGAGGACAAAACGATTTACCATCACCGATCCCGCCGTTGACCCGGTATCGATGCTTTTTTCCGTCGGTCGTAAGAAACCGCGATCATCGGCGGAAATCAGCCCCAGCTCCGAAAGGAGTCGCACGGAGCTTATCGCTTGCTCCGGTTTGATCGACGGCGCCACCATTTTTCCGAGATCGCCGGCGTCATCGCGTATATCGACAAACTCAAGAAGCGCCCTGACTACGGAATGATACCACTTATCATAAAATTTGTATAAATGCGGCCCTACGCGGTAAATCGAGGAGCCTCTGAAAGAACTAAGCTTCTCAAACAGACCGACCTTGGCATCGCTCTTTTTCTCCTGATTGAAAAGAACCATGGTGCGGAAAAATTCCGTTTCCTTTTTTTTCAGCTTGCAAAAACCGGCGAAATTATCGGCCTGCATATCAGAAATATTTACCTTCCCGTTAAGAATCAACGATAAGTGGCCGGGAGATTTTATTCCGGTTGCTTTGCAGACAATAGGATAGGTAGCCGCCGATTCCTTGAAGTAATCGCTGAGAAATTTCCGATAGTCGGTATATTTGAACGGGGAAATCTTCATTTCTTTAATCCTTATTTTACTGCATCATAATATAATTAATCTGCGGAAATAGGGAACTGTTTTTTTAAAATTTTTTATCTTAAATAGCATTATTTAATATTTATTCATATTAAAATCAATAAGTTATTTAAATATTTGTTTTATTTTTCAGCAGCGATTTTTGAAATTTTTTTCAAAAAGAAGGTGAAATACTGAAAAGGATCAGAACTATTCGGGTACGTTGGAGACTCGCCGCGCGTGGCTCAGGTCAGGGCTGCCGCTGCTAAAACTGCAATACGACGTTCTTTTTATCTTTGGGGTAAAATGGGAAACCAGTATAGCGGTAGCCCTGAAAAAGACTGGTATGGATCGAACTATCAATTTATCGGGCGAATTTGGAACTTGTCCCTGCAAAAAAAATAAAAATCAAGGACTTCGTCTGCGGATTACATGAGCAGCCCCACACAAGGCTGCCCACTACATTCAAAATCACCAGCACCCTTCAGCTTTTTATACTTTTGCCTTCTGAATCGTCGACATCGCCGTCGCGATGATGGCGCCGACGTCGGCAAGGTTAGTGGGAATAATCAGGGTATTGCCCTGCTTCGCGATATTGCCGAACTGGGTAATGTACTGCTCGGCAACCCTGAGTTGCACCGCCTCGAATCCTCCGGATGATTTAATGGACTCAGCGACCATGCGGATCCCCTCGGCCGTGGAGTTGGCAACCAGTAATATCGCTTCGGCCTGACCCTGCGCTTCATTGATCCGCTGCTGCTTGTTAGCCTCCGATGCCTTGATGACCTGCTGCTTCTGGCCTTCCGCATTGTTAATAGCCGCATCTCTTGTGCCTTCCGACTGAAGGATAAGCGCCCGCTTCTCCCGTTCGGCGCGCATCTGCTTCTCCATGGCGGCCAGAATGTCCTGCGGCGGTTGGATATTCTTGATCTCATACCGGAAAACCTTGACGCCCCACGATTCGCTCGCCTTGTCCAGTTCGCTTACCACCTGCAAGTTGATATGCGACCGTTCTTCAAACGTGCGGTCAAGCTCGATTTTTCCGATTTCAGAACGCAACGTGGTCTGGGAAAGTTGCGTTATGGCATCCAGCAGGTTCGAGATGCCGTAGGTGGCGCGTTCCGGGTCCAGAATCTTATAATACAGAACGCCGTCAACCGTCACCTGGACGTTGTCTTTCGTGATGCAGACCTGTTCAGCAATCTCTCGGACCACTTCCTTGAGGCTGAGCCTGTTGCGAATGTGATCGAAAAACGGGAGGAGCAGAAAAAAACCGGCATTCTGGGTCGCATGATAGCGCCCGAGACGTTCGACGACATACGCGCTCTGCTGCGGCACCACGACCGCGGTCTTCGCAATGATAATCATCAATACGAATGCAATGACCAGAACAACAATAAGGCCACCTGCCATAGGACCCTCCTGTTACGATTTAGGTGTAACTACAAGGCGCAATCCATCGCGCGAAATCACGACGCAGGAAGCATTTGCCGGCAGATCCGTCGTACCGGCATTCTTTGCCTGCCAGGTAGTGCCTCGCACTTCGACCATTCCCTCACCTCCGGCGGTGATAGGTTCCTTTGAACAACCTTCCTCACCGATGAACTCCCGTCTATCGGCATAAGGAGTCGATTTTTTCACCCTTTCAACGAGCTTTTTGCGAAACCGGGAGATAAGAAGCGCTAACAGCACCACGAACAGAATGATCTGAATGAGGGGAGATCGAATAAATACTCCCGCGACACCGGTAAGTATCGCGGCTATGCCGATGAAGAAAAGGTAAAATCCCCCAGGAGTCAACATCTCGAGAAGAAGCAAAAGAATGCCCAGCGATGTCCATTGCCACCACAGTATATGCATGTTGCTGTTCCTTGCCCGTAAGGCCGCGATGATTATAAAGGGTAGTTAGTAAAAGTAGTAATTATAACGAGATAAAATAGATTTGCGCGGATCGATAATCAAAACACGAAGAGTAAATTCTGAATTCGGGCGATCCAGCCTCGCTTCCCATTAAATCGCCAAAATCCGATTAAATAGATGCATTGTTAATAATAATTTGCACATTGCAGTTACGCCTTAATCGCCTTAATCTATAATCGCTGTCAACCTTATTCCATTCCCGGGATACCCTCGTCAGTATTAATAGGTTAAATCCCCCTCTCGGCCGCCACCTTGTATACCTCTCTATATTTTTTAGCTGCCCGCTCCCAGGAGAATTTTTTGACCTCCTCGAGTCCGTTCAGAACGAGTTTCGCGTACTCATCCGGCCGAGAGTAAAGGACTATGGCGCTTTCGAGCGCGGCATGGGCAGACACGACAAGCGACTCAAAGAGCGGCAGATTTTTTCTTTTGGTTGGCGAAAGTTTGAGCAACTGCCGCCACTCTTTTCCGGCGGCGACATCAGGGTACTTTTCGCGGAACAGAATACCGGTCGGGCGTTCAGAATTTCCATCAAGCGGCAGGTTTCCGTAAAAGGCCGGAATCGTGACCGGTAGAGCTGAATTCACCTGGATCCAGAGACCGCCGGTGCCGCGTGCGATAACCGGGGTCCCGGCAGCCATGCCTTCATTGGCCGATCCAAACGGCTCATAGAGGGACGGCATGAGGAGAAAGCTCGCCCCCCGGAGCATGAGCTCATACAGCCTTCGCGGAATTTTCGACGGCAAGATCTCTATATCGCCCTTGCATCGCGCTGCAATCCTGTTGAAGAATTGCAGATCCTTCTCAAAGGTCCCCGAGGAGCGGCTCGGGCAGAAGAGGAGTTTCGCCGAACCGCGCGTAAGCCGCGCGAACGCGCAGAACATGAGATCGAAACCTTTTTGCATTATGTCAAGTCTGCCCGCCATGAAGAACACCGGGACGGTTTCATCGCTGTAGTCAATGCACAGGGATCCGGTAGCGCGCTCGCCGCGGTAGCGTTCTACCGCTTGCAGAAATCGCGCCCTGTACGTGTTTTTGCGCGATAAGAGCCTGCCATACCCCCCCCCCGACGCCTCGTGAAGAACGGTTGCGGTAAAGGGCGGCGAAGTCTCGCTGAACAGGCCGTTTTCAACGCCGAGCGGCGGGTTCATGGAAAAAACCTTCTGGAGATGCTGAGCGAAGTTGGAGCGTTGGAGCGGATCGTGCGAGAGCTCCCGCGCAAAAGGGGTGCTCACCGCAACGAGCGGACCCGAGAGAAACGGGATCGCACATTGCAGTACGGTCTCTCCCTTAATCCCTTTACCGAAAAAAAGGCGTTTGGTCTCGGGACGGAGCGAGAAATCGAAAGAGTTGTGCAGTGTAAGGGTGGATCGCACTCCGCGCAGCATCCCATCCCTGTCCGCAATTTTCGAGGTAACGGCCACCAGCGCGGTTTCCCACTCATGCGCATGGAATAGAATATGTGCGGTAAATGAGAGATTCTTTAACGCAAAGGGTACCGCCGCGACAAATTCGAGCGAATCGAGCAGCAATTCCTCCGGTTTGTCATAGCCATAGGGGTTATCAATGGCAAAAAAACGGTCGGGAATTTCGATATAGTACGATGGCGTTTCCACCGACGTGTCGCGGTAACAGGAGAAAATGCCCTCGTAGCCGCCGCATTTGAATTGGATTTCCTTGAGACACTGGTCAAACAGTCCATTCTTGCGCGCAGTTCTCATACCTAGACAGCCGTTATGATAGGGGCTGAAAAAAAGGACGTGCTCCCCCATCGCTTCCAGCTGGCATGTCAGGTGTTTGGTCGCCGGCGCCAGCCCGCCGAGTGAGGCGTAGCGATTCTCAAAAGCCAATTGGACAATCGTGCGCGCATCTGATTTAAAGACCGGTGCGGGAATAATCCCTCCCTCCTGTCCTGAATGGCCGAAATACTCCTCGGAACCGCGGCGTAACTGCGGCCACCGTTCGAGCCTCATGGTAAAGAGACGGTCATAGTGCTCAAGCGTTGTCATGGCGCCTTTGGATGAATTCTGTCGCTTCTTTGAAATGAGAGGTGAAAAATAATAGGTCCGGTGAGATGCCATTATTACCTATACACCATCCGGACGTTCCTGCCAAAGTCGTCGCGCCCTCTCTCATGCTCTCACCTCCCATTTTACCCAAAAGGCAAAATGAGAGACCTTCTCCCGCGCAATTTATTGTTTACCGATAGCGCCTTCCGCAAGCGCGCGGCAGGCATAGTCAAAATGCATGGCGCAGGCCCTTTTGAAGTCCTTCTCGGCATGCTGAAAGTCCCCTATCGCCCGCCAGGCAAGTCCACGATTCAATAATGCCTGAGGGCTTTCTGCCGAATCGAGGATGATCGCACGGCTGAAGTCGTCGATCGCCTGCGAATAGCTTCCCTTAGCGCTATATGCGTTCCCGCGGTTGAAGTATGCGTCAGGGGTTAACGGCTTTAAACTGATTGCACGATTGAAATCGACAATCGCACGATCAAAATCGTTTTCCATGCAGTATATCACGCCACGACTGTTATAGGCATGCTCAAAAGCGGAATCAATTTTTATGGCTCTGGTAAAACAGGCGAGCGCCTGGTCGAGGTCGTTCATTGCTTTATAGATACGTCCTTGATTATACCAGGCTCCTGCATTCTCCGGATTCAAGGATACGGCATGGGAATAATCGACGACCGCGGCGGAATAGTCTCCCTTGCCATTCAAGATATTGGCACGATTGCAGTAAGCTTCCGCACATCCGGGATTCAGCGAAATAGCCCGGTTGAAGTCATCCATGGCGCGTTCGTAATCGCCGTTTGCGCAATAATCAACGCCCCTGTTGTTGTAGGCGTCAGCAAAGCCCGGCTTATTGACGATGGCCCGGTTATAATCCGATACGGCGCCTGCACGATCGCCTAACGCGTCATAAAGAACCCCGCGATTGTTATAGAGATCGGCATAGGAAGGATAACGCGAAAGTCCCGTATTGTAATCTGAAAGCGCCCGGGCATAGTCATGATTTAAATAATAAGCATACCCACGGTCATTATACGCTATCGCCGAAGGATATTTTCCGATGACGTCGGTCCACAGGGTCTCCGAGTTCTTCCACACCTTACAGCGCACGTGGACGGCGTAACCGAAAACAAGCGTTACGCAACAGATTGCCGTCCAAACCGCAACCCTCACGCTTTTCAATCGGAATGATGCAATTCCTTGTGCAACATAATAAGCAACGATTGCGGACAAGCCGACATAGGCAAGATACGAAAATCGGTCCGCGGTAACCGCAGAGGATACGGGAATAAAATGAAGAATGAAAATAACATTGACCAGGAAAAAACCGAAGCCGAAAATGAACGCCTTCGATCGTCTGAAATACCACGCCGCCATGCCTGCGGCGACCGCAAAAAGAGGCGATAGCGAATACCGAAGAGGCAAAGATACCATAAACGAGTCAGGGTACGGATAGAACGCCGAAAGCTTGAGGGGGAGACAAAACTTGACAACATAGAACATAAGCGAATGGCAGGCGATGGAAATTCTTGTAAAGACCGGCAACGCCTCAAGGCCGCTGAACGTTCCCGCGTCGTGCTGTCCCTTGATAGCCCAGAACCCGAGAATAATTGCCGGCGCAATAAACGGAATTTTATCAATAAGCATTTTTACTGAAAATTTCCGCATCCGGCAGTAATCGATCAGGAAAAGAACCGCGGGCAAGGTTACCGCCGATGACTTGGAGAGCAGCGAACAGACGAACAGAATGCAGGAGGCGGAATACCTCAGCGTCGCGTAGCCCTTTTTCTTTTCAAGATACGAAAGGTATAAAAGGGAGGATGCAAGATAAAAGAAAGTGTACAGCAGATCCTTCCTGCCCGAAATCCAGACAACCGACTCCACGTGCATCGGGTGAATACCGAACAGCAGGGCACAGAGTGAAGCGGCCATGTCATTCCTGTAAATTTTCCTGATAAAAATAAAAACAAGGAAAACGTTAAGGAGATGGATGATGACATCGGCAAAGATATACCCTGCCGGGTCAAGTTTTCCCGCGGCATAGTTCAGCGCGTAGGAAAGAATGGTTATTGGCTGATAATTGGCACTGACCAGGGTTGCCGGGGAAAAAATCCGGAGAATATTCCGCCACGACAGGGAATGAATGAGGATATTCCCGGTCACATAGACATCATCGTCCCAATTGGTAAAACCGTCATTCAATACCCCATAGAAAGATAGGGCGGTCGCCGCCATCGGGACAACCCAATAAATGCCCGTTGCGGTACGCCATTGCATCCAACTTTTTTTTTGAACTGCACCTATCATCGGTATCCGGCTCTTTTAAAAAATGGATAAGAGTTTGAATATATAATTTAGAAGAGATTTATGCCTTGATCCGGATATTCCGGCGAAACCGAGAGATGTTCGAGGATGACATAAACGATCAGGGGGTTCCTGCTTTGCCGTCACGCCGGTGACTCTCCCCAGATTGCCTGTTGCGCTTTATCCGCAGACCGTTGACGGCAGGCGCGGGTTCGATGCGAGGGCAAGTTTTCCCGACACAAAAATTGTCCTGTTGTATTTTTTTTCAAATTCAAAATGGCCTGCCGGAAAAACATGCAATTCACCTTGGAAAACCTTCATCGGGGAACATCGCGCACCATTTTACTGTGTGGAGGAATTGTCGCTCTGTTATCCCTGGTAAGTGTATGCCTGAAGATAGTGAGCATGCCGCTCACCTTCGACGAATATCTGAATGCCCACTATTTATGGCTGGTATCCATCGGACGCGTACCCCACCGGGATTTCTGGTGTCACTATCCTGCTTTAGGCTTTGTCATGGTCCGGCCTTTCTTTCAGTTATTTCCGGAATCGATCTATTCCGTTATCACGCTCCGCTTTTTAGGTTTGTGTTTTTTCATCGGAACGGCGGCGGCATTAGCGTTTCATGCACGTCGGCTTCGGACAAATTGGCTCTGGGGCGCTTTGGCCCTGGTATTGATGCTGACGCCGGAAGTCACCCCTTCGGTGGTCAATTTCCGTACGGATGCCTACGCAGCACTGGCGGCCATTGTGGCAATGACCATTATGTTCCGGGAGCCCTCGCCCCTCCGTAGCGGTCTGGTAACCGGTCTCAGCGTTCTTTCGGTGATAATAATGCCGAAATATGTTTATCCGCTTGCATTTGCCGTTACGGCATATTTTTTTTACGGATTCTTTAGTGGAAAGCGCGAATGGCGTTCCTTGATTCTGTCGGCCCTGGCGGGAGGAGTAATTTCCCTGGTTCTCTCCCAGAGTCTCCTGTTAACCTCCAGCGTCCGTCTGTGGGATGATCTGTACTGGTCCCCCGTTATCATGCAGAGGTTCTACTCCCACTGCGCAATGACTGAAACATCCCTGCCGACGCAATTAAGCACCGTAGCATCTCATTTCTCACGCTATTGGTGGGTAGCGATTCTCATACTGGCCGGACTCTCGGGATGGCTGATTACCGAATCGAAACGACGGGGAGTTCAACTATGGGTCGGCATAGCCATTATCGCGGGCGTGGCGGTATTCTGGGGAACTTGCAATCAGCCATGGAAACAATTTCTTGTTCCCGGACTCTATTGCCTGGCTCTCTTTGTTCCGTATGCAGCCCGTCTGTCCAGACAGCCTCTATTTCAATTAGCCGGAACCGTCGTTCTGGTTATCATGTCGACCTTTATGGTTTTCATTAATACCCGGACGACAGCAACGCAACTTGCTTCCGGTTCCTCTTTTCATGATTTTAACGCACGCCAGCAATTGCTGGA
>JBEKOX010000047.1:0-25600 GCA_049521335.1 Chitinispirillaceae bacterium
AAATAGCGAAAGGGAACGTATGATCAAGAAAAAGTTCATTGTAGCCAACTATCCATCGCATACGGCGGCTATCACGGAACTTTGGCAATCGGATTTCAATATGAAGAAATTGTTGAATGAGCGACCTCCTCTCAAAACGATTGGCCGATGGGCGACCATCCTGCTGATTGCGGCGGGGTTGCAAATTCCGCTCCTGCCGCCGCTGCAAGCGGCGACAACGGGAAAGAAAATCACGGACAGCGCCATCACAATTGCCGTTGAAAACGAAATACTATTCGATAGGGGCGTATTTCCGAATGACGTGGATGTCAGCACGAGAGAGGGGATTGTCACGCTTTCCGGATCGGCTGACAACCTCCTTGCAAAAGAGCGTGCGGTCAAGATCGCCGAAAGCATTCGGGGCGTGCGCGGAGCGATTGACCTGATTACCGTGACGCCGATATCCCGCCCCGACGCGGACATCCGCAAGGATATCCTGGCGGCGTTGCAGGAGGATCCCGCGACGGAATCATATCAAGTGGCCGTTTCCGTTCTGGAAGGGGTCGCTACTTTGACCGGCACCGTTGGTTCTTATGCGGAAAAGCAACTATCCGCTCGAATTGTCATGGGCGTCATGGGGGTCAAGGAGATCCGCAATGACGTCACAATCAATTATCTGGCGAAACGCACCGACCCGGAAATTCAAGCCGACGTCCAGGCCCGTCTCCGATGGGATATCTGGATCAATGCCGGCCTGATCAGCGCCGCGGTGAAAGATGGCAACGTAACGCTGACCGGCATGGTTGGAAGCGCAATCGGTAAATCCCGAGCGTACGATGACGCCTGGGTGAATGGGGTGGTGTCGGTAAACGACAGCGGCATGATTATCGAACCATGGATATACGTCAATGCGCGCAAAAAGCTAGAATACAGCATCATGCCCGACAGCGAAATAAAACGGGCGGTCGAGGCTGCTTTTCGTCTTGACCCGCGCGTTTCCGCCTTTTCTCCCGAAGTGACCGTTCAACTCGGTGAGGTCCGTCTCAGGGGCATCGTGGGAAACTTGAAGGCGAAAACTTCCGCTGAACAGGACGCGAAAAACATAGTAAGCGTCTGGTGGGTTGATAACTTTCTGAAAGTGAGACCAAAGGAGCGGCTCACTGATGCGGAAATGAAAAACCAATTGAATGCAGCCTTGTTCTGGGACCCTTTACTGGAAGGTTCCACAATAGATGCGACGGTTATCAATGGCGTTGCGGACCTTTCCGGGACGGTAAGTTCAAATTTGCAAAAGGATGAAGCGCAGGATGTCGCTTCGCGGACGAAAGGAGTATTATTGGTCCGAAATTATCTAAAGGTTGAACCGGAGACTTCGACCACACGTTATTTCGGGCCCTACAATCCCAGCTATTACTGGCTTTATTTCGAACGGCCGGCTTACTCGGCTTCCGGGATGTTAGGTCCTCGGCCATATCTGACCGACGAACAGATCAAAACGAACATCCAGGACAGGTTATACTGGAGTCCTTTCGTGGACCTGGATTCCATCAAGGTCACCGTTGAGGACAGGGTGGCTACTTTGACCGGGACCGTCGGGACGTGGATCGGCTGGGAGGAAGTTGACAAAGATGCCCACAACGGCGGTGCGGACGTAGTATTGAACCGAGTCAAAATCAAAAAGGGCGGGTGGAGATTGAAATAACAAACAGGGTGGACCAATTTCAACAATCTTCCTGCTGCAGCTGCAGCAGCATTACGAGGACCGATGCTTGCCATCAAAACAATTTGTATGAAAAAACCATGAATTCATTAAAGCGGGCCAGTCATCAGATATAAGGAATCAACTAACAAAGAAGGTGATAGTAATATCTATGCGTAAATTTTATATGACTTACTGCGGGGTAGCTAATTTAAAAACCAAAATTCAAAAGGAGGTTCTATCATGTTTTCCATCAAATCTTTTTTTATTGCCGGCCTCAGCCTTTTAGCCATCATTTTTTCATCGTATTCCGCCGAGCAGAACCCGTCCGCGACCGCTTCAGGCGGTGAATCCGCTCCATGGGTTCCCGTTGATGAAGCCGATTGGGCAATTTACATGGATGCGCCGCGCTACCATTTCGATCTTGCCAGGGAATATCTGAAAAAAGGCGACTATTCAAAAGCGGCCGCTGAATTGAAAGAAGGTAATTCTTTTTTACTATTTCAGGAAAAACGCCTCGGCGCCGCATCGAAACAAATTGAAGAGCTGTCGAAACGCATAGCAACCGGCAAATACAACGACTTCGATAAGGTCGATGCCGTTACCTCCGGCGCGTTGAACGTTATTATCAATAAATACGCGATGGTTCCGGTTGACGTCGTCGATAATTCGGTTTTCGAACAGGCAAGTAACTATCACTTTGAGAAAGCAAAATCAAAACTGCGCGAAAACGACAGTGCCGGAGCTGCTTCCGAAATAAAGAGGGTTGGTTCATTTTTAAAGCTCAGGGCGGCCTCCATGAGCAATGAGGCCAGGGAAAAAATCGATGAAATAGCAGGCGAGTTGAATGAGCTGGCATCAAAGGTCAAGGATGGTTTGGTTAAGGATAAAGAGGAGTTGGATCGGCTATTTCATAAAGCCATGCTTATTTTTTCCAAAAAGAAAGAATGATCATTAAAAACGCCTCTTTTTACAAGAAGACAATTCTGAACGAGGGTAAGACCTTATCCCTATCGTAAAGCGCCAGCGGTTTTTTGTTCACAACAAATCGAAAATTGGGGAAGGAATTCCTCGATAATTTCAACAAAGATGGGCGCTTGGTGAATAAAAAGGCTTTTAAATGGTGGACGATTCTCTTTTCTTTAATGTCCCTCCAGGGCTGTTCTTACGTCACGGTCTTGCGAACGCGTGAGCTTGCCGCGGTCCAAGACACCCTCAAAATCCAGATTGCGGCGCTGGATAAAAAAATTTCAAACCAGCAGCAGGAGCAAAACGAGCTCCTGCGCCTTATTCGCGCCGATCAAGCGGTGCGTTTCAGCGAACTTGAGCGGAAGTACGCCCAGTTGAGCAATAACCTTTCCGAAAATCAGTACCGTCTTTCCAAAATATACGAAAACACCTCGGATGTCCAGAAACAGCTCGAAGAAAAACTTGCGACCGACTCCGCGACCGCGCAAACGCGGGGTCTGGAGATCGAAAAACTGTTCCAGATTGCCTCCGAGGACTTCAACGCGGGCCGGTTTGACATCGCGCGCGGCGGCTACGAAGATATTTTCAGCCGGTTTCCGGACGCCCCGCAGGGCCAGGAGTCACAGTTCTGGATAGGTGAGTGTTTCTATGCGGAGAAAAACTACGAGGACGCGGAGTCCGCATTCCTCCTGTATGTGCACAATTACCCGTCGGGCGGAAAAGCCTGTACCGCGCTCTATAAGCTCGGGCTCTGCTACGAGAAGCTTCACAAGAAAAATTCGCAGGAGCTTGTCTGGAAAAAACTCCTTGAAACATGCCCTGACTCAGACGAAGCCAAAATCGTGACTTCCCAAATGCACATTAACTAATTACTCCAACTCATGCCACAAACCGCAGTTGGAGAGGATAGAGAGGCGCATACGGTCGCTCCTCCAGTACTTTATCGGTTCGCGTTGGCCTGATAACTCGCGAAGAAGAAGCGATTTTTCCCAGCACACTCCATTCTACGCGACGGTTTGCCTGGTTACAGGCGTCGTCGTCGGCCATGGCGCAGTCGGTTCTCGCGAGCCGCTCCTTGCCGTAGGAGGTGATCTCTATCCGGTCCGCGCTTATGCCATAGGAGGTCAGATAGTTTTTCACCGCTTTGGCCCGGTTCCAGCCGAGGCCCATGTTGTACTCCTCGGAACCCCGCTGGTCGCAGTTGCCCGCGGCAAGCACCTGAATGGACGGATGGTCCTTGAGAAATTTGGCGACGATGGCGAGGCTCGCGATGGCATCGGGCCTGAGGTCATATTTATCAAAATCGAAATAAATTGTTCGCAGGGCTTGGCGCGCCTCGGAATCCATATCGACCGGCTTGAACTCCACCGGAGGCGCAGGGGTCGCAACCTTTGGTGTTTCGACCGGGGCGGAGGGCTTGGATTCAGGCAGTGCCGGCTGAGGCATTTTAGCGGCGTGGTGACATCCGATGAAACCGAAACCTACCGCGATGATGGCAAACATCGCTGTTTGTGAAAGCGTCTTCATAAAATCCTCCAGTTCATACATGAATTAACCATGAATTAACGGTTACTGAAAAGTCACGTGAATTTAACGTCATTACAGTTACATTCATAATATTCAACCTGGAAAAAATCCAATTTCCACAACCTATCTTTTGCAGTTTGCAAAAACCATGCCATGTTAAGAGGAAGATCAAAGCGTACTGTAGTACGTCACAACTTATTTCCTTACCGTCGTACTATGCCGATTGTTTTTATCGGTTTTGCGAAAACGGAACTTTTTTGCGTTAATGAACGAATACAAATGAAGCTTTATTATCTCAGCGATATACGTAGCAGTATGTATGAGCCCGTATGAAAACATAACTCCTCCGGGTATCCGCCACTCGCAAGCGCAAACCATGAGCCGGTTCATGTCGGCTCGCCATTATCAAGCAATCCAGTTCGGGCGCTATCGGAACTGAAAACGACCGCTCAATTTCTGCACTGGGTTGTAACTATGTTGCCACTAACACGGTATAATGATGGAGGACGGACTATTAACAATGGCACAGAATTTGATGCGATGTTTTTCAAAAATTAATTTACTAGTAGCGGAGATGAGGTCCATGTAACGTAAGGGGGATATCCCGGAAAGGATGAGATATGCGCAAGTTGTTTCTACTTCTGCTTGTAGGCATGCTGCTTATTGAAACCGGTTGTGTCGTCGGTGTCGCCCCAGCTCCGAGAGCGGAGGTAGTCGTGACCGCGCCTTATCCCGACGCACTCTGGGTTCCAGGCTTCTGGCAATGGAGGTGGTGGAGATTCGGGTATGTCTGGCGACCGGGATATTGGAGGGTGCATCGTCACGGGCGGGATATTATTATCCGACGATAGAGTTTCACCTGCAAAGGCTTGGTGTCTATCCAAATAGAGAGGAGTTCTCATCATGACCACGCCGCATGCGATCACCGTCCTTGCCGCCGGCTTTGAAGAGACCGAAGCGGTTACTTTTATCGACCTCCTGCGACGTGCGGGAATCATGGTCACCGTGCTCGGGCTGGAATCGCGCGAGGTTACCGGATCCCATTGCATTACCCTCGCCGCGGATCGGCTTTTTGAGGATTTTTCAGGTCCCTTCGACGCGATTGTTCTTCCCGGCGGCCAACCTGGCGCAAAGAACCTTACCGCATCGCTCAGACTCCGAGACCTCATCCGGCAGACCTTTGAACGAGGCGCTCTATGCGCCGCTATCTGCGCCGGGCCGACGGTGCTCGGCGCTTCGGGCATTCTCAAAGGGTTCAGGGTAACCTGTTACCCCGGCAACGAAAAAGCGCTTTACGGCGCAACGGTCGTTGAAGAGCCGGTCGTCCGAGATCGAACGATTATCACCAGCCGCGGAGTCGGAACGGCTATCCCCTTTGCGCTGGAGATCATCGCCTGCCTGACCGGGTCAGAAATGGCGGATAAAGTTCGGGCGGCCGTCCTGTATCACCAGTAGCGATTCGTTGCTCCGAAATCCGCATCCCTCATCACAAACAATGTCTTCTTACTATGCGTAATTGCAGTATACGCCCTCCTATGGAAGTTGCCGGCGCAAATTTGATATAAGCCAAAATCTTTAAAGGATCGTAGTATTTATTATAAGATATGCCTTTTTCTGTTTTGTGCATTTCTTGCCTCCGAAGCGGCTACTGTCGATACTACCCTTTTCGGCAATGGCGGAGCTGGGCCGTATTGTATCGGCAACTCCTTCCCGGACAGCGCAACCATCACCGTACGACTGAAGGACTCGATGCCCGTCCCGCACTGGACCTTTTTCCCGGACCGGAACGTGATATTTTTTGTCAAGGCAATCGACAGCGGGATCCCGATTCATATTCGATTCGCGACCGGATTCTACGGCATTCCTAAAATGTTTTCGCTCTTCCCGAAAGTATATCTCAATCCCCGCGATACCGCGCTCAAGCCGGACAGCTTCGCGGCGCCGGCAGCGCCATCGGGCCGCGATAAACTTACCCTCAGCGGGTATAAGAGCGTCAGCGCGTCGATGGGCACCCTGGGACAGGTCAACCTCGAACAGGGGCTGGACGTCAGGATAGGGGGCGAGATCAGGCCTGGCACCACCGTAATCGCGCACCTTTCGGACCAGAGTTCCTCACTCGACGGCGAGACCCGCGACATCAGCGATTTCGATTTGATCAACATCGAGATCACCGATCCCTCCTTCCACTCGATCATCGGCGACCAGTATGTGGCCTGGCCGTTCACGGGGATTCTTTCGGGAGAGCAGAAAATCAAGGGCATCTCCCTTAACCTCACGTCAAAGGCGTTGCCAATCTCGGTGGGCGCCTTCGGCGCCATCGCCGGCGGTAAGTCCGCCATCGAAACCAAAGACGGTCAGGATGGGGTCCAGGGGCCGTACTATCTTACCGGCAACGGCGAATCGGAACAGATCCTGCCGGTATCCGGCACGATGAAGGTGCAGCTTAACGGCAGGGAGCTCGAAGAGGGAACCGACAAGGATTATATCGTCGACTACGAACTTGCCACCGTCACCTTTACGCCTAAAAACGCCATTCGGAATGAGGACATTATCCGGTTCGAATACGAGTACAAATCATTCGACTATGAGCGCCTGATAGCCGGCGGCACCGTCGGCATTGCAACCCCGGATTCAACGGTATCGGTGCAGGGAGTCATCTGGTCCGAGGCCGACAACAGGAACCAGACCATCGACCTGACATTGACCAATGCGGAAATAGCCGCTCTCGCCGCGGCCGGCAACACTCCTCCGCTCGCCACCACGGCAAGGCCGGTAAACCCGAACGACGTGGCGCCACAGAGCCAGATCTATCCGCTTTATAAAAGGCAACTCGTCGGAGCCGATTCCGTCTGGGTTTATACGCCTTACGATCCGGTAAACCACCCCGACTCCATATACAATTACTTCTACGTTTACTTTCAACCCGTCAGCGGCGGCGAAAAGGGAGCCTATTCCATCATTTCCACGGATACGCGGGGGCCGGAGTACGGCTACATCGGTCAGGATTCGGGCGGCGGCTATACCGACCTCGCGCCCCTTCCCGCCCCGCAATCGACGACCTCGGCCGAGATAAAAGCGAAGGTCAATCTCCCCCTGTTCAAGGCGACCATCGATATGGCCGGTCAGGACGTCGATAAAAATCTTTTTTCGCCGATTTCCGAACAGAACGACCTGTCCGCCGCCACCGCTATTTCTTTCCTCCTTGGAAAGAAAAACATCGATGAACCCTCCCTGTGGCTCACCGGCGACCACCAGTTCACCTCCAGCCAGTTCAGCGGCCAACCCCTGTCTCTCTATGATTGCAAGACGCAGTGGGACGATACCTCCATCGCGGAGAGCCCGCAGAACCGGCAGGAGTGGGACGCGACGACCGGGGCGACGATTTTTCCCGGACTCATGACCTCCATCGGCTATGGCCAGAGTCGCGTCGACTCCGTGCTCCTCACCGACAAGGTTTCGCCCGCGGTGCAGTACCGCCTTGACAACCTCTTCTCGGTGAACTACAACGGTTCTTTTTTCCGCCATCTGTCCGGGCAGGATCGCGGATTCGGAAGGCTGGAGGATGCAGCCGCGACGCTTTCCTTTCCGCATCAAACCTTCGGGCTTACCTATCGCGATCAGTACCGGTGGGACTCGCTGGGAGCCGGCAGCGGTTTTTTTGAGGGGGGAATCGCCTACGGGTTTCTGCCCTGGAACCTTCAGGAAAAGGTATTGGGCCTTTCGAAACGGAAAAGTCTCGACGGCGAAACCGCTACGAGCGATACGGGGTACGAAGTTCGATGGGAACAATCGATTAATCATGTGCTGCTGCCGGGATGGCGGATCAGCGGCACCTCAAATTACGATCAATCCGTCGATTACGGCGAAGCCGCGACCACGACCATGCTCGTGGATTTGACAAGCGATGTAACGCCGTCCGGAAGCGGTTTTACCTCCCGGCAACACTACGTTTCCAATGCCGAAATGGCCTCGTCCACCGTGCAGGTGCCGATCTTCGCCGGCAAGGGGATGGGCACTTACATATACGATACGGCGACGCAGCAGTATGTTCCGCACGTTCCCGGCGATTACTTCATGCAGCAGCAGCAGGTGTACAACCAGTCCTCGGACGAGCGCGTCCGCAATACGACGGCGGACGTCACCTGGGCATATAAACCGCGTCGGCGCGCGAACGGCATTCTCGGCGATCTTTCATGGGAGGGGACGCTGGCCTCCCAGGAGCAGGTGGATGCGGACCGCAACGATATTCCCTCCTATCTCCCCGGATTGCTCTCCCTTGACTCCTGGTTCGGTTCGCCCGACGCGGGACAGGAGGTGCTGACCGCCGACTGTTCCTACCGACAGGAAATCGCCTGGTCGCCGCGCAACGACTCTCTGCACCAGATAACCGCCCGTTTAACCCTTACTCCCGACTACCGCAAAGTTCTCGGCTACGAAGAAGGAAGCCTGGAGACACGGATCGAAGCGCAGCGGGTTTTCAAGCGCTTCACCCTTGGCGCGGCCGTCGACCTGCTCTCGGTCACGCATGACGATACGACCTCCGACGGCAACGACTATACGCTCTATGATCGCCGTCTCGAGGTGACCCAGAAATATCTCCTGACCCGGCAAACGAACTTCACCCTCCTGGAAGTGCTCGGCCTCGCGCACCAGTCGGACAGCGCCGCACCCGGATCAACCTCCTTCGACAGCATTTTTTACTACCAGCTTTCACCCTCGCTTACCTTCCAGCCATCGCCGAAAAGCAGCGTCGGGGCGATGTACACCTGGTCGGTGACGCCCTTCAGCGGCGACGCGGACTATCGCATGGCGAGGGGGTTCCCGGGCGGCATTGCGCATCAACTCATCATTACCGCCGATGTCAAGATGGGCCAGCGGTTTCTCATCAACGGCTCCTATCGAGGCGATATCCATAAAGCTCCGGGAGAGACTTTATTCGAACCCGCGAACAATGTTTTTTCGCTTGAAGTACGCGTGGTCATGTAGCTGACCTTCGGTCATGCAGTAATTTTCAATCGTTTAATACTTGAAATCATCGCTTTTGACGGCCTGCCCGAGTAGTAACCTATTTTGTACCGATAAAGCGGCAATGCCCCTTTCGCGGGAAAAACCCTATGAAAAAAAACCGCGTCATTCTCGTTTCGATCGTCTCCAACAGCGCCCTCATCGCCTTTAAAATCATTGCCGGCATTCTGATGTGCTCCATCGCCGTCCTCTCGGAGGCGATCCATTCGAGCATCGACCTCCTGGCAGCCGTGGTCGCCTACATCGCCATCGCCAAGGCCGACCAGCCGGCCGACCGTCTCCATCCGTTCGGCCACGGAAAATTCGAGAACATTTCCGGCTTCTTCGAAGCCCTGCTCATTTTTTTCGCGGCCGGCATCATCGTGGCCGAGGCGATCCATAAGCTCATCCATCCCTCCGTCGCGCTTGTCAGGCTCGACTGGGGAATCGGGGTCATGGCGATCTCGGCCGTCGTCAATGTGGCCGTTTCGCGGATGCTCTTCTATTCCGCAAAGAAATACGGCTCCATCGCCATTGAGGCCGACGCCATGCACCTCGGGGCCGATGTCATCACCTCGCTGGGCGTCATGCTCGGACTCGTCGTCATACGGTTCACCCATGTGGTCGCGCTGGACCCGATCATCGCTATCGTCATGGCCTGCTTCATCCTCCGCGCCTCCATCGACCTCACGCTCCGTTCTATCGCGGACCTTGCCGATCAGAAACTCCCGGACAGCGAAATTCGCGTCATCGAGACGATAATTCACGGCTATCCGGAGATTACGAGCTACCACAAGCTCCGCACCCGGAAGAGCGGCTCCCGTCGGGAGATCGACCTGCATATTCAGGTTGACGGCGACACCTCGCTCCCGGTTGCGCACGAGCTCTGTTTCAAGGTCGAGAATGCGGTCAAAGCCGCGTTTCCCGGGGCGTACGTCACCATACACGTGGAACCCCGGGCAACGGGGTAAGTAACGGGCTTTGCCGCGTCGCTATAACGCTTCGCATCGCGCTCTGCCGCGCAATTTCCAATTTTGACAAGAGCGCCGAAAAGTCTTATGCCTGCTTCAACGCTTTTATGTCAAGTTTGTCCATTTTCATCAGTGCCTGCATGACCCTCTTTGATTTTTCAGGGTCTTTATCGTTCATCAGCCTGCCCAGAATAGTCGGAACGATCTGCCACGAAAGGCCATATCTGTCCTTCAGCCAGCCGCATCGTCCTTTTTCGCCGCCTTCGGAAAGCTTCTCCCACAGGCGATCCACTTCATCCTGCGTATCGCACTTCACGAACAGCGATATCGCTTCGGTGAATTTGAACGGCGCGGCGCCGTCAATCGCCATGAATTCCTGTCCCTCGAGCTGGAATACCGCGGTCAACACTTTCCCTTTCATTCCCGGCACTTCGTCTCCATAGCGGGTAATGCTGACTATTTTTGAATTCTTGAAAAGGGAGGTATAAAAATTCACCGCCTCCTCGGCTCTGTTGTCGAACCACAAGAACGGGGTTATTTTCTGGATGCGTTTTTTCGCGTTCATAAAAATTTCTCCTTTTCATGGGAGGATATAGCCGCTCGGCCGGGAATGAAATTGCCGACGACTCCCTTCTTTTACTTTGCAGAAACGTCCTGCGGTCGTGTTCGATGCTTCTCGCGGTTTACAGCTTCATACCTGGTTTATCGAATACGCACATCCAGCGGAATCCGAATTTATCGACAAGATCCCCGATGGTTCCGAAAAATTCTTCTTTCAAGGGATTGCCGACTTTTCCTCCGGCGGAAAGTTTTGAAAAGCACGTTTCAAGCTCTTTTTTACTCTTGCAGACAAGCGTGAGCGACATGGTATTTCCCTGGATACGGTCTCCCGGCCTGCACATGTCGGATGCCATAAGCGTAAAACCATCTTTTTTTTCCAAAACCGAGTGCATGATACTGTTGCGCATCTCTTTGGGCATCTGGGCGGCCATGGGAGTCTCCCCGACGGTTTGCATTTTCAGCTTCCCTCCCAGGCACTCTTTGTAAAACGTCATCGCCTCCCGACAGTTTCCCTTGAACGTCAAATACGGACTTAACTGTGCCATGATAGCTTCTCCTTTCATGAGTTAATTTGGGTGATCAAACGATGTTTCCTCTTCTCGCTGATAATCGGTGTGCTTATGTTTCAGCAAGAATTATGCCGTATATGCGATCCAATAGGGCGTACATCGGTCGTTTTTCGATGGATCAGGCCAGTTCTAAGATTATTCAGGGTCATATCGATACACCTGTTCATATACACCGCTTCGCGAGTTTGCATAATAGCGTTATTCGTCGCTGAACGAGTCGGGTAACCGCAGTAGCAGCTTGACGACGCGCCGCTGTATGCTGTTGAAATATCTCACCCATACGATTATTATATGAAACCTCCTCGTCAGGGATGGCACAAAGCGGTCACGGGCTTCTTTGATCCCTGGCACGGATATTGCTCTTTAGACTCAGACTTATTTCAAAAAGGGAGAAGAGCTTTATCGGACTTCACATCGTTCATACGGTCCATAAAGACTCACCCAAAGAAAGAGAGGCAGCGTATGCGTGGATTCAAACTCAAACGGATAATGACCTTTCCACTGTTGCTTGCGATAAATATGGGGTGCGTCAGCACCAATAGGAACGTTGACGTACTGAAATCAGGAGTGGACAACTGGAACAGGTGGCGAAATGCAAACTCCGGCGTCAAACCCGAGCTTTCGGGAGCTCACCTGGAGGACGCCTTTCTCCGGGGAGCAAACCTCAAGGGCGCCAACCTTTCGGAAGCCCACCTTGTGAGGACCCACCTTTGGTGCGCCGACCTGCGGGGAGCTTACCTTGGGTTTGCCGACCTTCAAAAGGCCTCCCTTTACCGAGCCAGCATGGATAGCGCCGACCTCCGGGGAGCCGACCTTGTGGAAGCCAACCTGGATAATGTCCACCTCCGGGGAGCCGACTTGCGGGAAGCTGATCTTACGGGTGCCGGCCTGGGCGAGGCCAACCTGATGGAAGCCAACCTGGACAGCGCCTACCTCGGGGAAGCGAGCCTTGTGGAAGCCAACCTGCATGGCGCCTCCCTGTGGGACGCCAACCTTGGGGAAACCGACCTTGAGGGCGCCAACCTTTCGGATGCCGACCTTGAGGGCGCCCACCTGCGGGGAGCGTTCCTTAAGAGAGCCGACCTCCGGGGAGCCAACCTTGAGGGCGCCAACCTTTTAGGAGCCCATTTCGAGGGCGCCGACCTCCGGGGAGCCTACCTGTGGGAAGCCGACCTTACGGAAGCCGATTTTGAGGGCGCCAATCTCGAGGGCGCCAACCTCGAGGGGGACGACCTCAGCAAGGTTAAATCCTTTTACAAGGGAAAACTTGACTCAAATATCTTATCCGAAATAAAAGCCAAATGGCCGGAAAAACTCGCAAGTATGTGGGATGATACCAAAAAAGTCTGGATTATCGATAACTTCCTGCTTGCGCAAATCAAAAAACCCGACTGGCACGGGTGGCTTGAGGAATAAGATCGAGAAAGGAGATTCTTATGACAACAAGCGTTTCATTGCCGCCATGGAGACGCGAGAGGAGATGGAGAAAGAGGATCAGTTCTTCCCTTTTTCTCCAGTAGTGCTTATCAAGCATTATCTTCCGGCAGGCTAAAAACTCCGGCGTTTTCCACGTACTCACGAACCCGTTTTCCACGACCGCCGTGACTTTCCGACGTCCTCTTGCCGCAACGAACTGAACGTGGACCGCGGGGGCAGGCCGGATCGAGAAAACGGGCTCGACATCGAGCATCTGCCGGGCGGCTTCAAAAAAATTCCCGCAATTCGTGATCGATAACTATATTAATACATAGTTAGATACCTATCTTTCCGACAGTTTGTATTTCGCGCGTTCCGCGTCGGCGACGGCGTTCCGGTGAGTAGCTACCGCGCCATCGGTTTCCGGGTAGTGTGCGGCGCCCGGTAGTTTTTTTATACTTTACTCTTAAGAGGATAGGGGTAATTGTGAAAATCGGCCCAATGGTAGTTCTGCTGCTATCCGGTATCATGATCGTCGGGTTGGAAGCGGCATCAATACCGGCGTACAATTACGGGGAGGCGCTGCAAAAGGCGATTTATTTTTACGACTGCCAGAGGTCCGGCCCCCAGCCTTCATGGAACCGCGTTCCATGGCGCGGGCCCTGTGACACGCACGACGGCGCGGACGTCGGTCTGAACCTTACCGGCGGCTGGCACGATGCGGGCGACCATGTCAAATTCAATTTTCCCATGGCGTATTCGGTCACCGTGCTGTGCTGGAGTATCGTGGAGTACCGCGCCGCGTATGTAAATAGCGGTCAGCTTGGGTATCTGCTTAATGATATAAAGTGGGCGACCGACTACCTGATCCGTTGCCATGCGGCGCCCAACGTGCTTTACGGCCAGTGTGGAGACGGAAATACCGACCATTCGTACTGGGGGCCCTGCGAGTCCGATGAGTCGGAGATGCCGCAACGTCCTTCCTCGAGACTTGACAGCGCGAATCCGGGATCGGATCTTGCGGGCGAGACGTCGGCGGCGCTTGCGGCGGCCGCAATCGTCTTTCAGCCGACGGATTCCGCCTATGCCGACACCTGTCTTACGCACGCGAAGCAGATCTACTCGTTTGCCGACAAATACCGAGGTATTTACAGCAACTCAATTCCCGGAGCCGCAGGGTTTTACTCTTCCAGCGGGTACGTCGACGAGCTCGTGTGGGGCGCCACATGGCTCTTCAAGGCCTGCGGCGACAGTTCCTATCTTACCAAGGCCGAAACCTACTACGACAGCGCTTTTGCCGGGGATTTTGATACATGGACCCTCTGCTGGGACGATAAAAGATATGGCGCCATGGTGCTCCTGTCCAAACTCACCGGCTCTTCGGCCATCGAAACCGATTGCCAGAATTGGCTCGATTACTGGTCCGTTGGCGTGAATGGCGACAAAATCACCTATACTCCCGGCGGGCTTGCATGGCTCACCGAGTGGGGATCGTGCCGCTATGCGGCCGCCACGGCGTTCTGCGCGCTTGTCTACAGCGATTTTATCGCCGACACGGCGGTAAAAAACCGATACCATACGTTTGCGGTAAACCAGATCAATTATATGCTCGGCAGCAATCCGCTTCATCGGTCGCTGGAGGGGGGATTCGGCGTTAATCCGCCGACGCACGAACACAACCGGACAGCGGATGGCACCTACCCGGGGCAGGCGGGTGATACTCAGGCATGTATCCATACAATGTACGGCGCGCTTATAGGAGGACCGAATGCAAGCGATAATTATACGGACGTGCGGAGCAATTATGTCCAGAATGAACCGGCCGACGACTACAATGCGGCTTTTACGGGCGCGCTTGCTCGATTGTATAATGAATACGGTGGAACGCCGCTCGCGCAGTTCCCGCCCAAAGATACGCCGACCGAGCAGTTCTGCCTTCTGGCCAAAGTTAATTACGCCGGCCCGACTTCTACTCAAATCGATGCCTTCATCTACAACAATACCAACGAGCCCGCACGCACGTGCCATACGCTGTCGTACAAGTACTTTTTTAACTTCAGCAGGGAGATTGCCGGCGGTATCCCCGTGGACAGCATTATCGTGACGACGTATGATCTCGTAGGCAACGCGAAGATTTCTCCGCTGACGCCATATAACGGGTCGGATAGCATTTATTACCTCGAAATTTCGTATTACAATGATTCTCTTTATCCCAGCAGTTGGAACTCCTATCAACGGGAGGCGCTGTTCGGCGTCTCGCTTTCGCAATACGCGGACTCCGCTTATTGGAATCCGTCAAACGACTGGTCGTTCCAGACCGTGGGAAAAACGTCGTTCGATACGGCTTTCAATATACCCATCTACGATAACGAAGTCCAGATATGGGGCGCGGAACCGGGCAAGGCGCCTATTTCAAGCGTCAAGAAGGCGCCCCCGCCCGGGAATCAACTCCCCGTTATCAAGGTTACGGTAACGGGTGAAAAGATTTTCGTGGCAACGATGCCCGAAAAAAGCGGGGAGTTTTCCGTTGTGAATATAGAAGGGAAACAGCTTTTCAAGACATCCTTTAAAGGGTCTTTTACCATGAATGCCCGGAAGCTGGGCAGGGGGGCCTACGTTGCCGTTGTAAAAACGGACGGGGGGTCGTCTTTCATTTCAAGAATGATTAATCTGAAATAGAACCGATTTGGGGCTGAGAGAGTATTCCCGAGCTATCGGAAGACACTTTATCCGGGCCTTATGACGCATGCGCCAATGCAGGCAAACTGCGTTAGGATTCTTATGCCCCCGCCTGACGCACTTCATGAGTTGATAAAACGATTTCAAGATCACCGCGATTCGTTTTAACCTGCAAAGCACGACAGGTACGGCGGCTGTGACAGGCATGCGGTTGTCGCCACGCCGAATGCTACAACCGAAACTCTACTACTTAAGTAATGCGTCCATTTTTTCTCAGCGCACCCGAGGCACTAGAAACGCGCGCTCGTTGCCACCGGCGGAAATTCGCACCGCCAGAGCTCCGGGGGTTTGTGGAAGGACTAGAACTTCGCCCGGACCGAGCCGCGACGCGGTAGAAAGAATCCGTCCCGACAGGTCGGAAATCCGCACCGATACGCTGACAGGCTCCCCATTGAAGAGGATCGTCGAACCCATTCTGGTAGAGAGGCGCACGCCTTCGAGGAGGCGAGTGGCTGCCTCGGCGGGCTCCACGGTGGAGACGGGGCAGTCCCAGCAAGTGATAGTCGCGCCAGCGCCGGTGTTGGGATTGGAGAGCTCCGCCTGGATGGCGGAGGCGTCTTCCAGGGTATACGAATAGGGCGGGGTGAAACCGTGCCCGTCACCGGTGGTATCGCCGTCCGAGTTCACGAACAGGTTATTGCGCATGGTCGCCACGCCCGGTGGATAGTTTACGGAATCATCCGTATAGTATTGAATCGGGTTGTGGGTTCCAACGAAGGCGTTTCCTTCGATCAGCAAACTCGATTTGTAGCATACCCGCACGCAGTAGTTGGCCTGCTTGCTCGTGTACAGGTTGTTGTAGACGTGGACCTTGCCGAACCGTACCCGGGGCATGCGCTCGACGACACTATCGGCCCACCAGACGTGGTGCATGGTCACGTTGATCTTGCCGGAATCCGTTGACTTGGTATCGGAGTTCCCCAGCAGATTGCAGAACTGGTGCCATCCCGCGCCGATTCCATTGGTGTCGGCGTGCTGATAGGAAAGAGAGGTATAGTGGAACTTGGTCCACGAGACCGTCACCAGATCCGTTCCGTCAACGATGTCGGTGTTTCCGTCCTGGCCGTCGGCGATATCAAGGTGGTCCAACCAGATGTGGCGGGCGTTGTGCTGGATGGTGATGCAGTCGTCGCCATTAACGTCCACCGCGCCCGACATGCGGATGGTGATGTTGCGTATGATGATGTTGCTGTCATTGTCGACGTTGAAGCGGCCGTTGAGGCGCGCTCCCGGCAGTCCCAGGATGCTCTTATTGGAGGCGATGGTGACCTCGCTGTCGTTCTGGAGACCGTGGGTGCCATAGGACCCCACGGTAACCCCCTTGAGGAAGATGATATAGGGAGTCTTCTCTTTTGCATACTTCTTCAGGCTGTCGATGTTGTCGACGGTCACCACGGTTCCTCCCGCGCCGCCCGTGGTGCCTCCTTCTTCTGAGGCCCAACCGGTGGGCTGTTCGGTGGACGAAGTCGCGTGGAGCGGCGAGACAAAGACCGCAGCGATGGCCGCAGCCACCGCCAGTGCCGCGAGACGTGAAGGCAGAATGTTCGAAAGCATGGGTATCCCTCCGGTTGATAGTTAATTTGATTTTTCAGGAGTGGGCAGGTGCATACAGGGGCTCAATTTCTAACCACTTTTCCCGCCTCTGCTGACCGAACTTTATCTACCCACAAGGAAAAATATAGTCCTTATGTCTCAATAATGCAATAATGCTCAAAGACAAATATATAGCGAAGATAAACTCCACGGATACATATGGAAAGAATTTTAAGACCAAAGATAAATCCGTTTATCCAACGGAAGCCCAATTAAAAAAACAGTAGCTTTCTGTCCGTATCTTGTAAATCCGTTTTAACGCGCAGAACATAGGCGCCCTTAAGGGGCGCCTGATTCTGTTTATCGTTATTGCCAATAGAAACGCTGAGGTTCTGGGTTGCATACGTCCGTACCATTCGACCGTCCAGAGCGTATACGATCACGGTAAAATCGCGTTTCTGATAGATAACGGGTATGTTTATCCTCGATGTTTTACCATAACTATTTACAAAAAGCATTAAAACGCCCGTCGTTTGAAGCCTTGTTGACGGTCTGGGAACAACATTCCTGACGCCCGTTGCGTTTGAAACATTGGCATAAACCCGCAGGTCGGCCAATGCCAGTTGCGTACCCGTGGTTTTATAGACCCGCACGTAGCGGTAGGCGTTCGTATCATGTTCGTTATACCAGAACTTGTCATTATACCCGAGGTCGGTTCTATGTCTGAATTGCGTTGCATTCTGGGCGGCAAGCACCGAGAAGGTCGCGAAGCTTGCGTCGTTGGACGCTTGTATTTGAAAATTTGTCAAGTCAACGTTCGTTAAAAGCGCCGGCTCAAACTCCAGTTTCTTAATGACATAGGCGGCGCCCAAATCAAGCATGAACCAGGGATTATTTGAAACGCTGTCGGATTCCCAATAGGTCTTGTTCCCGACGTCGTTACCGAGACCGGGCGCATGGCCGGAAATCGACGATGAAGCCGAGGCCGTTGCCTGTAAGGCGATATTGTCGCCGTTGTAGGTGTTGGCCAGCAAATTTTCGTAGGCGGCCTCCACCCCGGAATTATTAATCACCGTTTGTGCGTCGGTCGGCCATGCCCCGGTCACATAATGATAGTTGGTGGTGACGCAGTTCGTACTCTGGTAATTGGCGTTATCAGACCAGACGTTGTCCGTCGCCACATTGACATTGCCGGAGCTCCAGGACATAAAAGAATTCTTTGATAATTTTGAATCCAGCACGCAATAATTCATGAGCGCGTCGAGGGAATTATTGTCGAACTGCATCGAATTGCTCAGGCCTATGGGAACTTGACCGTATGCATAACTGCTGTTGAAATGAATGGGCTCCGGCCCGAAGGTGTAATAATCCGGCTCCGCGTCTCCCGAACAATACCGGCGATACGTTCCCACATGCGACGAGCGGTCATAAAACACATCCGTTTCCCCCGCGATGGGCGGCGCGGGAACCGACGCGCTGAATTGTCCGGTTCGATTATGGTATCCGGCAAACGGGATGTCGGAGATGTCGTTATGGTATACGTTCGTGTTTTCAGCATGGAGCAGATCAATAGCCGTTGCCTGCATAAAATCCGAACCCGTATTGCGCACGACATTATCAATTACCACGTTATTCGAATCCCGCTGCGTCTGCGACGCGGTATCGCTCGTGTTCAGTTGGGCGCTTCTCCCGATGATGATTCCGGCGCCCGTACAATCAAAAAAGTAATTCCCCTGGATGGTATCGTCGAAGCAGCCGTCGTACAACTGCACGCCGCAGGTCCCCAGGTGTTGAAATACGCAGTTCTGAACGACGTTTGCGATCGTGTGCGTGAGCGCCAAGGCCCCCGGCACCTGGTCGGTGTATTCAACGTTGTCCAGCCCCCACAACATTTCCGCTTGTGAACCTCCGATCCAGCGGTGTTGCGTTCGCGACCAGTTGTTATGCTCAAATGTCAATCCATCAAGCATGATCCGATGGACCTTGGCGGACCTGGTCCCGGTTATTGACCACAGGGAATCGACTACCGGAGCATACACGCTCGCCGTAGCCATGTTTTCCCAGGGCTGCGGATAGTAGTATACCGTGCCGGTTGTTCCATCTAAAGACCAGTCCCCGTATTCATCCAGGTATTCAAGCGCATTGTTCAGTTCCACCCATTCCGTTCCCGTTGCCCTCCCCATTAAAGACCATTTATTAAAATCGGGGTTTTCCATGTTCAACACCCAATTGTTTGCATCAAACGACGACATTCCGGTAATGGGAATTTCGGCAACCTTAAAAGCATCGTAAAAGGTTATGACTGCGGCCGTCGGATTCGCAAGAGACGCCAGATTGGTTTTCAGGAATTTTATTCCGTTCCACGTATACGACGTATTCGCAGAATCGTTACACCAGCCGTCCTGCGGCAGAAATTTCCCCGCACGCTGCGCCCGGGCATTGTTGACGTACAACTGGCGGAAATAGGCCGCGTATCCTTCGGTAACCGGGACGTTGGCCGCATAGTAAGGCTCGCCCGCAACCTGCGTCCAGCCTGTTACCGGCTTCCCGCCATCGATAACGGGAACCTCTCCGGGATATGCCCGATAGATCATATAATTCCCATTGGGGCCAGAGTCGGCGCTCGTAAGCGTAAATGCCGAGTCCCGGAAATAGGTCCCGCCGCGCAGATAAACGATAATGTCCCCGGTCACGGTCTTGTTCACATTGTTGCTTCTGATATAGTTCCTAGCCTTTTCCAGGGTGTTCCAGGGGGTCGCGGCAGTCGTGCCGTCGTTGCTGTCGCTGCCCGTGGGAGAGACATAAAATGTCGCGCCTGCCGGATAAATGTCCGCAAATAGTCCGGCTGAGCCAAGGATTAAAAAAATCCAGGCAACCATGCGTGTTAAAGAAACACATTTTCTTTTTATCATTTTTACTATTCCTTTGAACATTAATTATTACGGTATTCAAGAGGCAGAATGCCGACGATGCCGGACCTCTGATAATATATATATCTGCTCGCGTATTGCCAACAAGCGGGCTCCATAGAAAAGCAGGGTTTTGATGGCGAAACGCTTCAGTTACCCTGACAAACATATAAATGGTTGTATTGGCACGAAGTGCGCGAGCCGCTGGAACCTGTCTACGGCCGCAGGCCGGGCGGGCAAAAACTTTATCAGCAATTTGATTTCAGTCTATCAGCGCCAACTTTTTCTGCACGACAAAAGCCCCCGCCTTGAACTCCACGATGTAGTACCCTGCCGTTACCCTGGCGCGGTTGAAATTGATCCTGTACCTACCGGCGTTTTGCATTCCGTTCACAAGCTGCCTGACCTGCCTTCCCTGCATGTCATAAAGAACGATGGATACGCTCGATGCAGCGGGAAGTTCATAGGCAATTGCAGAATTTGAAAACGATATTCCTTTTGAAAAAGCAACGGCTTTTTGTGAAAGCACGGTGGTAGGAGGAGTGATTGTAAAACTCCACACGCTCGACCAGGCACTCGTACCGCCCGTATTCGTCGCTCTCACTTTCCAGTAGTACGTCGTATTGTTCTGAACATAGCTCGTCGAGTCGTTCAAAAGAAGGCCGCTTAACGAGGCGGACTCCTCTGTTACATTCAGGCTGACAATATCAAATTCGATACTCGAATTCGTCGATACATGAACGTTATAGGAGGTCGCCAAACCTCCGCTGTCTGCTATCCAGCTCAGTGAGACCGACGGAGCGACATTGGCAGCCCCATTCGTCGGCGATGAGAGCGCGGGGACGCCTGGTGCGACTTGAACCGTCGTAAAGCTCCACACGCTCGACCAGGCATCCGGGCCGATCTGATTAGTCGCACTCACTTCCCAGAAGTACGTCGTGCCGTTCGCCAGACCGCTTACCGACGCGGACAGACCCCCGTAACCCATCTGCGCCCATACTACCGTATTGAAGCTCGTCGAGGTCGACACCTGGTCGTAATACGTCGCCGCACCCGTAACCGATTCCCAGCTCAGGGTCAGCGTGGTCGGCTGGTTAACCGCCCCGCTCGACGGCGAGGATAAAACCGGTACCGGGGGCGTCCCGGGTATGGCCGTAAAACTCCACACGCTTGACCAGGCGCCCGTGCCGACCGCATTCGTCGCACGCACTTCCCAATAGTACGTCGTACCGTTTGCAAAACCGCTTACCGACGTGGACAAGCCCCCGTAACCCATCTGAGACCATAACGCCGTAATAAAGCTCGTCGAGGTCGATACCTGGACGTCATAGGTCGCCGCACCAGGGTCGGTGTTCCAGCTCAAGGTCAGCGTGGTCGGCTGGTTTGACGCACTGTTCGAAGGCGAGGCAAGCGTCGGTGCTCCCGGGGGCCCATCCCCCATAACCACGACATTGTTGCTTTGATAATTTGCCGCAAAAACCATGTTGTTTACGGGATTCACCGCTATTGCCCACGGTTGGTATCCTGCGGCTATGGTCGTGGCAGCGTTGGATTCTCCATTGATTTCCGTGACGGTATTGCCCCCGTCATTTGCCACATAAATCATGTTGGTCGCGGCGTTCACCGCTATCGCGTCGGGGTTTTCCTCCGTGCTTGATGTGGGGTATCCTCCCACGCCGACGGAACTCGTCGCGTTGGTCACTCCGTTGATTATCGTGACGGTGCCGCTGTAATAATTTGCCACGTAAATCATGTCGGTCACGGGATTCACCGCTATTGCATCGGGTTCCATTCCCACATACCCTATGGTAGTTGTCGCATTGGTCGACCCGTTGATTGCCGTGACCGTGCCCTCGACATAAAGGCTGCCATAATTCGCCACGTAAATCATGTCGGTCGCGGGGTTTACCGCTACCGCGCAGGGTCGGTTGCCGCCTGCCGCCACGGCGGCGGTCGCGTTGGTCGACCCGTTGATAACCGTGACGCTGCCGCTGGTATCGTTCATGGTATTCCCCATAAGTTCGTCCACATAAAGGCTGCCATAATTTGCCACGTAAATCATGTCGGTCGCGGGGTTCACCGCTATCGCATCGGGGGCTATTCCCGCAGGTATGGTAGTTGTCGCATTGGTCGACCCGTTGATTTCCGTCACGGTATTGGTCGCTTTATTTGCCACAAAAATCATGTCGGTCGCAGGGTTCACCGCTATCGCGAAGGGATTTCCTCCCACGTTTATGATCGTTGTGTCATTGTTTGATCCGTTGATTTTCGTGACCGTGTTGCTTCCCGCGCTCGCCGCATAAATCATGTCGGTCACGGGGTCCACCGCTATCGCCTGGGGGTATCCTTCCACTTTTATGATGGTCGTATCGTAGGTTGACCCGTTGATTTTCGTGACGCTGCCGCTGCCATAATTTGCCACGTAAATCATGTCGGTCGCGGAGTATATGGCAATTGCCTCGGGCGCGATTCCCGTCGGCACCGTGTAGAAAACTGCATCGGCCCCCGCACTACGTGCACCGGCAAGCGCTATTGCTATTCCGAAAATAACTTTAGTCAATTCGTGGTTCATCGTACCTCCTTTAACCGGAATCCAACATTACCGCAATAATAAATAAAGGCATGAAAATACCAATACATCTTTAAGAAGTTCATAAAATAATATAAAAAAAGAGGCCGGGAGATCGCTCCCGGCCTCACTACTCCAACTTTAAGTTTTGTAAATGGACTGATAAGAGATTACCCGTTTAAACTATTTACGCAAAATGCGTCGATAATTTAAACGGGGTTTCCGACAAGCTAATTTTTTACCGTGACGATGGACCAGGGGTTCGACCCTGTCGGGACCGTGTTCGGCATGGCGGTGAGCGATCCATCGGCGCCGATTGTGTATTGCGAGATGTCGTTATCTCCACTGTTCGTCACGTAGGCGTACTTGCCCGAGGGATCGACCGCGAGGGTTAAGGGTGCGGTCCCCGTCGCGACCGTGGCCGTGGACATTGGCGTGAGCGCCCCGCTATTCGGGTCGATCGTGTACTGAGAGACGTTGTTGCCGTTCCAGTTCGGCACGTAGGCGTACTTGCCCGAGGGATCGACCGTGATGGTAAAGGGCTGCGGCCCGGCCGTGACCGAGTCCGTGGACATTGGCGTGAGCGCCCCGCTATTCGGGTCGATCGTGTACTGAAAGATGGTTCCGAAATCGAAGCACGCCACGTAGGCGTACTTGCCCGAGGGGTGGATCGTGACCTGCCGGGGACCCGAGCCCGCCGGGACCGAGGCCGGGGTCATCGCCTGGAGCGCCCCGTTCGCGCCGATCGTGTACTGATAGACTATATAGTCATTTCGCACGGACGTCACGTACGCGTACTTGCCCGAAGGGTGAACCGCAATTGACCAGAGCATATCATTCCCCACCGGGTAGGGCCCGGACAGCGATGAGAGCGTCCCATTCGTGCCGATCGTGAACGAAATAACGTTGCCATAGCTGGGAGCTTGCTCATTCACCACGTAGGCGTAGGTGCCCGAGGGGTCGACCGCAACGGAGCTCGGCCACGGGGTCCCTGTTCCTGTCGTGACCGTGGCCGGGCTCATTGGCGTGAGCGCCCCGTTCGTGCCGATCGTGTACTGGGATACGGTGCCATCTTGGTTATTCCCCGCGTAAACGTAGTTGGCCGAGGGAGCGATCGCGATGGCGATGGGTTCGCTGCCGGCCGCGACCGTGGCCGGGCTCATTGGCGTGAGCGCCCCATTCGCGCCGATCGTGTACTGAGAGATGTTTTGGCTCATTTGATTCGTCACGTAGGCATAGCCTGTGACTACGCTGGCGGTCCACTGGGCGTACAAAGTCACATTGACCCCATCCATCGTGAAGGTCTGGCCCTGCGTATATGCTGTGCCGGTTCCGTTCGCCAGCGTGTTCCAATCCGTGAAGGAGTACCCGGTTTTCACGAGGTTGCCGGTGTTCCCGAGCACCGTGACGGTCTGCCCCTGAGCATAGTTGTTTGAGTCGATCGGAACGCTGCCGCCGGTAGCGTTGTTGGCGTTATAGGTGACGGTATACGTGGAGTTTATAACTTTGCTTCCCCCTCCGCCGCACGCCGCAAAAACAACTGGCAATGCGAAAAGCGCAACCACGAGAAGACATGCCGTGATTTTATTCATAGGATTCTCCGGTGAAAATGAATGAAGTAAAATATATAAAACCAGTTTGTGAATCACCTTATTTTATGGAAAGGCTTCGGGGGCGGCGGGCGGAGGTTCGTAAGCCTCCACAAAAAATGCAAGGGACGCTTTATGCGGGCAGTACCCATGCGTCCCTTGTCCCTGTTCGCAGTCCGCTTACGCTGTTGCGGATTTTATATGGACCGGATAGAGATACCTGCTTCCGATCTTTCGGGAATACTACCAGCCCGGAATCGGTCTTATCGTAGATTGATCTCTTTTGAAATGAAGGACCCCCCCTCCGTTTTTACAACGGCAACGTAGGCGCCCCTGCCCAGCTTCCGGGCATTCATGGTAAAAGACCCTTTAAAGGATGTCTTGAAAAGCTGTTTCCCTTCTATATTCACAACGGAAAACTCCCCGCTTTTTTCGGGCATCGTCGCCACAAAAATCTTTTCACCCGTTACCGTAACTTTGATAACGGGGAGTTGATTCCTCGGCGAAGCCGCTTTCTTGACACTTGAAATGGGCGCCTTGCCCGGTTCCGCGCCCCATATCTGGACTTCGTTATCGTAGATGGGTATATTGAAAGCCGTATCGAACGATGTCTTTCCCACGGTCTGGAACGACCAGTCGTTTGACGGATTCCAATAAGCGGAGTCCGTGTATCCGGGAAGCGAGATGTTGAACGATGCCTCCCGTTGATACGATACCTGAGAGCTGGGGTAAAGAGAATCATTGTAATACGAAATTTCGAAGTAATAAATGCTATCCGACCCGTTATACGGCGTCAGCGGGGAGATCTTCGCGTTGCCCGCGAGATAACCCGGCGCCACGATAATGCTGTCCACGGGGATGCCGCCGGCAATCTCCCTGCTTAAATTAACAAAATACTTGTACGACAGCGTATGGCACGTGCGTGCGGGCTCGTTGGTATTGTTGTAGATGAAGGCGTCGATGTCAACGGAAATCGGGCCGGACCAGACAACTTTGGCCAGAAGGCAGAACTGCTCGGTCGGCGTATCTTTGGGCGGGAACTGCGCGAGCGGCGTTCCACCGTATTCATTGTACAATCGAGCAAGCGCGCCCGTAAAAGCCGCATTGTAGTCGTCGGCCACTTCGTTTTCGACATAATTGCTCCGCTGATCCATGTACCCGTCGGTGTCATCCGGTCCCCCTGCAAGCGCCCCGTACAGCGTATGGATGCTTGCCTGGGTATCGTTCGCCGACCCCGGGTAGGTGCCATCCGCCGTCCGGTGGTGTTCGTGCGTCGGCGGATTAACGCCGAATCCCCCCTCCAGCGACCGATGAAGCGGATTGCTGCCGAGCATATAATTGATCTGGTTTACCGCGAAAGTATGGTATCGGTTTTTCACCGCCGTGTCGGCGATAAAATCGCTGTAGACAAGCGCACAGAACGCCGTGGCGGCAGCATAACGGCACGACCCCCAACCGGTGACCCATGCAAGCCCGCCGGGAGTATAGGTGATTTTGTCGCCATTCACGCCAACGGACCAGTAATCGAGCCAATTCTGGCAATCGGTTTCGATGGCCGAAGAGCCG
>JBEKOX010000048.1:0-25212 GCA_049521335.1 Chitinispirillaceae bacterium
GCCTTCGTAAAGGCGCCCATCAATTCCAATGCCTCGACCGTGGGGTTGCCGACAAAGGAAACTGGAGCGCGATACCGGGAAGAATAGGGAACCTCGAAGGGAAAAATGACGGCGATATGGGCGGCATGGGCGCCGAGCACTGCCGCTTTCTTTCGTTTCCATGCCCACACCATCGGCGTGATGTACCACACCACCGGGATGCCAGCCTTTGCGGCAGCTTTCATCATGGGAATATTGAAGCCGGAGTAATCGACGCAGACGAGCACATCCGGCTTATTGTTCAACATCATTGCAGTGAGCATCCTGCGGGCCCGCAGGAAAAACCTGATATGTTTCGCGACTTCCAGATAGCCCATGCGGTTAAAAGGGGCAAATGGCATGACCGGCCTGAAGCCTTCGCGCTCCATCGCACCTCCGCCGATACCCCACAAGTCGGCCTCGGGCAATTCGTGTCGCAATTGACGGATGATGGCGCCGGCATGCTCGTCGCCGGAAGGGTCGCCTGCAATAAACATAAGAGAAGGATGGGGCATGGCGGATTAGAACAGCCCGGAGGGGAGTTCCCCCGAACTTTTCATTGCGGAGATGTACTTTTTCAGGTCAGGCAGCAGGGGGCGCGATACGGCAAGAATTGCGTCATCGGTTGCAACGAGAACCATGTCGTGGCAGCCAATGGCGGCGACGGCAAGGGATGAATGGTTGACAACGATGCTTCCCGAGCAATCCTGGTTAAAGATATGTTTGCCGACTGCCGTTGTCCCGGTCGCGTCGGCTCGGTGAATACGAGACATCGCCTCCCACGAACCGATATCGTCCCAGAAGAACGCGCCGGCGACGGCGCTGACGCGATCGGAACGCTCCATGATTCCATAGTCAATAGACTCTTTTTCTGCGGATGCATAAAACCGCGATAGAGCCTTTCGAGAGAATCTTCCCTTAGCCGCTTTGTGTACCTGTGCAGCGAGTTGCGGCAGGTGCCGCCTGATTTCTTCCAGCAGGACGGAAGTTTTCCAGACAAACATGCCGCTGTTCCATCGATAGAACGTATTGCGGCAGTAGCGGACGGCAGTGGCGAGATCGGGCTTTTCGATAAAGCGCGAAACCCGGTGCCACCGTACCCCATTCTTTTCTCCCTTAACCTTATCGAGCAGGAGGTATCCGTACCCGGTTTCCGGTCGTGTTGGAGCAACGGCAAACACGATGAGATGATTCTGTTTCTCCGCCAGCTCGCAGGCGTAACGGAGCGCGTTCATATAGGCAGCCTGCGGCCTGATCAAGTGATCGGCCGGAAGCGCAACCATGATCGACTCACCATGGCGGGCCTCTATCCATGCGGCGGCAAGTGCAAGCGCCGGAGCGGTATTTTTCCCCTCCGGTTCCACGATCAGGTCATACTTCCACCTCTTCGAAAGCAGCGCTTTCATCCGGGAAGCCGTGCGACTGCTGGTGATCACCAGAGGAGAAATCTCTTTCGAAGCTATTCCGCGCGTGCGGGCAAAGGTCTCCTCGACCATGGTCCGGCTGGAAATCAGGGGGAGAAGCTGCTTGGGCTGTGAAGATCGCGACAGAGGCCAGAATCGTTCGCCGATTCCACCGGCAAGAATCACGGGAACAATTTTCTTCATGCCAAAAGCCCTCTCTTGGCGAGAAGCCCCTGTTTTTCCCTCAAACTTTTTACGGAGCTGTAAGGAACTCTCGGCGTCCCGATCTCCGACTTGTTATGACTGCTGTTGTGATAATCCGACCCGCCAGTTATGGCAAGGCCGTTTCTCCTTGCGATCTTGACATAATTCTGCTGGCTTGCGGGAGTGTGTTCGGAATGATATACTTCAATTCCCTGGACTCCTGCACGAATAAACTCCGGTATCCGATCGTCTATCCCGGTCACTCCCGGATGAGCAAGCACCGGGACCCCGCCCGCTTGTTTGATAAGATCGAATACCTCTCCGGGCTGCATCTTATACTTCTCAACGTATGCGGGAAGTCCGTAGCCGAGAAATTTTTCAAATGCCTCCCTGAAGGAGTAGACAAGCTCTTCCTTCAACAGCGCGGCAGCTATATGCGGCCGCCCGATGGCGCCGACCCCCGCCGTGGCGAGCACCGTCTCGAATCGCAAATCGAGGCCTTGTTTGTTTAAATTTTCGACGATTTTACGAGCCCGGATATAACGCGCTTCCTTCATTTCGTCGAGTTTATGCTGCAGGGTGGGATTAGTAATATCGATAAAGTAACCGAGCACGTGAAGATCCGCGCCTTCGATTTCACTGGAGAGCTCAAGGCCGGGAATAACCTCAATACCGAGGCGCGACCCTAATTCACATGCGGCAGGATACGCATCGACACAGTCATGATCGGTAATGGCAATTGCCGCAAGCTCTTTTTTTGAGGCCGCGTCCAACACCTCTTCAACCGTACTCGAACCGTCAGAGTGTATCGTATGAATATGAAGATCTACGTATCTCCTCGCTGATTCCGGCGCTGTCTGCATCCTATCGCATTCATGGTATATGGTTTCTGGATATAACTATAGTAGAATAAAGAATATAACCGATAGAGCATTGCGGGTCAAGGAATTGCCGAATTCAAGACGCGGAGAGGGCGGCGCAAATAGAGATTTTACCTATAAACTGCGGTTGGAAAGAATCAAGCATATTCGCTCCGCGATACGCAGATTGGTTTGAATCATGGCGCCCTTGTCATCAGGTTCAGCGCAGGAATTGCGACCGGAGAAACTTCCGGTCGTCCCGCCAGTGCGGCGTTACCTTGAGGTGGCAGGAAATGCTTGCCGGGCAGCCGATAAGTTTGCCGAGATCCTTTTCCGCCGCAGTTCTGATGCGGGCGATAAGCGCTCCGCCCCTGCCGATGATGATCCCTTTCTGCCCGATGGTTTCCACATGGATCACGGCGTTTACCTCGTGCCGCTGCGCCAGTTCCTTATACGATTCGATCTCCACGAACACCGCGTGGGGAACCTCTTCCCGCGTGGAGAGAATAATGTGCTTGCGGATGAATTCGGCCGCGAAAAAACGCATGCTGGCATCGGTGATCGTCTCTTCGTCGTAGTAGCGCGGTCCCTCCTTGACGAAAGGATCGAGCGCCGAGAGAAAGCGTTTTCCGCCTTCGCCGGCCGTGGCGCTGATCGTCACCGTCGGCGCGGTTTTCAGGTTCGGGAAATAGGTAAAAAACCGGCGGATTTTTTCTTCCGCCTCCGGGCATAGATCCGCCTTATTGAAGACGATCAGTCGTGGAGCCCGGGTCTTCTGCACGATCGACGCCGCGAGCGCCTCTTCATCGCCGAATTCTCTTGACAGATCGACGAGGTAGCAAAGGCAGTCAATGCCCGCCTCCACGGCAGCATCCTTTGCTTCGTCAAGCATCGATTCATTGAGACGGCGCCCGCCGCTGTGAATTCCCGGCGTATCGATAAAAACGATCTGGAGGTTTTCGCGGGTGTATACTCCGCGGAGGCGTTGCCGCGTGGTTTGAGGAAGGGGCGTTGCCGGGGAAATTTCTTCGCCGAGTATCGTATTCAGGAGCGTCGATTTCCCGCAGTTCGGGCGACCCAGAAGCGCCACATAACCCGAGCGGAACGAATCCGCCGCCATCAGCCTGCGCCCGGATTGCGGATACGCCGCGCGATGCGCGCCTGCTTCTGGTACGTCGGCCGAAGCGGTTCCGTTCCCGGCGGGCACAGCAGCTTCCTGAAAATCTCCGCGCCGATAAAATGGGCGTGGACGGTCACATAGCCGCCATGCACGGTCAGGACCGCCAGCGCCAGATGATCGTCGGGGTCACCTTTCTTTACCGCGAAACCGATGAACCATTCGATATTGCCGAGGCTGTCGACTTTGATGGAGCCGGTCTTGCCGCCGAGCTCCAGCAGATCCGCGCCGTTACATCTCTTCAGGAGCCGGAACGTTCTCCGGGCAGTGCCCGAGTCCACCACCTGGCCCATCATGGTTTTCAGTTCCGCTGCCGCGCCGTCGGAAATGGCGGTTTTCCATTGTTCAGGGACCGACCGGTATAAGCACTGTCCGTCAAGACTCGCAATGCTGTCCACGAGTCGCGGACAGGGCATGACGCCCCCCTCGGCGACCGCACTCGCGATGAGCGCGCCGTGCAGCGGGGAGATGGAGGTTTCGCGGTTGTATCCCGAGGCCAGCTGCGCCATTTCATAGGTGGTGTCGTCCGGAACGGTCACTTTTGAGGTATCGGTCGGCAATTCAAAGGGAATCGCCTCATTGAAGCCGAAACGCTCGTTATACTCCTCGAAGACCTTTTTGCCGATGCCATACATTCCGATGCGTCCGAATACGGGATTGATCGACTGCGCATAGGCGTCTTCGAACGCTATGTCCTTTGGAGAGATGATGTTCTTCCTGAGTTGTGACTTGTAAAGAGTATGGCTCCTGCCCGTTACAGGAATCCTGGTATCCGCCGTATACCGCGCGGTCTCGATGGCCGCCGCCGCGGTAATGGTTTTGTAAATCGATGCGGCCGGAAAAACGTTGCGGAGGAAAAGACGGCCGCCCACATCCGGCGTACCCGGCTCCTGGTATGAGGCAAGCGCCAGCACCCGGCCGGTTTTAGAGTCGAGGACCGCGCAGGCGCCGTAACGCGGGTGATACTGCTTCATGAGACGGTTGATATAATTCTGCGCCGCAGTGTCAAGGCTGCAGTAGACAATGAGTTTTCTCCGGTCGGTCCGGATGGTATCCGTGGCGCGGTTCAAATCGAGCGGGACGCGGGAGAGGATGGCGGACACCGCGGCAAAATCGAGCGGGGCGCCCGGATCCGCCGTTTCATGATACCGCGCGGTATAGCTTCCCGGCTGGGGCGTCTTGGTCGCCGCCTGCTTGCAGCCCGCGGCGGCAATGACGAGCACGACAAAGAGCCGGAGAGCGTTGCAGCGGGGAGTATGGTATGTCATGCGCCGAATGGCTTTTGTAAATATACCGTAGAGAATGTCGGAACAAAATGACTTATTGAACATAAGCGAATTCAATTCAAACGCGGGAAACGATTAACCTGGTAAAGTGCCCCGCCGCCTCCCCGGTCGGGCTGCCTCCGGTACTATCCGGAATGGCAGTAAAATAACTGATGCTTTTTCCTCATACCGCAAAAGCACGGATCTTTCCCCTAAAATGTAAACGCCGTCGGCAAAAACACGACTTTTTGTTTTTTATAGGAATATAGCGGATGTTTCAGGAATATTCAGCATCCATTATTTTGTGGAAATGTCACCGTGAAACTGATTGACACCGGAAATACTTTGTAACATATTGAAATATATTAAGATATGTTTTTCATAGCCGTAAAACTGTCACCGTTTTGTCACCGAAAATGTCATCGTTTTGACGCCGGAAATGACTCTTTTCCGCCGAGTCGCCTCAACCCGCGCCGTGCGGGCCGCGCTCTTTTCATTGCACTCCGATCAGGCCCCGCACATATTCATCATTGTCAGGGTCGGGATTTCTTCCCGCGTATATATGGTAATCGTGAGTTAAGACCCACAACTGCTCTTTGAACTCCTTTCGTAAATTAATGAGCTCTCGCAGCGACTCCTTGCTCATATCTCTCTGCGCAAGAGTTGTATCGATCCGATCAATGATGGCGGCGAGCTTTTCTATCTGAGCGCGCTTCGAAAGATGGTTCCGGTCAATGATCTCCTGACAATCGAAAAATTCACGCTGGGAATTTATCCCCGGATACCTGCTCTGCCAGCGGAGCAGGGTCCGCGGTGAAACATTCAACTCCGCCGCGATGCGGGAAAACGACCACCCCTGCGCGCGCAAATCCAGGAACCGTTCACGAACCTTTGCCGGGTGCGACATGGCGATGCTCCTTTTCCTAAGTTTTCAGCCTAAATCCGACTTATATTCAAAAACACGTTGCACTTAAAAAACAAATGAAGTATTTTAAATATAGTTCATAAAAAGTAAAATATACAACTTTTTTAACAGTATTTGCGAATGAGGGGTTATGCTCGAAAAACACATCGATACTTTTCTATGTCTGCGCGCCTCGGATGCACTCGATTCGCTGTGCGGCGAGGATGGCGGTGCGCTCTCGCAAAAGGAGATCGCCGAGAAATTCGACGTTAATGAGAGCGTCATCAGCGAAATGAAGAGGTGCAAAAGGGAACCCTCAAAAGCGCTCATCGGCAAAATAATAGAAATTTGCTATGCCGTTGACCCAGCCTGGCTCATAATCGGGAAAATGGATGAGAAGGCTTGCGAAAAGGTCGAGCTCGCTTTCAGATGCTTCCGGATAAACGCTCCCAGAGAGTTACGGGTATCCGGCAAATTTCTGCTCGCTGTTTACAATAAACAAATAATGCCTTCGGAGGCTTTTCTTAAAAGGGTAAGCGAAACCTATAATGCCGCGAACATTATCTACCCGCACATCGATGAACGATTCCGGGCATGGTTCGAACGAACCGTTATCGAGGACAAGATCAAAATCAGCGACCTGTCCGATGGCCTGAATATACCCATGGAGTATGTCCTGGCGGTTCTGCGGGGCGATGCGTCGCTGCCCGAAGAACTCATCGCCACATTCTGTTCGCTGTACGATAAAACCCCTCCGGCGCCCGCATATTCCGCCTTCAGCGAAATAATGGAATTATTAAAAAACGATCCGGCGGCGGAGAAGGATGTTCTGAATCTGTTGAAGAAAAGACGAGGACGGTCGATCAATTGAAATGCTTTGAAGAATCATCCCTCCGGTACTTCTTTCTGTAAATCAGCGGAGCGGTTGAATTCTTCGATTTCCCGGTCGATATGGTTTTCCGAATCATCCCGCCAGTGCAATGGGTTTTCTCGAATATATTTCCGGATACCATATAACGATTTTTCGTCACGGATGATGTGGTCGTAATAATTGCGTTGCCAGACAGGATTTCCTCGTACGTGACGGATGGCGTTAATGCGTCGTGCGGAGAATGTTTTGAATTGACGAATAATTTCAGGCAATGAGAGTTGTTTTGGCGTGGCCGTGGTAATGGTAGGGGCGGGTTCCAAACCCGCCCCAATAATGCGAATAATACCGTGCACATGATTTGGCATGATAACAAATGTGTCCAATGAAATGCCGGAAACATGATTTATTAAATCATCCCATGCACATTGAACGATGTTTCCGAATTCATTCAAAATCATCCGGGCATGGGTGGGTTTGGGGACGGATCCATGGGCGGATTCAGGGGCGGGTTCTTCGACCGATTCATGGGCGGGTTTTGGGACGGATCCATGGGCGTGGTTTTGGACGGATTCATGGGCGGGTTTGGAACCCGCCCCTACGAAATCGACATCGCCAAACAATCGTTCCGCCCGGTTCCGGATGCATATGGTCACGAAATAATACCCCGGTCGCGAATAATCATAATCGCGTAATCTAATTGACCGACGGTTGTGGTAACCGGTGAATTTGTTGTAAATACCTGAGGACATTATTATTTCTTATTCTTATTTTCCCTCGAATGCCTCTCGCAGCGCCGCCTGCATTAAATCCTCCGCCTAATCTTTCCGCTCGGTGACTTGCTCCTCAAGATCGGAGACCGTGGTGATAAAATCTTTTGCAAGTGTGTAAGAACCTTGATCGTTGCTAAGCGTTTTTAAGTATCCGATGATAACGGTATCGGTCATGACACGGACGATACCACACTAGCCTACAGTGACTTCCAGCTGTATTTGATCAAATCCAGTTTCTACATTTCGCTGTATCAATTAATCTTACGATTTGCCTTCTGCCAAATTTGTTATTATTTAGTTGCTATAAGCAAATATTCTCTTCTAACATCTTTGCAAATACTATCTAGTTGCGCATTGTTTGGATGATTAGCACATCCTTCATCAAGGAGTTTGCAAAGATTTTCAAGAAACTCTTTTTTCCGATTTGTATCTGATATTCCCCGCCTTGCCCATGATAACCCTTGCGAGCCTGCAATATGGTATGGGTATGGATCAGCATTTCCATATTTAACGATATTACTTTCTAATGTTTTTATAGCTTCTTCCACCATATCAGGAGCACTAGCGGCCCCCGGCAATTGGTTTGCTTTTTTAAACAATAGGTAGGCATATTCATTTTCCAATAAAGAGTTTTTATCGTCAAGGGATCTCGATTGATTTAAAAAATTTTCCGCAAGATGTAATGACCCCTCTTCAACTTCCAAAGCGCCTCTTTGCAACCAGAAATGATTATCTTCAGTCAATGTTTGGTAATTTTCGAGGTCGCCATAAATGTTACGTGCCTGCTCAACCCCGATAACGCGCAATAAAAAATCATGATTAATTATTAAACGAAGCAGACGGCGTGGTTTGGCATGATGGGGCATCTTTGGCGATATCCGGACTGCGCAAAGAATACCTAATGACAATATATTGGAGTACATTTGCGAAGAATGTGCCATTTTATCGAAAAGCATATCTGCAATAAGTCGATGGAGCACTCTATAAGTTTTGGATTCATCATTTAATGAAATTAATAGATGCCTTCTTGTCAACAATTCAAGTGAATTCAATGATTCATTATCATTTTGGCCAATAGCAACGAGTAAATCAGCCGCACTTAATGAGAACCGGAAATGAGTCGCAATAATAAGCAATGAATAAACGCGCTGCGATATTTCTGGCAATTCATCATATTCTTCAAGTAATTTTTCTTCAAAGGGTTTTCCAGATGTTGCTTGAATCATTGCAACAATCAATATGCGACCAGCTTGTTCTCTAAAAATATCTTCTTGTTTCTGGGTTGGCATTCCTCGTAATCTTCCCAATCGATTTTCTCTTCCCAAAACTTCAAGTAGGCCTGATATGTCAGAATCAGTTAATGGGGGCATAGAATGTTCGCTATAAGGGATATTTTTCAGCTGTATTTTGTTAATAAATCTATCAATTCGATTGGAACGAATTCCTACAGCTACAAACGGGTGTTTAGTATCCGATGATATTTCACGAAGAGTCGGAATTAATTCTCTCCCGTACATATCAGCATCATCAATTATTAGTATTTCTGGAGCATTAGTTTCTTTCATTTGAATTCTTAATTCGCGTGGCGATATTTCTGTTTCAGAATTCACCCAAGCGACTCTTTTTCCCAAAGAATTTAGCTTTAACGCTAACCGCATTAATGATGTGGATTTACCAGAACCGGCAGTCCCCGTGATAGCTATAATTCCTTTTATATCTCTGGCGTCCAAAATTTGCCGTGCTTTTTCCCAAATCTCATCATCGGTTTCCCTGCTAATTGCCCTACCCATATGGATATCGGCCCACACAGGCTGAGCTCCTATTAAATAATCTGTTTTAGATGTCAAATCTTTAGCAATTTCTTCTACCAAAGGCAATCTCATGGTTGGCTTCGAGGTTCTTTGCAAACGGTCTCTGATAAATTCTTTACCTTTACTAAGACTATCTCCGATAGAACTTTGAATCTGCTCACAAAAGTCCTTAGCCGTAAGGGGAATGTGAACAATATTGAATTGTGATAGAATTGCTTTCCGAGCTTGATCAAGTTCGGGCGTTACTAAATATGAACGTGGTCGAAGTTCTTGCATTCCACGCCCACCTTTTTTCCTTCGGAATTCAATATGTTGCCATAATGGCGGCTCATTTAATTTCGTACCGATAAAAACAAAAGGTTCAGACATAAGCTCTGTAGATAAAGTAACATACCATGGCTCTTTCTGATTCAACCTTTCAGCATATTGTATTAAAGAGAATGTTGAATGCTCTGGTATATCCTCAATTGTACCATTAAGATGAACAAATAGGAGTTCATCAGCATTTGCCACCAAACCTTCTTCAGGAATCATTTCGGATGTTGCTGAAATAGAATTTGGGGCTCGCAGAAGTGTATATTTTCGATTTGTAGCAGTCTCAATATCATCAATATTAAGCGTATAACATCGATGCCAAGGGAAAGAAAGCAATTTGCCATACCATTCAGGAAGTGATTCACAGTCAATAGTAAGGGAAGATATTAAATAGTCCTTTAATTGTTGCCTATGTCTTTGAAGTGCAATATCATAAAGATCATGTATTTGGACTTCATCGGAAAGCACGTCTGTTCCAATGCACATGCGCCAAAGTTCCTTTTTGATTTCACCATAATTAGGGCAATTATTTCCGGTAATATTTTTCGCGTCAAGGGAAAATCCTGCCCCAGTAAAAAGAATCGGGCGAGCAGTGCTAAAATGATCAGCCAGATGATGCAAATCATATTCTTCAATATCCAATGACATGTATGGACCTCCTCTGATTAATTTTAACCAATTACATAAATAATAGGTGAAAAATTATCATTTTATTTTTAATATGGTCAAATCGTTGCCCCGACATCAAACTCTTTTTGCAGCATTATTTGAATTAACTCTTCCACCTGATTCTTTCGCTCGGAGTCCTGTTTTTCAACCACGCTTCTATGATCGGTCGTCGGATCTTTTAAGCGTAACGCATTGAATCAAAATAGATCGCTCCCCTATTCCCGTCAAGAAAAATAGCCTCGGTGAAGATTGCACTCATTAGCTTAAAAAGATCTGCAATCATCGCTCGTTCTCCGGAGGAGGTGCTTGGGGAGCAAATGTACCGACTCGTTACTACAATGCTCTTGCATCGTGTGGCTTCTCTCCTTTCTTACCGGCATGGTTTTTGCGTCCCAGGTTGCGATGTAATTTAAGGGTTACGGCCGATCGGCGTTTCTCGGCCCGTTAATGCGATCTTTGCGAGGCGCGTGAAAACCATTTTCACTATCTTCTCAGGGTGCCATTTATGAAACATGCCATTTTAGGAGCGGGCGGCGTCGGCGGTTTGATCGGTACCGCGCTGGCGGCGTTCGGGGAGGACGTTACCGTCGTCGTTCGACCGGAAACACGTGCCGGCTATCCCGGGAGCTTGATGCTGGAACGTCCGCACGGTTCGATCTGGATGCCGGTGAAAGCCGTGGCCGAGCTGACGAAACCGGTCGACGTGCTGTGGATCACGACCAAAGCCTATCACCTGCAAACCGCCCTGCAGGCCGTGCGCTCGTTGCCCGCCTGCATAGTTCCGTTGTTGAACGGCGTGGATCACGTGGAAATTCTCCGGGCGCGTTTTGGCCGCGATCGCGTCGTGCCCGCGACCATCGCGGTCGAAGCGGAGAAAATCGCTCCCGGACGATTTCTCCAGCGCTCCCCGTTCGTGCGCCTCAACGTGACGGCCAGCGGCGAGCCGCTTCTGGGAGAAATCGTCGAAGGCCTGGTCGATCTCGGCTTCACCTGGAAGTTCGTCCGGAACGAGCAGACGCTGCTTTGGAGCAAGCTGAGCTACCTTGCGCCCTTCGCGCTCGTGACAACCGCGTCGGGCATGAACACGGGAGAGGTTCTCGCGAACGCCGAGTGGCGGCGCACATTTGCTTCCGCCTTTGCCGAGGCCTGCGCCGTGGCGAAAGCAAGCGGCGCGGAAATTGACCAACCGAAGCTGCAGGCATTCTACGACGGCATGCCGTCCTCTACGCGCAGCTCCATGCAGAAAGACCTTGCCGCAGGGCGCGAGCTTGAATTGGAAGCCATTGCCGGCCCCATTACGCGGGGCGGGAAACGTTACGGCATCGACGTTGCCGCCACGGCCGGGCTGGTCGCGGCCATCCGGGAGAAGATTGTCTTCATGTTTAAGGGGGGTTTAAACGACCATTAACGGCGATGTAAACGAGCCGTTAATCTCAATTCCCCGCAGCTCCGCCTCACCCGTCGCCGCCGATTGTACCCGGAAGATAAAATGGACGCAGTATCGATACTATGTACTTTTTCAGGTCCCAGGAGCTATTATTAATATTCTTTATTCTTAGGCACTTACGCAGAAAAATCGATGGGAATGGGCCCTGAATAACAAACCGGGTGAGAGCGGTCTCTTTACACATGATTTATCTCCCCGCGCTCGTCGGGCGCAAAGGCGGACCGTATGGATTCCTTCCAGGAAAATCCCGCGACCATCATCACGCTGCCGGCGAACCTCGATCACCTCTGGGTTGAGCAGTCCCGCATTTTCGACCGGCGCGAAGCCGGGCTGATACTCGATTTCTCGAACACGGCGCGCATCGACTCCGTCGCCCTCTGCGCCATCAGGCTCCTGCAGGAAACCATGAAAGCGCGGAACGGCCGCCTCGTGCTGCGGCATGTTTCGGATGAACACCTCGCTCTTCTCGAATCCTCTTCGATGCCGCTCGAACCGGCCCGAAAAACCGTCCATTCAAAGGACGAAATCTTTACCAGCATCGGCGGCCGGATTATTGACGCAAGGAATAACTGCGTCGTCGCCCTGAGCGTGCTGGTCGAGATGCTCTACTGGGGAACGATAGGGGTCCTGAAAAAAAAGGAATTCCGCAAGGGAGTGGTCGGCGAGCAGATGTACCTGCTCGGGTACAAGGCGCTCGGTATCGTGGGGCTTCTCTCCTTCCTTATCGGCATGGTCCTGGCGATCCAGGTTGCCATCCAATTGAAGGATTACGGCGCATCGGTATTTCTCGGCCCGCTCATCGGGATTACCATGATCCGCGAGATGGGACCGCTTCTCACCGCGGTGATCCTCGCGGGGCGCACGGGCAGCGCCACGACGGCGGAGATCGGCACCATGGGCGTCGGAGAGGAACTCGATGCGCTCAGGACCATGGGAATCAATCCGATTCAATTCATGGTGGTGCCGAAGTTCTGGGCGATAACCCTTACCATGCCGGTGCTGTCCATGATCGGAACCGGGATGGGCATCCTCGGCGGATGGCTGGTCGGGATATTCTATCTCCATCTCTCATCGGCTGTTTTCTGGGAACAACTCTCGGAAAATCTTCAGACAGAGGATGTGTTTGCGGGATTCATAAAATCGGTGGTTTTTTCCTGGCTGATCATCTGGATCGGGTCCTATTTCGGCTTCAGGGTGCGGGGCAGCGCCGAATCGGTCGGGCGCGAAACCACGGCAAGCGTCGTCGCGTGCATCTTTATCATCATCGTTGCGGATGCAGCCTTTTCTTTTATCTTGTAACCTTTCTGCGTAACTATGAATCCATCCTCGCAAAAACCCATTGTCGCGGTGACCGGCATTTCGGTCCGCTACGGCGACGTGCGCGTGCTGTCCGAGGTTTCGGTGAACGTTGTCGCTTCGGAGATCCGCGTGATCCTCGGCATGTCGGGGTGCGGCAAAACCACGCTGTTGAAAACCATGGTCGGGCTCCTGCGGCCGACCGTAGGCTCGGTACGCCTTTTCGACGTTGCGATAGGCGAACAGGACGATCCGGCAACCATCGCGGTCCTGAAGAAAGCGGGCGTGCTGTTCCAGAACGGCGCCCTGCTCGGCTCCCTTACCGTCGAGGAGAACGTCGCGCTGCCGCTGCAGATGCATACCGCCCTGCCGCCCGCGCTCATTGCGGAAATCGTCGCTTACAAACTCGCCCAGGTAAAATTGAGCGGGACCGGACCGCTCTATCCCGCCGAGCTTTCGGGAGGCATGCGCAAGCGGGCGGCCCTTGCCCGGGCGCTCGCGCTCGATCCGCCCCTCCTCTTCTGCGACGAGCCCTCGGCCGGACTCGATCCGGCCACCGCCGCCGGGCTCGACCGACTGCTGCTCGACCTCAGGCGAACACTCGGAATTACCGTAGTGGTCGTGACGCATGAGCTCAGGTCAATTGAAACCATTGCCGACAATGTTTCATTTTTACATGGTGGTTCGGTGCTGTTCGACGGAACGCTCGCCGAGGCGCGCAATTTTACACGCGGCCCGGTGAGCGAATTTTTCTCCCGCGCCGCGCCGCCTTCCCCGACGGGCGAGGGCGGTTTCCGTTACGGGTTCATCGTGGAGAGAGGCTCATGAACATCTCGAATGCTCAGCGGGCGCGACTGGGGATATTCGCGGCGGCGGGAGGCGCAGTGCTCGTGATCCTTCTGTCAATAACCCTCGGCTTCAAGCTGAACCAACGCACGAAAACCTACTGGGCCTTTTTCAAAGGGGAATCGATTTCCGGCCTAGAGCAGGGAGCGGAAGTCAAATTCACCGGAGTGCCGATCGGGCGGGTCGAAAAGATCTCCTACAACGCCGCCGATCTGTCTAAAGTCAAAGTCGCCTTGAAGGTGCAGGCCGATTTCCCGATGAAAGCCGACATGTACGCCACGGCGGGCCTGCTCGGCATCACCGGCCTCAAATACATCGAGATCATGGGCGGTACGAATGCCGCGCCAACCCTCAGGGACGACGCCGAGATCCCCACGCGAACCTCCCTCATCTCCTCCATCTCCGGCAAGGCGGAGGCGATCGCCGCGAAGGTCGAGCTGCTCGTCAACAACCTGAATACGCTGACCGACCCTGACAGCCTGCGGTCGTTCCGGACCATGCTCGACAACATCGCCGCGGTGACGGGCGATGCGCACGGGCTTGTCGCCTCCCTGACGCCGAAGGTCGATTCGATGGCCTCTTCCGCCCAGGCGGTCATGAGCAAAATCGACCAGATCGCCGGCAACGTGAAAGGTATCACCTCCACGCTCGACCATGCTTTTTCCGCAGGGCAACTTTCCGCCACCGTTTCCTCGATCGATTCCGCGGCGCTTTCTCTCAAGCAGGTTTCGCAGAATCTTTCGCTCATCGTGCTGCAGTCGCATCAGGACTTTGCCGTCAGCATGCGCAACCTGCGCGACGCCACGGAGAATGCCGACCAGCTTACGCAGATGCTCGTCGAAAACCCCTCGCTGCTGCTTCGTAACGAAGCGCCCAAAGAAAGGTCGATACGATGAATCGTGGCCGTCGGCGTCGACGGATAATCGGTCTGGCCGTTCTCGGAGCGATTATCGGATGCGGAACCATCCCACTCAGGCACTTCTATGAGATGAACTACCTCCCGTCTACCACCTGGGCGCGCAGTTCGCCCGCGCCGTACCCCTGCACCATCCGGGTGGCGGACTTCGGCATCGAACAGGCGTACAACCGGCCTGAAATCGTCTACCGCCAGAGCCCCTTCCAGCTCCAGTATTACTACTATCGCGTCTGGGCTGTCAAGCCCGACCGCATGGTGACCGACCTGGTCTACAAACACCTCCTCCTGTCCGGCCTTGTTGCAAATGTCATTCGTCGCTACGACGAGAGCACGAAACCCGATTACGATCTGAACGGCGACATCGAAGCGATAGAGGAGTACGATTCCGGCGAGCTGTGGTTCGCACATCTTGCCCTGTCGGTCAGGCTGACAAAACTTTCCGACGGCGCCGTGATCTATTCGCGGCGGTTCGATCTCCGTAAACGCGTTTATCAACACACTCCCGAATACGTCATTCGCGAGATGTCGTCGCTGATGGAGTATATCATGACGCAAGCTATCAGCGATCTCGACGGCAAACTCGCCGAAATATACGAGAACCCCCTTCCCGCGGCCGACACCGCCCGCCCCGCTCCCGAAAATGAAACAGCTCCTCCGGAGCAGGAGATCAAATAGGTGGTACGGATGAGAGTAAGCGCGGGAATCGGCGGCGCGCTCTGGTGCGCGGGACTTTACTTCGCGGTTTCCGGCGCACTGCCTCCCGAACTCCCGGGGACCGAACTACGGCACGAGGACCTCATGACCGCGATCCCGCAGGATACCGCCACGAATGCCAACGAGCAATCTCTGGCAGGCGGAAGCGGTTCACCGTTCGAGCAGGAGGAGAAAACCTGGGACGCGCCGCCTTTATCCGAACAGATGGGGGGCGCCGAGTCCTTTGTCCCCATCGGCAAGGGCGGCATCTTCGTTCCCCGATTCACCGCCTCCACGAGCGAGCCCGAGGTCCTTGTTCTCGATTCCCTCGGGCATACCGTTATTTCGGGAAACCCGGGCCGGACCTTCAGCGTTGAGCCGGGCCTGTATACCGTCGTTCTCGGGAGCGGCGCGTTCAAACAGCGCATCTCCCGGAAGGTAACCGTCGAGGAAGGAAAAACCGTTCTGGTAAAGCCGGACTGGTCCGGCCTCACCATCGAGACCGTCGATTCGCTCGGCGTCGCGTTCCGGGGCCAGTATGAGCTGACACGCATCGACGAATTCGATGCCTACGGCCAGGGCTATGGCGCACATCCCGAGCTCGGCGAGGTGGTGAAGACCTGGATCCTGAAGCCGGGCGTTTACAAAATCCTCGGCGTGGGAGAGAGTTACAACAGCCTCACCGGCTTCGTGACCGTCCGTCTCCTTCCGGGCGAACTCTGCCGGTTCCTTCTGGTGCAGGATTCAACCGATAACCAGATTCTCGGCGGCGGCACGGTCGATGTGACCCCGCAATCGAAGCTTGCCTCCGTCTGGAAATACGGCGGCAGTATCGGCGGCAGCATAAAGTTTAACGCCACCCTCGATCAACACCTGGGTGACACCGTCACCAGTACGGATTTCGGCCTGATCTCAACCCTCTGGCTCACCTACCGGAAGCAGCCGTACGAATGGCAGACGCATGTCCGTCTCGATGAAGGATTCAATTTTTCCGGATTCAGCGTGGATAACCTGCAAACGGACGTCGATCAATTTCTGCTCAACTCGCTCTTCATCTGGCGACTCGTTTCCTGGCTCGGCCCCTACGCCAATACGCAACTTCTGGCCAGTTTCATGCCGGTACAACTGCTCCGCACCAACACCACCCCGTACTTCTGCCCCCTTGACGGGAGTGGCAATCTCTCCGGGTTCGATTCCACCAGCCAGACTTTCCGGCTCAAGCCCCCGTTTTCTTCCGTTCTTCTTAACTTCGGCGCCGGACTCAATGCGGATGCGATCAATTTCCCCTTTCTGGAAGCCAAAATCCGGGGAGGTTTCGGCGGATCTTACTCCTATTTTCCCGACCAGTTTCAGATTGGCGATACCGCTTCGATTTCCAACTATGATTCGCTCCCCGCCGCCACGAAAGCGGAAGTCGGCAAATCCGTTATCTTGCTCCCGGTACCCGCGACCTCGGAATTCGGCATCGGTCCCCAGGCCGCGATCAGCGGTCTCCTTCGCCTCGGAAGAGTCATTACCGCCGATGGCGAGCTTGACGTTTTTGATCCGATCGATCGGCCGAAGAGGCCGGATTACAATATCATTTCAACGATAAGCTGGCGGCTTTACCATTGGATCACGCTCGACTACAACTACACTTATCAGCGGCAGCAGCCGGAAAATGTCAATGCCCAGGTCAATAAAACGACCTATGGGGTCTGGCTCCGGTTCTCCTTTTCGAGTCGGTAGGCGCTGAAGAGCGCTACGCCGTTTTTTTCGCCGGTACCAGAATGATCGGCACCCCGCAGCGCGAACAGACTTTCGAGGCAACGCTCCCTTCAAAAACCGCATTGAGGCCCGAACGGCCATGGGTTCCCAGAACCACCAGATCGGGTTTCTGTTTCGCTATGCTTCGAAGAAGGGCCTTTTCAGGGTTACCCCGCACGAGAAGCGTTGAAACGGCGAGGCCGTTTGCTTCGAGCCGCTCCCGGATCCCGTCGAGATATGTCTTCCCCTGTCCAGTTGACATATTGAGAAGTTCTTCGGTGGCGCGGGGAAGGAGGCGGCTGATGGCCCGCAGTCCTGCGCTGACTTCGGAGGAGCGGGGTATGACCAGAACCGGGAAAACGACGGCCTTGAACGCGCCGGCAAGAAACCGCGCAACATCCACCGCCCCTTCGTGTTCCTCGCTTCCATCGAGCGGGAGCAAGATCGATCGGCAGGCAAACGCGGGTGGGGCATGGCCATCGAGCGGGGGGACAAAGAACACGGGAACGGTGTCCGCCGCCGCGACCTGCTGCGCGATGGAACCCCGCAGGAATCGCCGAAGACCATAGTCGCCATGGGTGCACATCATGACGAAATCGGCGGATAACTCCTTCACGTGAAGCGCGATGCCGGCGGGAACGCTGGAGCTCTCTCCCGCATGTACATGGCAGGTAACCGCCACTCCTTCCCGTTCGAGCGACACTTTCAGACTATCGAGATATTTTTCAGCCTCCTCCCGGCTCTGAAGATGGCGTTCATCGTGCACCTCCGCCGGCGCATGTTTCTCGATCACATGCACAAGGGCCAGGGAGGCGCGGCAGGCGCGGGCAAAGGCCGTTGCCGCCGGAAGCGCCGATTCGGCGGAGCGCGATCCATCGAGAGGAACGAGAATTCGGGTGAACATGGTTTTTCCTTTAAGAAAACAGGCTTATCAGCAAATAGACGTTGAGTGACAGGATAAGCGCCGCGACAAGACCCGCGATGATGGTCGTGACGGGACGATTGACCAGATGACCCATGATCGACTTCCTGCTTGTAAATATGACGAGCGGCGCCACGGCAAAGGGCAATCCGAAAGAGAGCACGACCTGACTCACCACGAGCGACCGCGTGGCATCGAAGCCGAGGCTGATGACCACAAGCGAGGGGACCATGGTAACGACCCTGCGGACCCAGACCGGGATGCGTCGCCGCAGAAATCCCTGCATGATCACCTGCCCGGCGCTGGTTCCGACGGTCGACGAGGAGAGCCCGGATGCGAGGAGCGCTATGGCGAACACGAGGCTTGCCGCGCCCCCGAGAAGCGGCTTCAGCGTCAGATACGCCTGCTCGATGGTCGCCACGCCGTGTATGCCCCGGTCGTTAAACGCCACGGCCGCCATGATAAGCATGGCCATGTTGACCAATCCCGCGATGGTCATGGCGATACCCACATCGGCGATCTCGAAGCGAAAAAGCCTTCGCTGCTGGCGGGGATCCTTCACGACGATTCGCCTCTGCATGAGCGCCGAGTGAAGAAAAATGACATGCGGCATTACCGTTGCGCCCAGTATGCCCGAGGCGATCATCACCCCTTCGCTGCCGCCGAAACTCGGGACCGCGAGATTGCGGAAGACAAGCCCCCACTGCGGCTTTCCAAAAATCATCTCGATGAGATAGCTTACCGCGATGACGCCCACAAATCCGGCGATGATGCTTTCGATCGGCCGGAACCCGAAGCGCTCAAAGGCAAGGATCGCAAAGGTCACAATCGCGGTGATACAACCCCCGACGAGCAGCGGAATGCCGAAGAGAAGATGAAACCCGACCGCCGCGCCGATAAATTCCGCCAGGTCGGTAGCCATGGCCACCACTTCCATGATAACCCATAACGACCACGTCGCGGCCCTTGGAAACTGGAGACGGCAGTGTTCCGCAAGATTAAGCCCTGTCGCGATGCCGAGTTTTGCGGATAATCCCTGGATGAGCATTGCCATCACGTTGCTGGCAAGAACAACCCATAAAAGCTTATATCCAAACGCGCTGCCCGCCTGAATGTTTGTCGCGAAATTTCCCGGATCCACATAGGCGATGCTCGCGATAAAGGCCGGACCCAGAAAGGGAAGCAGTCGTTTCGGAGAGAACCCTCCCTGCTTGCGGTTTAATACCTGCTCGGCGTCGTGCACCGTGGAGGCCGAAGAATTTGATAGGGAGCGCCTGTCCATGGGAGTTGGAAGGAAAATAAAACTCCCCCTTCGCTCAAGCTACCCCTCTTCGTACGTGATACAAGTGTGGAATCCGGACCTGAAAAAATCGCGCGGTCAACTTCTCCGCGCGATCTCCCTTTTAACACCGTAAGGTATCCCCACGGACGTTGTACTTCCCGGGGTCACGGGCAATAATCTTCTTATCGGTTGGGAAGTTTCACCGTTTGATTGCTTTTACAATGCGGTTGTGGGGAAAACCATCGAAATTCAGCCGCATAATGTCAACCTTTAGTCCTTCATTTTTGAAAACTTCGCAATACTCTTTTGAATGTAACGGAACATCGCATATGACGGCGATGCCAGTCGGTTTTAAAACCCTTGAAATCTCACGGCATGCCTTCTCTCTTCCTTCTTTTGAGGGGATGTTGTGAAGACAAAGGTTGGAAAAAACCACGTCAAAGAAGTTATTTGAAAAGGGCAACTTTTGCGCGTTTTCGTTTCTTAGTTCTATTTTTTCAAGGACGCCCTCAAGTTCGGCGTTTCTTAAAGTGCTTTGAGAGTTATTGTTATGCATATCTTTTTGCCGCCAAATATCAATGCCGATACTTTTTCCCGACGTGAGTTTTTGCGCCGCGCCGATCATCAAAAGCCCCCGTCCGGTCCCGATATCAAGGACGATTTCGTTGCCTTTCCAATCGATCATTGAAAGCAACTGGTCCCGACGATGAAATTTGCCGACCTTCACATAAAAGACCCACAAAGCGGAAAGAATACCCAGCAAAAAACCACAAAAGAAGAGAAAACAAGCAACGACTTTAAGGAATTTGGCGGGTACGTTGATTAAAAGGACACCCATGCCCCAAATAGCCACATTAAGAATAATTAAACTAAGAGGAGAACCATCAAATCCATAATCCGGTTTATTTTTTGGTGCGCTCATAGTAATAATTATCTCCTGATATAATATAGGACATTACCGTAGAAGGGCTGTTAAAAAGAGTTAGAAGATTAAGTCCACGCTTCCTTGCATTCGAAACTACTAACACCTATGACATTGCCAAGATATAATTTCGAACTATTTTATGTTGTTCCTTATTCTCTTATCACTCTTATAACCTTTTCAAAATCGTCAGTTTTCATTTTAACAATATATACCCCTGGGGCAAGATGGGTCATGCAAGATGCCACGTGGTGACCTTGTTCGTATTTATTGTTGATAATCTGCTTTATCAAATTACCCCTTAAATCATACCAAGTAACAATAGCATATTTTGATTCAATCCCACAAAGGGATTCGTCACCTTGTATTCCTCGCTCATGCCTATGCCCTTGATTTATCGTCGTAAAGCTCCATATGCTCGACCATGCGCTGGTCCCGCCTGCATTCGTCGCGCTCACCTCCCAGTAGTACGACGTGTTGTTAGATAGACCGCTTACCGATGTGGAAAGACCCGTGAGACCCATCTGGCTGGATACCGTCGAACCAAAATTCGATGCACTTGATACCAGAACCGTATAGGTCGCCGCACCCGTCACCGTATTCCAGCTCAGGGTCGGTGAGGTTGACTGGTTGACCGCATTGTTTGAGGGCAACGCAAGCACCGGCGCTCCCAGCCCCGGAATCGCTGTCGTCGTAAAACCCCAAGCGCTCGACCAGGCACTCGTGCCCCCAGCATTTGTTGCATTGGCACGCCAATAGTAGGTTATGCTGTTGGATAGCCCGCTCACTGTGGAGAATGTCGCGACAAGGCTGCTCTGATTTGATACCATAGATGCAAAGGTTGTGACAGTTGATACCTGCACGCCATAGGATGCCGAACCCGTCACTGTGCCCCAGCTCAAAGTCGGTGAGGTCGATTGATTGACCGCATTGTTTGGGGGCGAAGCGAGCATCGGCGCTAGGGGTGGCGCTATAATAGTGGTAAATCTCCACACGCTTGACCATGCCCCGGTCCCCGTTCCGTTTCTTGCATTCACTTCCCAGTAGTATGGCGTGCTGTTCGCTAAACCGCTGACCGATGCGGAGAGACCCGTAATACCCGTCTGGCTCGATACCGTCGTCGTAAAGCCCGATGATGTCGATACCAAGAGGTTATACGATGTCGAACCCGTTACCGTGCCCCAGCTCAGGGTCGGTGAGATCGACTGGTTGGTTGCACCGTTTGTCGGGGAAGCAAGCGTTGGCAATGTACCTGTTATTATAGGTGAGTAAGCCCCTACACCCCATGTTGTTCGTTGATTTCCCAAAATATCGGTGGCAAAATAAGAGGAAAGATTGGCGCCTGCTGCTGTAGCTGGAGAAGTTTGTTGTAGATTAAAATTATTTAACGTAACGCTATCAAATAATCCATATGAAATGTTTACAAAATATGGATTCCCAAAATTACCATGGGCTTCAAATATTTTATATTTTGAATCCCATTGGGAAACAGTATAGGAATAGCTGTTATTATCTGTTCCAACATTAATAAGCTGATCAGGTAATGTAGATAGATACTGCCCATTTGCATTACAGATAGCATACCAGTTATAATCCATTGTTGTAGGTAAACTAGGTGTTACACTATCGGAGTTATCAGCCTCTAATACAACTAAATTATTACCCCAACAAAGAGTATCTGTAGTATATGCCAGATTCATTAAATTATTTCTAATATCAATTGTATAACCCGGCCTATTAAAATCATACCCTGGGGTCATAGACCTAATCCAAATAGCTGGATAATTATCAAAAAATGTATTATTCCAAATATGATAATCTACAGCCGGATTGTTGTCAGAAGCCAACAAGCCATCCTGTGCATAAATATCACCTTCCCCGCCTAAATCTTGTGGATGACTATATAAAAACAGGTTATTATACATGTAAACTGTTCCACCCCATTGTGTTAGAAAGATATAAGCCGTCCCCCCCCCGGATGTAGTATTATCATTATAGAATGAATTATTGTAAATTTGTATCGGGTGTGCCGGCGTACCCAAAACACAATTTTTATAACTTTGAGTACCAGCTTCATCTGATGTGGCCACAAGAAAAATAATCCCGTCATCATGTGGTTCATCTGTATTGTTGAGGCAAAAGTTTTCTATTGATCCATCATACTCCGGATAATCATGTAAACTGTTATTGAAAATATTGATATCCTGCATGGTTGAGTTGTTTCCACCCGCACCCACACAAATCAACCAACGAATGTAGTCATGTATATTATTATAACTGACCGTAACTTGGGTTAAACTTGTTGAATTTCCATCTGTAGATAAATTAATAGGCTGGGACATTTTAGTAAATTCATTGTTTGTTATGGTAATATGATTTCCGCTGTAGGCCATTATACCTGTACCGGAGATATCGTTATCCCCATTGACCGGAGATGTGTTTTGCCATATTCCTATTTCGTGAAAATAGCAATTCTGTATAGTTACATAGGTTACATTTTGAAGTTGAAGCCCTGTCCCATCTATATCTGGCAAGGGGTTGGACGTACAATTATAAGATGCTAATTGCGCCGCAGTATAATCCCCATAATGACAGATTTCAAAGTTTTGAATCGTGACGTAATTTTGGGACGTTAGGGAAAACCCCGTTCCGTTATTTACGCCATTGCCGCTCAGAATAGCCTTACCCGTTCCCCAGGTTCCGGAAGAATTTCCATCGTAAACAATGGAACCCCCAGAAGTACCGGAAGAAATAACATTGATCTGCCCTACGTAAGTTGTTCCACCTTTAAAAATAAGGGTACTTCCGGCGGATAGGGTTGTGACATTTTGTGGGTTACTCGTAGCTTTGGTGTCACCGGGGCAATGCTTCCAGGCAGTTGTTATTGACGTGCCAGCCCTCGCGTCAGAACCAGAATCATAGTCAATATAATAGGTACCGGCGAACACAGAAACAAAACTTGACAAGATAAACAACAATATTAAGTTTTTCATGCCTTCCTTCTTTAAATTGCACCTGGTATGGGTTCAGTCCATCTATGTGTTTCATACCACTCTGACTCTTGTTTTAAATGATCTGCTCTTGCAAAAAGTGATCGGGAACTTATCATGGCCCACCTCTTGCATTCACTATTGGGTTCTTCACAATGACAAGGAAGTGCCACGAACCAGGAACGTTTTATTCGCGACACCTTGACACGGTTTTCTTCTTTCATGTGACTTGCGTTATTCCTTACACGTAGCTGTTACTTGAAAGCACGATTTTTCCAAGCAAGAAGCAAGCCCCTTATCATCAATAAATTCGTAACGAGTTTGAGCATATTCTTTTACTCGATAGCATTTTCCTATTGTTACATACGGCGAGGGGATTGGGGCGTTAATTAATTCCATTTTTGGCCTTACAGCTTTTTGAAAATTTTCTGGGTCTTTAACGGGTATCGCGTAACTTTGCATATCCCCTTCATATAGTCGAATAGTTCCCTCGTGTTTTGATTTTTCCACGAAGTAAGAAAGGTTCTATTAGTATAAATTTACGGAATTATCAGGAAAAAACAATGCTTTTTAGCTTAAAACGTCATATATCGACGCAGACGAACCGCAGACGGTCGTCCGGATTCCTTTTTTCTTTTGCCGTAACCGAGGGATAAAAAGAAAAGCCGCGTAACCCAAATAAAACACTGGAGTACGAAGCTTTTTCAATGGTACACCCTCCTGGGCTCGAACCCAAAACCGATTAATTAGGAATTTAGGAAGGCGAAAACTTTTCCCCTTTACCAGCCTTCCTATGAAGAAACGGTGTGATGATGTTCAAACCACTCCTCCTGGCGCTTGCGCATCTCCTCGCGCGTCAGGTCCAGCTTATGGGTCGCAATAGACCAGCAATGGCCGAACGGGTCCTGTATCTGGCCGGTTCGATCACCCCAGAAAGCGTCCAGAATCGGCATAATAATCTTGCAGCCGGCTTTGGTCGCCTCCCTGAAAGTTGTATCGGAATCCGGCACATAGAAATACAGGCTTGCCGTTGCATACTGTTCCGGACCCCTCTCATGCTCGTTGCCCATCGCATCGGCGAGAATTACCGATGAATCGCCGAATCGAAGCAACGCATGGAGGACCTTTCCATCGGGTCCGTAATCCACGTCGCCAACCACCTCCGCCCTGAAAACTTTTCGGTAGAAGTCGATGGCTTTACTGCAATTACCGTTATACCACAGCTGGGTCGTCAGTGAATGCATCCCCTCTGGCATAAGTTTAGTCGCTTTTGCCGTCATACTGCCCTCCTTTTATGATAGCTTTACTGTTTAACTCTCTATAGAGAATACGATCTTACCTCTTCGATATGAAGGGCAACTGTTATTTTGAGAAAGATTTTTCCGTATCGTCGAAACATCCAGCCCGGCTCGCGACGCCTCTTTCGCGATGAGGTCGTTTCCCATGCAGCGTCCGAGGGGAAGTGGTATTTTTAGAGGCCGATTTTAATCAAAACAAAACGATTCACCAACCAACGAGGTATGTATGGCCCGAAGGCTCGATGAAGTCTCGCGCACCTTTTCCGAGTATCTCCTCGTTCCGCGTCTTACCGGGAAAAACCATGTACCCAAAAACGTCTCACTCAAGACGCCGGTCGCGAAGTTCACAAGGGGCGAATCGTCTCCCTTTTCGCTCAACATTCCTTTCGTATCCGCGAGCATGCAATCGGTATCCGGCGCCGAAATGGCGATCGGGCTCTCCCGGCTGGGCGGCCTTGCTTTTGTCTACTGCTCTCAACCGGTTGCGCAGCAGGCGGCGATGGTGCAGAAAGTCAAGACTCACAAGGCGGGATTCGTCCCTTCCGATTCAAATCTCCGGCCCGATACGACGCTCGCCGAGGCGATAA
>JBEKOX010000049.1:0-23092 GCA_049521335.1 Chitinispirillaceae bacterium
CCTTGAGAATCCTAAATATCTGCTCCTCGGTGTATCGCTTCCCTTTCATGAGTCCTCCTCGTTAATGTGAATATAACTCGGAAAACTCCCTTCTCAATTGACCAAGTTTTCGGGGGTATAGCCAGCAGCAGAAGCGGGATCGTGAAATGGAGGACTTAGGCCAGCAAAATTTATTTGCTCATTAAGCAGACCCCTTTTAGGGGTCCAATTAAAGCCACGGCCTATGGCCGTGGTCTTTTACCATTGGAACGAGCTATTCCATTGTATTGCGCCTCATTTAGAAGAAGCTGCCCCAATATTTTAGTAAGCTGAGAAGGGTTAAGACGCCCAATTTCTTCCGCTGTAACCTCAAAAATGTTAGCCATCTAGTGCAATCTCCTTGGCAACAATTTCTAAAGCGGTATCGACGGGTACTACATTTTTAAAATACTATTAATAGAGAGTACGTAGCTTTTGATAGGAAAAAAGTAATGGTTTTTAGCTTTTAAGCAGCACAATAGCCGCAGATTTTTTGCAGACTACGTGCAGACGAAACGCAGAGGAAATGCAGACGAAGCACAGATTTTAACGTATTTTGTCGTTAAAAATGCGTTTTATAACCGTGTATTTTCTTTTCCAAATCAGGCATGCGTTCAAACAGGATTGTCGTCCGGATTCCTTTCTTCTTTTTCCCGCTGTTTCTCCCGAATAATATTTCGAGGTCAATAATTGCCTCGTTGACCACGCTGCCGAATGCTTCGCCCAGATCGTCGAGATTAGGAACGGCATTTTTCCACGTTTTTACATGCTGAAGGGATTTATCAGGCAGTCTTCGCCGAACATAGGCATTAAATTTATGCGGATGCTCATAGAAACCGGTTGCTTCCAATCGCTCGTAAAAATCGTCATCATATAGCCGCCACCAATAACACTATCCGGCCAATCGTCTGTGCTGATACTGAATCCACCCATAAGATTATTCCTCGTAAGGTGCTCCTACTCCTTCGGTGCAGGAAAGTAAGGCGAATAGCGGATCGTCGATATTTTGGCACACTAATTGCTGAAGATACTAAGGCAAGGGGAGGTCCAAATTTTGTTCCCTTTAATTTCCCCCTTTGTTAATGCACGCATGGCTTATGGGGAAGGAGCAGGTATTCTAAGTTCTGAGTTGTTTACGTATTTGCTGATAGTCTCAATTATTTCACCACATATTTCATCACAAAAAACGAGGGAGGGGTTATGAGAAAGTGCAAGGCGGTAATCTGGATAGTTGCGTTGGCGGCTGCGGGGTTCGGGCAGGTTTCGACGTGGGTAGGGGGTGGTGGCGACAATAAGTGGAGCGATGCCAATAACTGGAGCGGAGGAGCGCTGCCGACGACGACAAGTACGGTAATTATTCCCAATGGGTTCAATGGAGCGACGCAGCCTTTGATCGATGTTTCCACGACCGTTTCAAATCTTCAGGTAGGGACGTCAGGAACGGGGTCTGCAAGCATTGAGTTTGGTAACCAGAGTTTAAAACTGATCATTACGGGAAATCTGACCATCGATTCCGCCAGCACTTTTTATGATTCCTGTTCCTATGACAGCTTACTTCTTTCTGGAAATTTGACTAACCTTGGGAAAATGCAGTATAGCTCCGCCTATCCACAAACGTGCTGGTATGGCACCCTTATTTTTTCTTCACCGTATAATGACACCATCAGCGGAAACAGCATTTCCAGCACCTATGTTCAATATCTTGTCGTTAATAAAGCAGCGGTGGCTAATACCCTGGTGGATCTATCAGGGGTATCGGCAAATTACCTGTCATTCACGGCTGGAACATGGCAGGAATCCGGTTGGGGTTTATATGTTCTTTACCCGGGGGTTACCTTATCATCCGGACAAGCCATCAATATCGCCGGTAACGCTTCTACCAGGCTTTGGGTGCCGGGCGGCGTTACCGTTGCCGGGGGAACTCTGGAAATTTCAATCCCGACCGATTCATGTATTCTGGGTTCCGCCACGTATAACACCGGGGTTACGGTAACAGGCGGTCAGGTGAGTCTGCAAGGACAGGGCAATATGTATTATATGTCAGTCACCGGCGGCCAGGTGAGTTTGCAGGGACAATATACCATCGATGAAGTCTTGAACCTGATGGCAGGAACGACGACGATTACCGATGCCAATTTAATTTTTTCTTCATCGAATAGTCCGTATTATCTTTATACGACGGGTGTCGGTGATGTCATTACCCCGCAACTGAATATCGGCGGTACGGCTACCTGCACCGTAACATCATCAACCTTGCAGATAAACAACCCGAATTTGAATACGAGCGCCGCCACACCTGCGGTGTCATTCACTTCCAGCAATATTTACCTTTCCGGCTCCACGTTACTCATCGGCGACGGCGTCAGCACGACGGCAAATGCGACCTACGGCTTCCAACTGACGGATGCGACCGGAATCCATTTAAACAGGCTGGTGGTTCAATCCTCCTCGAATTCCGGAGTGATCGCCGGGCGTAACCTTACCATTAACAACAATATAACGGTCGATAGCGGCCTTACGCTGACAAGCGGTGATATCGTCACGCTCTCGGATACGCTGACCGTCGGAGTGGCGGCAACCGTCACCCGCACCGGCGGCATGGTACTCGGGACCATGCGGAGAATGATCCCCGCGACTCCGGGAATGATGAGCTTCGATGTCGGGACCGCCAACGGTTTTTCGCCGGTATCGTTTACCTTCCCGAGCGGGGTAACTTCAACGAGCGGAAGCATTACCGTCCATCCCTATCAATCGGTCAGCAACAATATCATCTATGCGAACGATTCTCTGATGCTCAAGCGTTTCTGGTCCATCAGGAGCAGCGGATTGACCTTCCCCACCGCTACCGCGAGCTTTACCTATGATTCGGTCGATTTCAATACCGGGGTGTCAATAGCGGATACCGCAGGACTGGTTCTGGGTCAATACAAGTTTACCGGCAGTTATACATTTCCGACGATAGTCTCGCACGCGTTCGATGATCCGACTTTGAATTACGGCAATATTACCGTTTCGGGTATAACCGATTTCGGCGCAACCTATTCCGAATTCTCCATCGGCAAAAACACCGCCGCGTTCGTACCCTCTACCGCAGTCAAGCCGGTCGCGGCAAACCATGCGGTCGGGAATGAATTCACCGTGCGCGGATCATCGCTGCTTTATTCGCTTACCGCCGGCGCCAAAGTGAGCATTCGACTTTTCAACGTTCAGGGAAGACTCATCGCCACCCTTATAAATAGTTCGCAGCGGGCGGGCGCTTATAGCGTTAAAATCCCGATGAACAGTATTCCTGCAGGTTCATATATTGCCAAACTCGATGCCGGAGATGTCCATTACACCAGATCTTTCATTAATACAACGATGTAAGGAAAGGCTCGGGAAGCAAATTGTAGTGTAGATTCTCACGATGTCGGACATCTTCTCCGCAAGGGGCGGAGTGGATGTCCGACATTTTTTCCAGTTTAAGTTTCACATCGGCATCCTTTGCTTTTTCCCCCCGCTTCGACTATTTTTACTCAGTTTTGCCATTCCCTACGCTCAGCGCGGGAAGTTACATGATTATTGCCATAGATGGCCCGGCGGGTTCCGGAAAGAGCTCCACGGCAAAGGCGGTTGCCGCGCGCCTCGGCATCACCTATCTCGATACCGGCGCGATGTATCGGGCGATAACGCTTCGTTGCCTGCGTGAAGGAATCGGAGTCGACGACGAGGCGGCGCTCGAAAGAATCGTGGCTTCGGCGTCAATCCGGTTTGCGGGTGGAGCGGGAGCGGTCAGAATCTTCCTCGATGACGAGGACGTGACCGAGGACATACGCAGCGATGCCGTGACCAGAAAGGTGTCGGATTATTGCGCTCCGGCGATTGTCCGGCGGAAGCTGGTTGAAGAGCAGCGAAAGATCGCGCAAGGCGGATCAATAGTCTGCGAAGGCCGCGATATCGGCACCGTGGTGTTCCCGGACGCCGACCTGAAATTTTTCATGACGGCAACGCCGCAGGAACGGGCGCGCCGGCGCCGCCTGGATTTTCAGGCGCTGGGGGTCGTCAAATCGACGGCCGAACTCATCGAGGAACTGTCCGAGCGGGACCGGAAGGATGCGACACGAGAGCATAGCCCGCTGCGCAAAGCGCCGGACGCGGAAGAAATCGATACGACCGTCATGACGTTCGGCGAACAGGTCGATTATATCGTCAACAAAACGGTATCGTTCATGCAGGAGCGAAACAGAGCGATGCCGAAACCATACACCTCTAACCCCTAAAGAGCAGGAGCAGTCGAAGGTATGACCAACTTAACGTCGGAAGAGAGCAAGATCGTCAAGGGCGTCGATTCATCGGGCCGGGAAGTAGACTTAAGCGATTTCGAAGAAGCGTATTACTCCTCCGGTCAGATAGAGACGGCGCTCCAGGAATATAACAAGTCGCTGGAAGGAATTGAGGAGGGACAGGTCGTGCGGGGTAAGATACTCCGGATCACCAACAAGGAGGTGATCGTCGATGTCAATTTCAAATCCGAAGGCATCATTCCGCTTTTCGAGTTCAAGAATGTAAAAGATTTCAAGCCCGGCGATGAGATCGATGTCTACCTCGAACAGGTCGAAGACAATGAAGGGCAGATCATCCTCTCCAAATCGCGCGCGGATTTTCTCAAGGTGTGGGACCGGATATTTGAGGCATATGAAAAACAGGAAACCATCGAGGGCAGGGTATTGCGCCGCATCAAGGGAGGCGTCGTCGTCGACCTGTTCGGCATCGACGCGTTTCTCCCCGGTTCACAGATTGATCTCCGGCAGATCCCGGATATGGATACCATCATCGGCCAGACCTACAAATTCCGGGTTATCAAGGTCAACAAGGTAAGGCGGAACATCGTCGTCTCGCGCCGCGTCATCCTCGAAGAGGATCGCTCCGCGCAGCGCGGCAAGATTCTTGCCGAACTCGAAAAGGGGCAGATCCGCGAGGGCACGGTCAAGAACATCACCGATTTCGGCGCTTTCATCGACCTGGGCGGCGTGGACGGCCTGCTGCACATTACCGATATGTCGTGGGGCCGCGTGAACCATCCTTCCGAAATCGTTGCGCTCGGCGACCGGCTCAAGGTGAAGGTGCTGGACTTCAATGAAAACAAGGAGCGTATTTCCCTTGGCATCAAGCAGCTGAGCGAACATCCCTGGAAAGGCATCGAGGAGAAGTTTCCCGAAGGCGCGAAGGTCCGGGGCAAGATCGTTTCGATCACCGATTACGGGGCGTTTCTCGAACTCGCGAAAGGCATCGAAGGGCTCATTCATATTTCTGAAATGTCATGGACCCAGCACATCAAGCATCCCTCAAAAATCGTCGGCGTCGGCGATATCATCGAGGCGATGGTGCTGAAAATAGACAAGGCGAACCAGAAAATTTCCCTCGGCATCAAGCAGCTCGAACCCGACCCGTGGGAGAAGGTGCCCGCCGAGTTTCATCCCGGCGATATCGTTTCCGGCAAGATTCGCAATCTGGCGGCCTTCGGCGCCTTCGTCGAACTCAAGGAGGGCGTCGACGGGCTGATCCATATTTCCGATATGTCATGGACGAAGAAAATCAATCATCCGGGCGAACTCGTGAAAAAGGGCGACACGGTCGAAGTGAAGGTGCTCGATGTCGATGTCGAGAAACGCCGGATCTCGCTGGGGGTAAAGCAACTCTCCGAAGATCCGTGGCCGAACCTCGTTCCGCTCTACGCGCTGGGCACGGAAATTCCCGAGTGTGAAGTCGTGCGCATCCTTGACCGCGGGGTGGTAGTCAATCTCAGCGGCGACGTGGAGGGCTTCATTCCGCTCAACCAGCTCGGGCAGGAAGTCAACCATCCGTCGCGGCTGTATAAAATCGGGGATAAAATTCCTGCCGAAGTCGTCGAATTCGACATGGACAGCCACAAGATCGTGATGAGCGTGTCGGACTATTTCAAGGATAAGGATGCAGCGCTGCTGGCCGAGTTTGCGGAAAAATTTCCGCTCAAGCCCGCGACGGAAGTCGTCAAGCAGGCCGGCAAGTTTTCAAAGGGGAAGAAGAAGGATGGGGCCGCCGAAGAAGAGGCGCAGCAGCCGGAGGCCATCGAAGCGGAAAGCGTCGAAGCTCCCCCGGCTTCTGAGACCGTTGCGCCGGAGGCGAAAGAGTAATTCCGGATTTTTCCCCATTTCAATAACAATAAAGAGTATTGGCGAAGCCCCGGAGCTTGTGGAAAGCGACGGGGCTTCTCTTTACGAAGTCGCCGAAATCAACTGATCTCCCGCCATTGCCAGAAGCCCCAGCAGCATCTCCCATTTCAATAAGACGGATAACAGCGGAAGGGAGTGTCTCCGGCCGCGCATCGCCCACCGCGCCATCCAGAAACCGTGCATCGGCGCGATGCCGAAAAGGCAGACCAGGGCATACGGCAATCCGAATTGATGGAGGATGATCGGCGCCGGCAGCAACGCCAGGAAGAGGATGCTTGCGCCCATGACGATGGCGTTGATCGCGCTTTGCGGTAGAACCGCCGTCGTGACAAGCCCGGCGGCCCGGTCTCCCGGTTCGTCCTGAAGGTCTTTAACGATTTCCCTGAGTCCGTTGACGAGAAACGCAGCGCTTGCCGGGACGAGAAGGCGGTGAAATGCCGGTGCCAGGAGGCCCCCGTAGAGAAGCGGGTAGGCGACGAGAAGCGAGACCATGATATTTCCGGAGAGGGGAGTCGATTTGAGAAAACGGGCGTACAGCAGAAGCAGCGCGAGGGGAATGAGGGTGGCGACAAGATGCGTCGTTGAGACCATGCTTGCGAACCCTCCCGAAAGAAGCGCCAATAAGAGGGCGAATAGCCCCGCCGCGCGCATCGTGATCGCGCCGTGCACCAATGGACGATCGGGGTGGCTTATCCGGTCGGTGACCACGTCCCGCATATCATTGACGACATTGCCGAATGCAGTCGCGGCTCCGGCGGCAATGCAGAGATCGATGAGCGAGGAGAAGGAGAGGGACGATCGACCGATCCAGAATCCCAGACAAACCGCCGCCGCCGCCATGCACGCGTTTTTCAAGCGGACCAATTTGAAATAAGGGGTGGTGAATGACAGAGTAATAGCCCCGGAGTATTGTATTTTCTATGCTCTCCCTTTCACGATAAGGAAAATACATTGTCTGGAGAAATCAAGCATCGATGGCGGCTTTTAGCCATCGTGACGGTCGCGGGGCTCCTGCTGGATCTATGGACGAAGCAGATGATTGCCCGTTCGCTCGCCGATGGCCACGTGGTGCGCTGCGTCGGCGACGTCGTGCAGCTGATCCTTGTCTACAATAAAGCGGCGGTCTTCGGGATCGACCCCGGCCGGTTCATTCCGGGTTTCTCGGTCGGTAAAGTATTCCCGTTTTTTAATCTGATCGCGGCGGTGATTCTCGTCATATACTACCGATACCTGAGAAGCGCCGATCGTTTTCTGCACTGGGCTCTTGCATGTATCCTCCCCGGAGCGCTCGGCAACCTGTTTGACCGTTTGTTTCACCCGGCAAGGGGAGTCGTCGATTTCATTAAAGTCGATCTGGGATTCCGACCATTCAACCCGTGGCCGGTTTTCAACGTGGCTGACGCTTTGGTAACCATCGGCATTATTCTTATGACGGCAAGTTTTTTATTCGAAGGCGATCGCCACAAGGAAGCGCTGCCGAACGGTCCGGTTTCGACCGAAACGCCATAAGAGATGTTCTGCACCCTGAAACCCGGTGCGCGAAGTCCGATCGCGGCATGAATGCTCAAATATCAAGTGCCGACCTTGTCATTTCCCCGGATTCCGAAGGCGAAAGATTGGATCTCTTTCTTTCCCGCGCGGTCGGCGATCTCTCCCGTTCGCAAGTCCAGAAATGCATCATCGGGGGAGCTGTTCTGGTAAACGGGCGGCCTGCGCGCAAAAATTATCGAGTGGCCGAAGGCGACCGTATCCGGATAAGCGATTTGAACGTCCCCGACCGACCCCTCGAGCTTGAACCGCAGAACCTTCCCCTGTCGGTTCTTTATGAAGACGACTATTTCCTTGCCGTGAACAAGAGCGCGGGTCTGGTGGTCCATCCGGGAAATGGAAATCGCACCGGCACCCTTGTTAACGCGCTTCTCTATTACCTTGGAAAAAATCTTTCCGACGGGTCGCGTCCGGAGCGGCCGGGCATCGTGCATCGGCTGGACAAGAATACCTCCGGCGTCCTGCTGATCGCGAAAACCAATGGCGCCCATGCGATGCTCGCCCAGGCTTTCGCCTCCCGGTTGGTTAAGAAAGACTACCTCGGTTTCTGCATGGGAGTTCCATCCGAGGCTGCCGGCATCATCGATATTCCTCTGGCAAGAAGCCGGAAAGATCCCGTAAAACGCGCTCCCGACCGTTTCGGCAAATCATCCCGCACCGAATTCCGCCTGCTCGCAGCCCGGTCCGGCATATCGCTTGTCCAATTCATGCCCCAGACCGGAAGGACGCACCAGATCCGCGTTCATTGCAGCAGCAGAGGTTTTGCCGTTCTCGGCGATACGCTGTATGGCGGCGGATCGGGCCGGTTGTCGCAACTGGCGCCCGCTTATCGACCCTTTGCGATCCAGATGCTCGCTTGCTTTGGCCGACAGGCTCTGCATGCATGGAGAATCGGCTTCACGCATCCTTTTTTGAAAAGAGAGATTACCATTGTCGCGCCGCTTCCGGATGATTTTCAGAAGGGTTTGCAGGCGATGGGAGAGAGCGACCGGTTTTCCGCGAATAGAGTATCCCGATGACGGCGCGGATGCGCCGATGGACCGGCAGGCTGCAATCTTATTTTCATCAGGGTACGGAATTTTAATGTTTGCGCCGGAATGCGCCTTTATATCATATTAGTCCTTTTTGACGGGGCGGACAGGGGATCCAGCTTCAGCGCCCGGGAGATTAATGGAAAAAGCAACGGTTAAGCGAGCGATTATCAGCGTCTCCGATAAGCGCGGTGTTCTTGAATTCGCAAAGGCGCTGTCGGCTCTGAAGATAGAAATCGTCTCAACGGGGGGAACGTCTAAATTATTAAAAGAGAATCACATCCCGGTCGTTGAAATAGGGGCCTTTACCGGGCATCCTGAGCTCATGGATGGAAGGGTAAAGACTCTTCATCCACGGGTCCATGGCGGCATCCTCGCTGTTCGGGATAATCCTCTCCATTGCGAACAGATGGCGCAGAACAACATCAAGCCAATCGATTTGGTCGTGGTGAATCTGTACCCATTTGTTCAAACAGTGGAACGGCCGGGGGTGACCATTGAAGAGGCAATCGAGAATATCGATATTGGAGGACCGGCGCTGGTGCGGAGTGCGGCAAAGAATCATCGGTTCGTTACCGTGGTTGTCGATCTGGCCGATTACGCCGGGATAATCGGTGAAATTGTGAAATCTGGAATGGTATCATTGAACACCAGAAAACGGCTTGCCGCTAAGGCGTTTGCGTATACCGCATCATACGATTCAGCCATTGCGGCTTATTTATCAAATGTTTATGCCGGAATTTGAACCGTCTCCTGAGGTTCAGGCGATACTTTGTTTTTCGGTTTAATCAAGCAGTACGTGCGGTAATTTTTTGCCGGGCGAACGTGTCCGCTGAATTCAAATGAGCTTTACTAATAAAGGATAATGGTAACATGGCGAAGCATCTGGTAGTCGTTGAGTCTCCTGCAAAGTGCAAAACAATTTCAAAATATCTGGGCAAGGAATATACCGTTCGAGCCACGATGGGGCATGTCATCGATCTGCCCGAAAAAGAACTTGGGGTCGAAATCGATAACGATTTCAAGCCAAAGTACACGGTTTCAAAGGGAAAACGAAAAGTTATACACAGCCTGAAGGAGGAGGCGGCACATTGCGAAGATGTTTTTCTGGCGCCTGATCCTGACCGCGAAGGGGAGGCCATAGCTTGGCATGTCGCCGAGTCGATTAAGGAGGATAATCCGCATATCCGGCGCGTGCAGTTCAATGAAATTACCAAACGGGCGGTGCTGGCCGCCTTCGATTCGCCGCAAGACATCGACATGAACAAGGTGAATGCCCAGCAGGCTCGCCGGATTCTCGATCGGATAGTGGGGTATCAGGTATCGCCCATCCTGTGGAGGACCGTCTTCAGGGGGCTCAGCGCGGGCAGGGTCCAATCCGTCGCTCTTCGCCTGATCTGCGAGCGCGAAGAGGTCGTGCGGGCGTTCAAACAGAAGGAATATTGGTCGATCGAAGGACGGTTTACCGAGAAGGAAGTTTCATTCTCGGCCAAACTATTTTCTGTAAATGGGAAAAAGTCAGCTGATACCGCCGACCCGCTTATCCCCGATGGGGCGACCGCAAAGGCTCTCCGGGAGCGTTTGCAAAATATTTCCTATATGGTCAGCGATGTGGTGCGCAGCGAAAAAGAGCGGAAACCGTACCCGCCTTTTATCACCAGTACCTTGCAGCAGGAAGCGGCTCGGAAGCTCGGTTTTTCGGCGGCAAAAACCATGATGATTGCGCAGCAACTCTATGAGGGCCTTGAACTCGGCGAACTCGGGTCGCTCGGACTCATCACCTACATGCGTACCGACTCCACGCGCATCGCCCAGGAGGCCCTCGCCGAGGCCCGGAAGGTCATCGAAGGACTCTTCGGTTCCAAGTTTATTCCGGCTTTGCCGCGCACCTTTGGGAAAAAGAAAAACATTCAGGATGCGCACGAAGCAATCCGTCCGTCCCAGGTCGATAACGCGTTTTCTCCTGAAAGAGTGCAATCCTATCTTTCCAAGGACCAACATCACCTGTATGAACTCATCTGGAAGCGTTTTCTGGCATCTCAGATGGAAAACGCGCTGCTCGATCAAACACGTATCGATATCGCGGGTGAGGATGTCGTTTTCCGGGCAAACGGCAGCATTCTTAAGTTTCCCGGTTTTCTTGCACTCTATGATGAGACCATTGAGGATACTTCGGAGAACGGGGAGGGAACAAATGAAACGCTTCCGCTGATTGCGGTCGCGACGCCCGTATCTTTGAAGGCGCTTTCGGAAAAGCAGCATTTTACCCAGCCGCCGCCGAGGTACAGCGAAGCATCGCTTGTGCGGGAGCTTGAGGACAAGGGCATCGGCAGGCCAAGCACCTATGCGCAGATCATCGACACGCTTAAACGCCGGAAATATGTGACGCTTGAAAGCAGGCGCTTTCTGCCGACCGAAGTGGGATTTACTGTCAAGCGTATGCTCGTCGAGGAGTTCCCCGACGTGTTCGATGTCGGATTTACCGCCGATATGGAATCGAAGCTGGACCGTATTGAGGACGGTGAGGCCGAATGGGTATCGGTTCTCAGGGAATTTTATGTCCCCTTTTCCGAACGACTTGAAGCAGTCAAACAAAACATCAAGGAACTCCGCGCCAGGAACCAGGAAACGACGGATCGAGTCTGCCCGCTGTGCGGCAAGAATCGGCTTGTCATCAAATGGAGCCGCAACGGGAGATTTCTTGCCTGTCAGGGATTTCCTGCGTGCAAATATACCGAAACCTGGGGCGTCCGAGAAACCGCGCCGAACGGGGCGACCTGCGATCTCTGCGGCGCGCCCATGGTTGTCCTGTCGGTCAACGGCAGGAAATTTCTGGGTTGTTCGCGCTTTCCGGAGTGCAAAAACACCAAATCTTTTTCGACGGGCATACATTGTCCGCGCGAGGGCTGCGACGGCTCGATCGTGGAGCGAAGGACCCGCCGCGGCAAAACCTTCTATGGATGCAGCGCCTACCCGAAGTGCACTTTTGCCACCTGGGACCGGCCGATTGACACTAAATGCACGGCATGCGGTTTCCCGATCGTGGTGCAGAAGGAAACCCGGCGTAAAGGCGTATTCCTGATCTGTCCTTCCTGCAAAACCGAGGTAACATTGCCGGAGCAATCGCCCGCCGATACGGCATCCCCGACCGGCGCTTCCGAACCCTGACAATGGCGGTGCAATCGAAGGTGGCGGTCATCGGCGCCGGGCTTGCCGGCTGCGAGGCCGCACTCGTAGCGGCGCAAAAAGGCCTGTCGGTTGACGTTTTTGAGATGCGGCCTGGCCGCATGACTCCTGCACATGCGACCGACCTGCCCGCCGAGCTTGTCTGTTCGAATTCCTTTAAATCCGTAAGGCTTCACTCCGCGCATGGCGTGCTCAAGGCCGAACTGGCGATTCTTCAAAGCCCGCTTCTCGATGCTGCACAACGATCGGCGGTGCCGGCCGGATCCGCGCTTGCCGTGGATCGTTTGGCTTTTTCCAGGGAAGTTGCCGGGCGTTTTGCGGGAGAACCGCGCGTCCGTCTGATCCGCATCGAGGTCGCGGCTCCGCCCGAAGGGTATGGCGCCTGCATCGTTGCCGCGGGCCCGCTGGTCGCCGATTCGCTGGCACAGTGGCTGGCGGGGCGCGGACGGGCCGCTTGTTTCCATTTTTATGACGCTATTGCGCCAATCGTTTCGGCGGAGTCGATCGATCGTTCGGTCGTTTTTTTAGCCTCTCGTCGCGAGACTGACGGCAACGATTATCTGAATTGTCCATTTACCGAAGAGGAATATCGACGATTTTACAATGCTTTGCGCGAGGCCGATCGCACCCTTGCACACCATTTCGAAAACGAGCGGTTTTTCGAGGCCTGCCTGCCGATCGAGGTATTGGCCCAGCGCGGCGATCGCGCGCTCGCTTTCGGTCCGCTTAAACCAATCGGTTTGCTCGATCCACGAAGTGGAAAGCGGCCCTACGCGGTCTGCCAGTTGCGCCGTGAAAATGAGGCAGGCACCTGCTACAACCTGGTCGGTTTTCAGACCCGTCTCACCATTCCCGGTCAGAAAACGGTGTTCAGGATGATTCCCGGGCTGGAGAACGCCGAATTTTTACGTTTCGGCAGCATTCATCGCAACACCTACCTCGATTCACCGGAACTCCTCTCTGCGGATCTTGCCTTCAGGGAGGATCCCTCCGTTTTTCTTGCGGGGCAGATCTGCGGCAGCGAGGGGTATACCGAAAGCATCGCCACCGGGCATCTGGCTGCGCTCTTTGCCTGGTCGCGGCTTGTCGGCAGGCCACTTCCCCCTCTACCCCGCGAATCGGCGCTTGGTTCGCTTCTGCACCATGTGACCGGTTCGAGAGTTCGGCCTTTTACCCCCTCAAATATCCATTTCGGTCTGTTTCCGCTGCTTCCCGATAACGGGAAAAGAGTGCGCGGGAAAGCGAACCGGGAGTTGCTCTGCGAAAGAGCGCTGACCGCGATCCGGGAATGGGCGAAGAACCTCTGAGGCTCTCCGCACGAAGTAATTTTTGATTCTTATTCAACAGTAGTATCTATCCAAAATCGAATTCTCTCTCCACTCGAGATGGGCAAAGGTGAACGAACTCTCATGGATTCTCCTCTTGTTACGATGATTATGCATGCCAGTTGGGCGGCGAAGCTCGTGCTGTGCATTCTTCTCCTTTTTTCGGTTATTACCTGGATGATTATTGTTTCCCGGCTGTACTTTATCAAAAGCGCCGAAAGGGGGAACCGCTCCTTTAAAAAGCAGTTCGATCGACTCGATCGTCTTGCGGAACTCGATCAAATGGATAAGAAGATGCTTTTGAATCCGCTTGGGCGTCTCGGCTCCAGCGGGGTTTTGGAATTCAATCGGATCATGGCGGATATGCGGCGTCTCGGCAGCCGTGATCCATCATTCATGTTACAAAGCCAGTTTTCCATGGCTGAAGAGCGGCTGGAGAGCGTCTGCACAGGCATCGTGTCAACCCTCGACCGAGGTGTCTTTCTGCTGGCGATAGTTTCAAGCATTTCGCCGTTTCTGGGACTTCTTGGAACAGTATGGGGGATAATGAACTCTTTCTTCGAGATCGGCAATCAGGGTTCGGCAAGCCTGCCGGTTGTGGCGCCCGGAATCGCGGAAGCGCTCATTGCAACGCTTGCGGGACTCGCGGTAGCGATTCCCGCGCTTTTTTTCTACAACTATTTCAACCATCGCGCCGAACGCATCGAGACCGATGTTGACGAGTTCAAGACCATGCTGCTTGCGAGGATCAAGCGTGAGGCGCTCCTTGACCTCTATGACGGGCGGGGGAGTGCGTGAAACATCGCCGTCGCCGACCTCTTATCAGCGATCTAAACCTGACGAATCTCATCGACGTCATGCTGACGCTTCTCATCATTTTCATGATCACCGCGCCCATGATGACGCAGGGGGTACAGGTCGACTTGCCCCCTGCGGATGCGAAAAATGTCGAAGTCAATGTCTCGATTCAGGTTACCATCGATAGTCACCATGAGCTGTTTATCGATCAGGAGCGGGTGTCGCTCATTGATTTTCCCCGTCGGTTTCGCGAGATATTCGCCTCAAGGACGCAGGTACCGGTATTTGTCAACGCGGATAAAAAAGTTCCTTACGGCCTCGTGATCCGGGTCATCGCGGACATCCAGAACGCGGGGGTCGTGAAGCTCGGTTTCCTGACCCAGCCGCAGGAACCGAGAAGTGAGTGATCGGCATGGCCGCGGCAGCCTCTTCGATCGATCGCATCCCGGAAGGGAATCTTTCCCCTCGAACCGGTTTTATCATTTCCCTGCTGCTCCACCTGCTTATCCTCGTCGGCATTCCGCTGCTCCTCAAACTTACGGAGCGAACGGTATCGTTCGAACGCCCCTCGACATTCCAGCTTGTGACCGCGCCGCCGTCACTGTCGCCGGTAATGTCAACAGCCCGGACAGCGCATAAAAAAATCCCAAAGGAAATTTTGCCGAAGAGGGCATTTCCAAAAAGCGAGGCGAAGCCCCTTGCGAAAGAGAAGGAAACATCCGAGACGGTCGATGAACTCGCATCGATCCTTGATGAATTGCCGAAGGCGGCGAGCGTCGCCACCGTCGGAGAGTTCAAGTATACCTGGTACCTTGATAATGTCACCCGGAAAATCTCGCGCTACTGGAATCCGCCTTCCGGAAACAGCGCTCTTTCGGTGCTCGTCTCGTTCACTATCCACCGCGACGGCTCGATTTCCGACCCGATTATCAGCAAAGGCTCGGGAGATGGCAGCCTCGACAATCTGGCTTTGCGGGCGATAAAACTTGCCGCGCCGTTCGGGACCCTGCCGCCGGGGTTTTCGTCCGATAACCTGGAATTGACCTGCACACTTATCCCCACGAGGAATTAGCCTGCCATGATCCGAAAGCTGCTAATTATCGTTTTTTTTATGGGCCTCGGCTCCAGGGGCCGCGCCGAAAAATTCAACCTCAATATTTACGCGGGCCGTTACGACAGCATTCCGATCGGCATCGTCGATTTCAAAAACGTTGGAGCCTCGCTATCGCCCAATACGCTGCCCTCAATGATCATTGCAAATGATTTAGATTTCTGCGGACGGTTTCAGGTAGTGCGGAAAGCCGCATTCGACAGCGCCTTCTTTGCCGCGCAGAATGTCTCCCTCTATATTGACGGTGAACTGTCCCAGTCTGTCGCAGAAATCACGTTCACCTGTTTTGTCAACGATATCGCGTCACGGGAACACTTGCTCAAGAAGGAGTATCGGTGCCCGGTCGCGCAACTCCGGCCCATTGCCCATGGATTTTCGAATGATCTCTACAGTCTCCTGTTCGGCGATAAGGGCATCTTTCTGAGCCGGATTCTTTATGTCAAGTCCACGGGAAGCAATAAAAACATCGCCATCATGGACTTCGACGGGTTTAACAGCCGGCAGATAACGTCGGGAGTAGTGCTTAACCTCTTTCCGGCATTCGCCGATTCCACAATCTTTGTTTTTACCTCCTATCTGCGAGGCAAGCCGGATATCTACCGGGAGTCGATACATGGCGGTGCGCCGACCGTTATCGCCGCCAGCCGAGGCATCCAGGTTTCGCCGGCGGTATCGCCGATCGATGAAACGGTGACCTATGCCTCTTCGGTGAACGGCAGCCTCGACATCTACACCTGCGCTCTCGACGGAAGGGGAAAAAAACAATTGACATTTGGTAACGGCGGCATCGAGACCGCTCCCTGCTGGTCGCCCAGCGGTTACCAGATCGCCTACACCTCGGATCGCTCCGGTAATCCGCAAATTTACATAATGGATGCCGATGGCGGAAACCAGCATCGTATCACGCATAAAAGCGGTTACTGCGACTCACCGGCGTGGTCGCCCAAGGGTGATAAAATCGCGTTCACCTCGATGGCTTCGGACGGCAAGCTCGATATTTGGGTGGTATCGCCGGACGGTTCGAACGAGACGCAACTCACGAATGCTCCGGGACAGCATGAATATCCAACCTGGTCGCCCGACGGCATGCTGATCGGCTATATCACCCGGCTCGGCGGCAGAAGTGATTTTTGCATCATGAGACCCGACGGGAGCCATGTGCGTCAGGTGACCAATACGGGGGATGTATCGCAACCGGACTGGGAGCATTACTAACGGTGTAAAAAGAATGCAAGGAACAGTTTAATGACAAAAAAAGTATTAATTTCTTGCACATTCCTGGTTCCCCTTCTGATCCTCCAGAGCTGCTCGTATATCACCGTCTTGCGCACCCGGGAGATCACCGCTGTTCAGGATTCGCTCAAAATCCAGATCGTCGCTCTGGATAAAAAAATCTCCGATCAGCAGCAGGAGCTGAACGAGTTCCTTCGCCTTATCAGAGCCGACCAGCAAGTGCGGTTCAGCGAAGTTGAACGGAAGATCGCTGAGCTGGGCGGCAATCTTTCCGAAAACCAGTACCGTCTGTCAAAAATCTATGAGAACACCTCTGATTTCCAGAAGCAGCTCGAAGCAAAGCTCGCCGCCGACTCCACGGCAGTCAAAACGCAGAAATCCGAGATTGAAAAACTGTTCCAGATTGCCTCCGACGACTTCAACGCTGGCCGGTTTGACATCGCGCGAAGCGGTTTTCAGGATATCGCCACCCGGTTTCCGGAAACTTTACAGGGGCAGGAATCGCAATTCTGGATCGGCGAATGTTTCTATGCAAACAAGGACTACGGCGCCTCCGAGTCGGCGCTCCTTCTGTATGTCCGCAATTACCCGCAGGGCGCAAAAGCCTGCATTGCGCTCTACAAGCTTGGGCTCTGCTATGAGAAACTTGACAAGAAAAAGTCACAGGAGCTTGTCTGGCAAAAACTCGTTGAAAAGTACCCGGACTCGGACGAAGCGAAACTGGTGAAAGCGCATTCTTTGGCGAAGGAATCCGAAAAATCTGAATAACGCAATATTTTTGAGATGGCCGAATCCGATCTCCTCTGCTGTTCATTGGACCCAAGAGGCAATATGGACATAATTATTATAGCCGGAATGTAGCGGTGGCGGCATCCTTAAAAGAGGAATATTGTCGCTTTAATTGTGACCCCGATGTATCAATAACATACCATTGAGAACCATATGATGCATCAATCAACCGGTAGTCTGAAGCGAATGCCCGTCCTTTTTGTCGGCCACGGCAGTCCGATGAACGCCATCGAGAACAACTGTTTTTCGCAAAAGTGGCAGGAGGCGGCTGTACGGATTACGAAACCGCGCGCGATTCTCTGCATTTCGGCGCACTGGGAGACAAACGGAACCTTTGTGACCGCAATGCCGCGTCCGCGGACCATTCACGACTTTGGAGGTTTTCCGGCGGAACTTTACGAGAAGAATTATCCCGCACCGGGTGATCCGCTCCTCGCGAAAGAGTGTTGCGACTTCATTGCAACGACCGAGGTCGGCTTCGATGACTGCTGGGGTTTCGATCACGGCGCTTGGAGCGTTCTGTGCCGGATGTATCCCAATGCCGATATCCCCGTTGTCCAGTTGAGCCTCGACCGGTCCGCTCTCGCGCAGCATCACTATGCGTTGGCCAAAGAGCTCGCCCCGCTGCGCGAGAGCGGGATTCTCATCATCGGCAGCGGGAATATGGTCCACAATCTCGGAAGGATCGAGATCAGAGGCGGCGATTTCAATGCGCCCTTCGGTTTCGACTGGGCTCTGTCCGCAAATGATCTTTTCAAAAGGCTATTGCAGGAGCGACGGCATGCCGAGCTCATCGACTACCGCTCTCTCGGCAATGCCGCTCGACTCGCGATACCCACCAACGAACACTACCTTCCCATGCTCTATGCCATCGCCCTTCAGCGAGAGGACGAAACAATCTCATTTTTTAACGACGTGCCGGTTGCCGGGTCGCTGACCATGACGTCATTTACGATCGGTTAAATTACGAGCGGAGAGTTCGGATCCACGGCCTTTTGTATTTTTATTTTTTAACCTTCTTCGCTTCCGATTCATGCACCCATTCGACTTCGTTTTAGAAAAAGCTGATTCCCGCACCGCCGCTCGCGCCGGGGTAGTGCATACGCCGCATGGTTCCATCGGGACACCTGTCTTTATGCCGGTCGGTACGCAGGCTACCGTCAAGGCCCTCTCACCCGCTGAACTTGATAAGTGCGATGCTAAGATTATCCTTGCTAACGCCTACCATCTGCATCTGCGTCCCGGCGATGCGCTCATTCGCGAAGCCGGCGGGTTGCACAAATTTGCTTCTTGGCATGGAGCCATGCTCACGGACAGCGGCGGCTATCAGGTTTTTAGCCTGCGGGATATCTCGAAAATTACCGATGACGGCGTCGACTTTCAATCGCATATTGACGGATCAAGGCATTTTTTTTCGCCTGAAAGGGTCATGGAAATCGAGCATAATCTTGGAGCCGATATCATCATGACGTTTGACGAATGCCCACCCGCTGGCGTCGGGTTACAGGATATAGAGCGGGCGGTCGAAAGATCTCTGCGATGGGCGGCCCGGTGCGCCGATGCGCATGCGCGGTTGCCTTTTCACTTTGGTTTTCCTCAAGCGCTCTTTGGTATCGTGCAGGGGGGAACCCATGAAGACGTGCGGCGCCGATGCGCGTCCGAGCTCATGGTAATGGATTTTTCGGGGTACGCGATTGGCGGACTTGCGGTAGGGGAGGATATCGCAGCGACCTACCGGATCGCCGCCTTCACGGCGTCGCTGCTGCCGCCCCACAAGCCCCGTTACCTTATGGGAGTCGGCACGCCGGCCGACATCCTGGAGGGAATCGAGCGGGGAATCGATATGTTCGATTGCGTGCTGCCCACGCGGAACGCCCGCAACGGGTCGGCTTTTACCCGCAACGGGAAAATAAACATTCGCAATGCCGCTTATATGCGCGATTTCGACCGCCCGCTCGATCCCGTATGCGGCTGCTATACGTGCAAAAACTTCAGCTTGGCCTATCTACGCCATCTCTACATGGCCGGGGAGATCCTGGCCCTGCGTCTGCTCACCCTGCACAATGTGCATTTTTACTTGGAGCTGCTTAGCACCGCGCGACGGAAAATCCTTTCGGGTGATTTCGTGGAATGGAAAAAGGCAATGAACGATTCGTTGTGGAAAAAAAACGATGAGGCCGGAGGTTCTACCCATGGCGGCATGCTGCCAGAATCGCCAAACGGATAGCCAATGAAAAAGTACGAACCGTACCGCCGTCCTCCCCGCACGATCCAAGGAACCAGGGAAGATATTCTATCCTTCATTAAAACTCATGGCATCGTGGATAAGGACACCGCTGCAAAGACGGCAACCGAGTATCGCCGGACGCTGCGAAAGCAGAAACAGGAACGCCTGACCCGTTTCGTGCTCGATTTGCATGGATTGTCGAGCAACGAAGCCGAAGTACGTATTGTTGCTGGTCTTGATTTGTGCAAGAACAAGGGAATTAAAGAAGTCCTATTGATTCATGGCCGGGGCCTTCATTCAGGCGTCGGCGAAAGACCTGTGCTCAAGAATCTCGTACAAACCATGCTCGAGGGAAAGCTCCGGGGAATGGTGAAGCGTTACCGCCCCGGTGTTCCTGCCGAGGGAGGAGAGGGGGTAACGGTACTTTTTCTCTCATAAGAACTGATGGGGCGTAATAGTAAGCAGTTCATCAGTACTGTCACCTGAAGCCGTTTGAAGTGAGTCTGGCGAACCATGTACCACCTGAACTTCTTTCCCATGTGCAGGATAGATTTCCAGTTGCTCTGAGTTCCGTGGCGAGTTTTGCCGAAATGATGTTGAAGTACGAAAAGGTTAATTGTAAGGTTCATTGTTAAGGGTATCCATGAAACGACAACCAATGCGAAAATTCAGCGCAATTTCATTTCTTATTCTGCTTCTTGCTGTTCTCGGCAGCGGGACGTACGTCCTTTTTCCCCTGCCCGGGTTCCATGAAAAGGAGACTATTGTCATTCATCGCGGCTGTACGGTTCGCGCTATGGCCGATTCTCTCGCTCTGCATGATGTCATTGCCTGGCGACCTGCCTTACTTGCCTGGCTTAGGTGGTCAGGCGTCTCCCGCAGGATCCATGCGGGAAAGTACACCTTTATCAGGCGTTCCGGGGTCATCGCGGCGGCGCATGAATTGGCAAACGTGCTGCCGAATGAAACCGTAGTTACGGTACCCGAAGGTCTGACAATCGAACAGACCGCCGCTCGTATTGCCGCCGCACTCCCCATCGATACGACCGAGTTTATTGGCCTTTGCCTCGACTCTACGTTTGCACGCACGGTCGGCCCCACCACGGCGGCATCGCTCGAAGGGTTTCTTTTTCCGGATACCTATGCATTCATCGAAGGAACGACGCCTTCCGAAATAATCCGACGCATGGTCGGGCGATTCAGGCAGAAGTGGGCCGCCGAGATTGATTCCGCTTCGTTTTCCGCTCACGGAATGACCGAGCTGCAGATCGTGACCCTGGCCTCTATTGTTGAAAAAGAAGCGGTGGTGGCTGCGGAACGGCCGCGTATCGCGGGCGTTTTTTTTAACCGGCTCCGCAGAAAAATGACGTTGGGAGCCGATCCCACGGTCCGCTACGTTTTCCGTAAATTCAACGGTCCTCTTCTTGCCCGCGAATTGACTGTAGCCTCACCGTACAACACCCGGAAGTACGCGGGGCTCCCTCCAGGGCCGATTTGCTCGCCCGGGCTCGCCTCCCTGCAGGCCGCGGTATCTCCATTGCGGACAAATGAGCTATATTTCGTTGCGAAGTGGGATGGATCTGGAGAACACGACTTCTCAGTGACCAATGAAGAACATGGCCGGAAGAAAATGGCCATCCGCTATAAAAATCAACTACGACTCCGGCAGAAGGAGGCTTCATGCAGGCAATGAATCGTCGGCCTCGGCATGCCATCCCGTTGTCGGGCCGGTTGTTTTTTATTGTTGCTGCCGGACTGCTTTGCGTCAGTCAAGGTTGTTCCGGCGGATGAGGCAATGGCGCCGATCCTGCTTGTCGATGAGCAGACGGCAGGCGTCGTTCCGAAGGGTGATTACAATGTGGAAAGCCGTATCTATGAGGGCGACGGCACCGGTACGGGGCTCCTGGTCGATGTCATGGTCGGGTATTACCGATTGTTTCACGCTCGGCTGGAGCCGTGAACTTAAAATCGTTTATCAGACACCGATTCAATAAAAAGGATCGCTTTTCAATGAATAAAAAGACTGTAATGCTGTTTGTTTCCACGATTCTTGCCGTCGGGTTACTTACTATCGCTGGTGGCCAGTGGGGGCCGATGACGAGACTTGGTGGTGAGGTTGCGGATTCCTCTGAGGCAATCGCACAAAAAATAATCGACTCGAAGACCCCTGTGTTCATTGATTTCTGGGCGATCTGGTGCGGTCCTTGCCGGATGCTGAATCCGACCATCAGGAAGTTGGAGGACGAGTATAAGAGCAGGGTGCTCTTTCTCAAGGTGAATGTTGACTACAATCCCCGCATCTCCTCTTACTTCCAGGTGCAGGGAATTCCAGCGGTGTTTATTCTTAATGACCGCACGGTAGTGCAACAGATGGTGGGGCTCCGACCGGAGGCGGACTATCGCACGGCGCTCAATGCAGTTTTGTCGTTGCCATCGGCAAAGGATAGCACTAAATCGCTCCCCGACACCATGAAAGAGAAAAAGTCGTCCGGGAAGAAGCACGATAACAGTCTTTAATTTTTTAACTTTCCAACCCTCAAACGGTCTTTATATTTCCATATTTCGGCAGTTGGTACGCTATGATCCGGTCGCGAACGGCGATGGGGAGGTGCCGGAAGAGATCCATGATCGGCGCACATTTTCCCACCCGATAGCGCGGCCGGGAGTGGCGGTCGTTAAGAGCATGCTCGACGACTTTTGCGACCTCATCGGGTGAAATGCCGTGCCTTTTGATCTTATTCTGGATTGCTATTACCGGCCCGTAAAGCTTGAACGCCTGTGGCGGCCAGTGTCCGGTTATCCGGTCAATCATAGTTCGGGATTTATCCCATATCGGGGTATCGATATCGCCCGGTTCAATGAGAGAAACGCTGATACCCCACGGCCGCAGTTCGATTCGAAGCGCGTCGGATATTGCTTCCAAGGCAAATTTGCTTGCAGAGTAAGGGCCCAGAAACGGATAAGAAATCAATCCGCTCACCGAACTCATATTGACGATGCGTCCTCCGGATTCGCGTATAAGCGGTAACAGTGCCTGGGTTACCGCAAGGCTCCCGATCAGGTTAACTTCAAGTTCCCTGCGCAGATCATCGAGCGAGAGAAATTCAACGGGACCGCCGAGCGTAATACCGGCGTTATTGACCAGATCGAGTTCAACGCCATCCTTCACCGCGTCGGAGATCTCTTTGACAGCTTCTTCAATGGATTTTTGATCGGTTACGTCCAGGATAAGCGGCGTCAGCAGGTGGGACGCTTTCACACGTAGCCGTGCTGCATCAGCTTCTTTTCGTACGCTTGCAAATACACGCCTGCCTTTTCTCTCAAAATACAGCGCACAGGATTCGCCAATCCCGGAGGATGCCCCTGTAATAACAACCGTTTTTAATCTCTTCGATCGACCGGAGTCCATAATAATCCCTCGAATTGGTTATGCGATAATATTTGCTTTTCTGTCTCGCATATGCTAATATTCAAAACAAACTTTCTTCCCCTATTTCTTCTTTAAATGCATCAAGAACCATGCCAATATTGAACCGTGGTGTGCTTCCTGAAATATTAATGCAACATTATTACAATTTTTTTTATTGCAATGAGAATTACAAAAGCCTATTTTTCAACACTTACGTTTTGGCGCA
>JBEKOX010000050.1:0-20969 GCA_049521335.1 Chitinispirillaceae bacterium
AAGATTGGCGCCCTCAAGGTTGTTTCCCTCAAGATCGGTTCTCTGAAGGTCGGCTTCCCGCAGGTCGGCTCTCTCAAAGTTGCCTCCCTCAAGGTCGGCGCCCGCGAGGTCGGCGCCCCGCAGGTCGGCTCCCTTAAGGTCGACCTCTCCGAGGTTGGCTCCTCGCAGGTCGGCTAACTCAAGGTTGGCTCCTCTCAGGTCGGCGCCCTCAAGGTCGGCGCCCTTAAGGTTGGCCCCCGAAAGGTCGGTTCCTTTAAGGGTGGCTCCCCCGAAGTTGGCTCTCACAAAAATGGCATCTACAAGGTTGGCTCCTCGCAGGTCGGCTCTCTCAAGGATGGCATCCACGAGGTCGGCGCCCCGAAGGTCCGCTCCCTTAAGGTCCGCGCTATCAAGGCGAGGTATGATGGTCGTGTTTTCCATTCTCCATTTATTCCAATTTTCCACTCCTGATTTCAGCAGATCGACCTGCTGGGTGTAACCTGCCGTTATCGCAAGTAGTAACGGAACGGCAATGACGCTTTTGTAGTTAACCATAAAGACCTCGATATGTTTTTATAGGTTTTTACGACCATAGAAGTCTTGCCTTCACATGGGACGAACCGAAAAGGCTGGTGAGGTCCGATGAAGCGTTTTGTCTTTTCTCAAAATAGATTCTTTCACGCATCAGTGCAAAACCTGCATTCGTACAAGAAGCGCCGTCCCGGTTTTGGAGTTTTTGCTCGTCATCATCCCAAACTATATTCAGAATAATCTCCTTGTCCGAAATAGCCCTTGCCTTCCGCCCCGAGACCGCCTTTGTTTCTGAATTTCAGGCTGAGAAACATGGCATACATTTTGCTCCAATTCTTTAATCTCTCGGGGTCGAATTCCTCGAAGCTGTGCTTCGACTTTGCTTTTTTGGAAGTAAGGTGTTCAAATGGGTTGACTTTGATTTAGATACCCCGAAGCTCTGCTTCGGGGTTGTTCATTCCAATAATAGAGGAATCATAACCAATATCTAACGAACCCCGGACGAGGGGAAACAATCTTTACTAAAATTGCCACGATGTCGAGTGGCGCCTGTGCCTGTGGCGGCATCCCTTTCTTGCTGGAATCAAGTGAACAAAAAGGATAACCCTGCGGGAAGGGTGAGGAGGGAAAAAACGGTTTTTAAGCGATATCGGTAACCTACCAAATTTCATTTTTTAAAAGAAAAGAGGCTCAAATCATGTCAATAATCCACGTCTTCATTATGCTCATCATTGTCGGCGTTCTACTGTGGCTCATTAACACGTACATCCCCATGGACGGGAAAATCAAAAAAATCCTGAATGTGGTGGTGGTTATACTCGTGATTGTATGGTTGTTAAGCGCCGTTGGAATTTTAGACGCTCATTCAATGCACATCAGAGGCCTGCGTTGGCGAAGATGAAATATTTTAAAGGTAAACTATAAGCCATGAAAACATGGGGGGCGTTATGCAACAACGATTACGCGGCATGATCGGTTTCACGATCCGGGCTACCGATGGCGAGTTGGGAAAAGTGCACGAGTTTTACTTTGACGATGCGACCTGGACAATCCACTATATGGTCGCGGAGACGGGATCCTGGTTATCCGGCCGCAAGGCGCTTATTGCCCTTGTCGCCCTGGGGAAACCGGAGTGGGAGTCCCGTACGTTTTCGGTTAACCTTTCCTGCGCCCAGGTTCGCAACAGCCCGGACATCGATACGGAGAGGCCGGTTTATCGCCAGCATGAGGAAGAGATACATAAATATTATGAATGGCCGGCGTATTGGCAGGGCGGCTACGGAGGCACGCTCGGAATAACGCCCTATCCTCTCTTCGAGATTCCCTCGATGCAGGAGTCAACCGCCATGAAGAGCAAGGAAGATCCCCATCTGCGCAGCACGAGGCGTGTTACCGGCTATCATATTCACGCTACCGACGGCGAAATCGGGCACGTGGAGGATTTTATCGTTGACGATGAAAAATGGGCTCTTCGTTATCTGGTGGTGGATACCGGTCATTGGCTGCCGGGAAGACAAGTGCTTATCTCGCCGCAATGGATCAAAGGAGTGAATTGGGCCGATTCCTGCGTGTACATGGATCGCTCGCGGGAAGCGGTAAAAAACAGTCCCAAAATCGACTCTTCGGAATCCGTGTACCGGGATCCCGGGCCTCACCAGTAGCGATTGCGCTGCGTAAATAGCCGGTACAGTCGCTCGTTTACTTTTTCAAATGAAATCACGAATCGATCACCCCTCTCTCTAAGGAGTTACCGCATGGGAAAAGGTCAAGAGATCCTGACGAATAAAACACTATCTCCCGATCTGCTCCATAAGATGGATGCCTACTGGCGCGCCGCCAACTACCTGTCGGTCGGCCAGATTTATCTCTACGATAATCCGCTGATGAAGAGACCACTGACGCTTGCGGATGTGAAGCATATGCTGCTGGGACACTGGGGCACGACGCCGGGGCAGAACTTCATCTATGTGCATCTGAACCGCATCATCAAGAAGTATGACCTCGATATGGTCTACATCTCGGGCCCGGGACATGGAGGTCCGGCCGTCGTGAGCAACACCTACCTCGAAGGCACGTACAGCGAGATCTACCCCGACATCAGCCGGGATGAAGCCGGGTTACGAAAACTCTTCATACAGTTTTCATTTCCTGGAGGAATTCCCAGCCACGCATCGCCCGAGTGCCCCGGTTCAATTCACGAAGGCGGCGAACTCGGATATTCGCTCAGCCATGCATTCGGGGCGGTATTCGACAATCCGGAACTTATTATTGCCTGCGTCGTCGGCGACGGCGAGGCGGAAACAGGACCGCTGGCTACGGCATGGCACTCCAACAAATTTCTCGATCCCATTACCGATGGCGCCGTACTCCCGATTCTGCATCTTAACGGCTTCAAAATTTCCAACCCGACGCTCCTGGCGCGTATCAGTCGCGAGGAGTTGGAACAGTTATTCCACGGCTACGGGTGGATGCCCTACTTTGTCGAAGGTCACGAGCCCGCTCTGATGCATGAGGCCATGGCCGCGACGCTCGACATGGCGGTGGAGCAGATCAAAAAAATCCAGCAGGATGCCCGCGTTCACGGCGCCTTCACCCGTCCGCGCTGGCCGATGATCGTCCTCAATTCACCCAAGGGCTGGACCGGGCCGAAAGTGATCGATGGACGGGAAGTCGAAGGCACCTTTCGTTCGCATCAGGTGCCGCTCTCCGATCCTGCCGCCCATCCCGGTCACCTCAAGCTTTTGGAAGAGTGGTTGAGAAGTTACCGGCCGGAAGAACTCTTCGATCAACAGGGCCGCCTGCTGCCTGAATTGGCCGACCTTGCGCCAACGGGAGAACGGCGCATGGGAGCGAACCCTCACGCCAACGGCGGCATGCTGCTCCGCGATCTGCGAATGCCGGATTTCCGTGATTACGCGGTCGATGTTCCATCGCCCGGCGTGCGTGGCATCGGCGACGTGCATGCGCTCGGGCCTTTTCTGCGCGATGTGGCGAAGCTGAACAGCGAGCAGCGGAATTTTCGGGTTTTCGGCCCCGACGAAACGCTCTCCAACGGCTTGGAAGCCCTCTTTGAGACGACCAACCGGCAGTGGGAAGCCTCGACCGCGCCCAACGACGAATTTCTCGCGCCGGCCGGGCGCGTGATGGAGATGCTCAGCGAACACCAGTGCGAAGGATGGCTCGAAGGCTATCTGCTTACCGGGCGGCACGGACTCTTTAATTGCTATGAGGCATTCATTCACATAGTCGATTCGATGTTCAACCAGCACGCCAAATGGCTGAAAGTCACGTCGCACCTGCCGTGGCGGCGAAAGATCGCCTCGCTCAACTACCTCATCACCTCGCATGTCTGGCGTCAGGATCACAACGGTTTCACCCACCAGGACCCGGGTTTTATCGATCACGTCGTGAACAAGAAGGCCGCGATTGTTCGCGTGTACCTTCCGCCGGATGCAAACTGTCTGCTTTCGGTGATGGATCACTGCCTGCGGAGCCGCCATTACGTCAATGTCGTGATCGCGGGCAAACACCCGTCGCCGCAGTGGCTGAGCATGGACGCCGCGGTCAAGCACTGTACCGAGGGCATCGGCATCTGGCAATGGGCCAGCAACGACCGGGAGGCCGCGCCCGACGTGGTCATGGCCTGTTGCGGCGACGTGCCCACGCTGGAGACGCTCGCCGCGGTTTCCATCATGCGCGAGCAACTTCCCGATCTGAAAATCCGGGTGATCAACGTCGTCGATCTCATGAAGTTGCAGCCGAAAAGCGAGCACCCGCACGGGTTAAGCGACCTGGAGTTCGACGAGTTGTTCACAAAGGATAAACCGGTCATTTTCGCCTTCCATGCCTACCCGTGGTTGATCCACCGGCTCACCTATCGCCGCGCCAACCACCGCAACATCCACGTTCGCGGCTACAAGGAAGAGGGTACCATCACGACGAGTTTCGACATGACGGTGTTGAACGATCTTGACCGATTCCACTTGGTGATGGATGTCGTCGACCGCCTGCCGCAGACCGGCGGAAAGGGCATCTACCTGAAGCAGCAGCTCAAGGACAAACTGATCGAACACAAGCACTACATCGACAAGAACGGCGAGGACCTGCCGGAGATCAGGAACTGGAAGTGGACCTTGCCTGAGTAGAACCGAAAGGACGTTGCACCGTGAGAAAAAACTCCTTGAAACAAGTGGAAAAACTCGGACAGTCGCTCTGGCTGGATTACATACGGCGCGATCTATTGACAAACGGTGAGCTTCGGCGTTTGATCGAAGGCGATGGATTGCGGGGAATGACCTCGAATCCGGCGATCTTCGAGAAGGCGATCGTTGAGAGCCGCGATTATGACGCGGAGATTCATTCCCTGGCGCTCGAGGGAAAAGACGCGCCCGCGATCTACGATGCGCTCAGCCGGCGCGACGTGCAGATGGCCGCCGACGAGTTCAGGACGGTGTACGATACAACGGATGGCAGAGACGGGTATGTCAGCCTGGAGGTGAATCCTCACCTGGCGCATGACACGAATGGCACGATAGAGGAAGCCCGCCGGCTTTGGGCCGCCCTGGACCGGCCCAATGTTTTCATCAAGGTTCCTGCGACGATCGAAGGGTTGCCCGCCATCAAGCAACTTATAAGCGAGGGAATCAGCGTGAATGTTACCTTGCTCTTCGGATTGCCTCGCTACCGGCAAGTTGCGGAAAGCTATATCGCCGGCATCGAAGCGCGCCTTGCCCGGGGGAAGGGGGTAAAACAGGTAGCCTCGGTGGCCAGTTTCTTCGTGAGCCGTATCGACACACTGGTGGATCCGCTGCTGGATAAAATTATCGCGCAGGGCGGCGATACAGCGAACCTCGCCTGGCAGGCGCTCGGACAAATGGCGATCGCCAGCGCCAGAATGGCCTACCAGATTTACAAGGAAATATTTAACGGTGAACGGTTCAGGAAACTGGCTGATAAAGGCGCTCGAACGCAGAGAGTCCTCTGGGCCAGCACCGGCACCAAGAACGTCAACTACAGCGACGTTAAATACGTCGAGGCGCTCATCGGCCCGGACACGGTCAACACCATTCCGCTCGAAACCCTCAACGCTTTCCGCGACCATGGCGTTCCAAAAGCCCGCTTGGAACACGATGTCGGAAAAGCCGCCGATATGGCGGAACGATTGGCCGACATGGGAATCAGTATCGATGCGGTAACGCAGCAGCTTGAAGACGAGGGGGTTGAAAAATTCAATAAGCCCTATGACAAGCTTCTGGAAGCGTTGACAAAAACATCACAAAGCGTATAAAGGGGCGACTATGAGCGAACCGACCCGCGTCAGCCACCCGACAACCAAGATGCTCCCCGCGGATCTCGCAGGGTTCGATTTACTGGCCGAGCTTGCACTTGACATGCGATCGTCGTGGAACCATGCCACCGATGTAATCTGGCGGCAGCTCGAACCGGAGCTGTGGGAAAGCACGCATAATCCCTGGGTTGTCCTGCAAACGGTCTCACGCGACCGCATGAAGAGCGTGCTGGCGGATCCCGGTTTTCGCACAAACGTTGACAGCCTGGTTCAGACCAGGCGCCAGGCCAAGGAGGCGCCCGCATGGTTTCAGCAAAATCATCCCGGGGCTCCACTGACCTGCGTCGCCTATTTCAGCATGGAATTCATGTTGAGCGAAGCCCTCCCGATCTATTCGGGAGGGCTTGGCAATGTTGCCGGCGATCAACTGAAGGCCGCGGGAGATTTGGGCGTGCCGGTAGTCGGCGTCGGGCTGCTGTTCAGTCAGGGCTATTTCCGTCAGATCATCGACAAGGACGGAAGCCAGCAGGCCCTCTACCCCTACAACGACCCGGGACAGTTGCCGATTACCCCGTTGCGCCAGCCGAACGGCGAGTGGTTGCGGCTCGAAATCGATCTGCCCGGCTATTCGGTCTGGGTGCGCGCCTGGCAGGTGCAGGTCGGGAGGGTGAAGCTTTACCTGCTGGACAGCAACGATGCGGCGAATTTCCCGGCTCATCGGGGAATCACCAGCGAACTGTATGGCGGCGGCCCGGAGCTACGCCTCAAGCAGGAGTTGCTGCTTGGGATCGGCGGATGGCGGCTTCTTGACGCGATAGGCATCCGGCCCGAAGTCTGTCATCTGAATGAGGGGCATGCTGCCTTTGCCGTACTGGATCGAGCCGGACATTTCATGGAAAAATCCGGGCAGCCTTTCGAGGTCGCGCTGGCGGCCACCCGGGCGGGAAACCTTTTCACCACGCATACGGCAGTGTCCGCCGGCTTCGACCGTTTTTCTCCGGCCCTCATCGAACAATACCTCGGCGGTTATGCCGTCAAGAAACTCGGTATCACGCTCCACGAATTGCTGGCCTTAGGCCGACAAAACCCGGACGACCCGTCGGAAAGTTTCAACATGGCGTATCTGGCGATCAGGGGAAGCGGGGCGGTGAATGGCGTAAGTCGCCTGCATGGGAAGGTAAGCCGGCATCTCTTTGAGCCTCTCTTTCCGCACTGGCCGCACGACGAGGTTCCGGTCGGACATGTTACCAATGGAGTGCACATGCCGACCTGGGATTCGGCCCAGGCCGACGATCTCTGGACCGAAGCCTGCGGCAAGAAGCGCTGGATGGGATCGACGGATACTTTGGACCGGGACATCCGCTGCGTCTCCAACGCCAGGCTCTGGCAATTTCGCATCGCGGCAAGCACGTCTCTGGTCGAATACGCGCGCAAGCGTCTCGCCCTGCATTATGCCGCCGCCGGCGCATCGCCCGAGACGGTTGAAGAGGCGAGGCATCTTTTCGATCCCCACGCATTGACACTGGGTTTTGCGCGACGTTTCGCGACCTACAAACGACCAAACCTGCTGCTGCACGATCCGGAACGACTGCTGCGCCTGCTATCCAATTCGGAGCGTCCGGTCCAACTCATCTGTGCGGGCAAGGCGCATCCCGCGGATCTGGCGGGGCAAGGTCTGATCCAGCAATGGATACAGTTTATTCGTCAAGCCGAGGTTCGTCCGCACGCGATTTTCCTCAGCGACTACGATATGCATTTGACCGAACGCTTGGTGCAGGGAGTGGATGTCTGGATCAACACGCCACGGCGACCCTGGGAGGCGTGCGGAACGAGCGGCATGAAAGTACTTGTCAATGGCGGCATCAACCTGTCGGAGCTGGATGGGTGGTGGGCGGAGGCTTATACGCCAGAAGCGGGGTGGGCGATTGGAGACGGTCAGGAACATGGCGACGATCCGGCGTGGGATGCCGTCGAAGCGGAGCAATTGTACCGCATTCTTGAAGAGGAGGTGGTCCCCGAATTTTATAAGAGAGATTCCAATGGCATCCCGCACGCATGGCTGGCCCGGATGCGGGAGAGCATGGCAAAGCTGACGCCCGATTTCTCCGCCAACCGCGCGGTTCGCGAATACACCGAGCAACACTACCTTCCCGCTGCCGCCGCTTACCAGGAACGTAGCGCCGATAAAGGCGCCACGGGAAGACGCATGGTGCATTGGCGGCACGAACTGGAACGGAAATGGTCCATGGTATGCTTCGGTCAAATGAAGGTCGAAACCCAAGAAGAGCAGCATGTTTTCGAGGCGGAGGTTTCTCTTAACGGTCTTGACCCCAAAGCCGTCCTGGTAGAGCTTTACGCTGATGGAATAAACGGCGGAGCATCGGTTCGGCAGGAGATGCATCGCATTGACAAATCCACTGGACTGTACAGAGCGGCGGTTTCTGCGGTTCGCCCGGCAGCCGACTACACGGCGCGTATAATGCCGCGCTGCGACGGCGTTGCAGTCCCGTTGGAGGAATCGCGGATTATGTGGGGGCCAAGAGGTGAATTTTGATGGGAGGGGGATAGTGACAATGGGCCTGAGTCCGGAGGGCGCAAACAAAGAGAAGAAAAGTGAGTTTAAAACAAAAATGAATAAAAAGGATTCAGTAAAAAAAGCGAAAAAACCGGAAAAAGTGCAACGGTTTACAAACCGAATACCATCCATGTCGGGCCAGGCAGCGGAAAAGGTCCGGCCGGCCACCTTCCAACGCTCTCCGCATGATTATAGGGCGGAGGTAATGAAACACGCTGACGTTCAGCCGGGCTCTTCCTTGCCTTTGGGGACACAGGAAAGTGAAGGAGGGGTTAATTTCGCTATTCTCAGCCGTTATGCAAGCCGCGTCCGGCTGGAGTTTTTCGACCATTCTGAAGACGCTGCGCCCGCCAGGGTAATCGATTTGAATCCCGCGTGCAATCGCACCGGTGACGTGTGGCACGTTTGGGTGAAAGGGATTTGTACCGGTCAACTCTATGCCTATCGGGTTGATGGCCCTTACGAACCTGGGAAAGGACATCGTTTCAATTTCAACAAACTTCTCGTTGATCCCTTTGCCGCCGCGATTTCGCAGTTACCCCCATGGGATTTTGCATCAGCGCGCGGATACGACCCGTCGGCGTCGGGGAAAGACCTGGCTTTCTCAAGGATAGACAATGCGAATTCGACGCCCAAATGCGTATTTGATAATGAATCCTTCGAGTGGAAGGGCGACGAGCGGCTCCTGCATCCGTGGTCGAAAACCATCATTTATGAAACGCATGTTCGAGGGTTTACCATTCACCCCAAGTCGGGGGTGAAACATCCGGGAACCTACCGGGGCTTGATGGAAAAAATTTCCTATCTTAAAACCTTGGGCGTGACCGCTGTGGAACTGATGCCCGTGCAGGAGTTCAATGAAACTTCCGTCGTGCTCCGGAATCCGCAGACAGGCCAACCGCTCACCAATTACTGGGGATATGATCCCGTGGTTTTATATGCGCCCAAAGCTTCCTATAGCACTTGTGGAGGCTTGGGCCGGCAGAAGCGGGAGTTCAAGGAAATGGTCCAAGCCTTGCATAGGGCGGGTATCGAAGTGATTCTGGACGTGGTATATAATCATACGGCTGAGGGAAACGAACTGGGGCCAACGCTCAATTTCCGCGGGATTGATAATGCGATCTTTTACACCCTGGCGGACGACAAACGCTATTATAAGGATTATACAGGCACTGGTAACACCATCAATGCCAACCATCCCGTGGTACGGGAACATATTCTGGCCGCGCTCCATTACTGGGTGGTCGAGATGCATATAGATGGTTTCCGGTTTGACCTGGCCTCCGTCCTCGGTCGTGATGGTGCGGGTAAGCTGCTTGCCGATGCCCCTCTTCTCGATCGGATCGCCGAAGACCCGATCTTAAGGAATGTGAAAATCATTGCCGAGGCATGGGATGCCGCCGGAGCGTATCAGGTCGGAAGTTTCTCCGAACGCCGCTGGGCCGAGTGGAATGGCCGGTACCGGGATGATGTTCGGCGCTTCTGGCGCGGCGATGATGGAATGGTCGGATTGTTTGCCAGCCGCATTTGCGGCAGTGCCGACATCTATACCCGGTCCGGCAAAGGCCCTGACGGCAGCATCAATTTTGTTACCTGCCACGACGGCTTCACTTTAAACGATCTGGTGAGCTATTGCAACAAGCACAATGAAGCAAACGGAGAAAACAATCATGACGGTACAGATGTCAATTTCAGTGAAAACTACGGTGCCGAAGGGGAGACGCCGCACGTCGAGATCGAAACTTTGCGGAAACACCAGATAAAAAACTTTCTTCTGACATTGTTAATTTCTCGCGGGACGCCGATGCTGCTTGGCGGGGATGAATTTCGACGCACGCAGGGCGGTAACAACAACGCCTACTGCCAGGACAACGAAACGAGCTGGTCTGACTGGAACTGCCTGGAACGGCACCGGGAGATTTTCCGCTTCGCCCGCGGCATGATCGCCTTTCGTCAGTCCCATCAGGTTCTGAGTAAGGAAAAATTCTACACGGACGCCGAGATCCATTGGTTTGGACCGCAGGGAGGCTTGCCTGACTGGGCGGACCCGAAAGGAAAGCAGCTTGCCTGTTTGATCCATGAAGATGAGCAGGACGCGCTTTGCTTGATGTTCAATGCTGGCGCCGGTGCTGTCGATTTCTGTTTGCCTACGGTACCAAAGGGAGCCCGGTGGTATCTGGCGGTTGATACCTCCCGCACGACACCGCAGGATCTATATGATGCGGGCGAGGAGCCGCTTTGTGAAAATCAGCAAATTTACCGCTTGAATTCCCGATCCAGCGCTATACTTCTGGCTCGGTGCACGGTGCAAAAGAAGGCAAAATGATAAGAGCGATCCCGGTGACGACGTTGTTTCCGAATACCGCCGCGGTCCTGCTCCACGAAGACACGGATTCCAGCCATGAAACCAGCCAATAACTTCCGGGAAACAAAGATGAAAATGTTCCCTGCTGCGCGTACCGAAGCCACGACCTCCCATGTTCGTCAGGATCGCCGAAGGGTTGGGGATTCGAGGCATTCATCATACGGATTACCGGTCGACCCGCGCGAAACTGGCTTCGTTCGGGCTTGAAGAGTGACGAAGGAGTCATCCATACAACAAGCTAACGCATGTAAACCTTGCAAAGGAGATTAGTATGACAACGATGAAGAGTCGTGAAATCCGGCTTGCCTCCCGTCCCAACGGGGTGCCAAGCGCAGCAAATTTTACCCTGGCTTGCACCGAACTTCCGCCGCTACGGGATCAGGAGGTGCTGATTCATAATCTCTTTATGTCGGTAGATCCCTACATGCGCGGTCGCATGAACGAGGGGAAATCGTATATCCCGCCGTTCGAAATAGGCAAGCCGCTCAATGGCGGCGCGGTCGGCGAGGTCATCGAATCGCGCTCGCATGCATTCAAGCCGGGCGACGCCGTCACTTCCGACTATGGCTGGCGGGAATATTTTATCGCTTCACCCGAAGAGCTGCATCCGGTCAGCCGCGCGGTGCAGCCGCTCTCGGCGTACCTCGGGGCGCTCGGCATGACCGGCATGACTGCGTGGGCCGGGTTGAATCTGGTCGAGGTAAAAGCTGGCGATGTCGTTTACCTTTCGGGAGCGGCGGGCGCGGTCGGCAGCGTGGCCGGGCAACTCGCGAAATTGCGCGGGTGCCGTGTCATCGGATCAACCGGTTCAAATGAGAAGGTCAGGTTTCTGCGGGAAGAGTGCGGATTTGATGTCGCCTTCAATTATAAAGCCGGTCCGATACTTAAACAACTGAATGCGGCGGTGCCGGACGGGATCGACGTCTATTTCGATAATGTGGGAGGCGAAGCGTTGGAAGCGGCGCTTTCGGCGCTGCGGGTGCATGGCCGGGTCATCGCCTGCGGCGGCATCTCCGGGTACAACGAGGGAAACCCGCGGCCCGGCCCCTCCAATCTCATGAACATGGTCGGCAAACGGCTGACGATGAAGGGGCTTTTCGTGCGCGATTGGCTGGACCGACAGAACGAATTTGAAAAAGAAGTGGGCGGCTATCTCCGGTCCGGCAAACTTAAGAACAAGGAAACGGTGGTGGAAGGGATCGACAAGGCGCCGGATGCCTTCATCGGTCTTTTCCATGGGCAAAATATCGGCAAGATGGTGGTGAAGCTGGACAACGCCGGGGCTTTCGCATGAGCGAAATGTTTTGAAAATCAAAGTGATTACTGCGGTCGATGCCCTGACCCTGTGGTCGATGCCGGCGAGGTCTTCGTCGGCGTTGACCGATTATATCCCCGCCCTGCATCCTGAAACGTAACGTGGAGGCGGTTACCCACATCATGCAAACGCCAATCGAGAAAACCATTCTGACCATTAATGGCGGCTCGTCGAGCATTAAATTCGCGCTGTTCGCGGTCGGCGCCCCGCTTCGACGGGTTCTTTCCGGCGCGATCGAGCGGATCGGCATGGCGGAGGCAGCTTTACGGGTGAACGGCTTGATCCCTGCCGACAACGTTACGCGGTTGGTAACGGCGCCGGATCACACGGCGGCGGTGGGCGTCCTAATGGATTGGATCGAAGAACGCGGCGGGCGGGATGCATTGACGGCAGTGGGGCATCGGGTGGTGCACGGCGGGCCGAAGTACAGCGAGCCGCGCCGGGTTGATGCGGCAATGATTGAGGAGTTGCGCCGGCTCAGCCCTTTCGATCCGGAGCACCTGCCGGAGGAGATCCTGTTGACCGAGGCGTTTCATCGCCGGTTTCCCGGCCTGCCCCAGGTGGCATGTTTCGACACGGCTTTTCACCATGACCTGCCGCGCGTGGCCCGGTTGCTGCCGATCCCGCGCCGCTACGAATCGAAGGGGGTGCGGCGATACGGGTTCCACGGCTTGTCGTATGCGTTTCTCATGGAAGAACTGGCTCGCGTGGCGGGGAGTGATGCGGCGCAGGGCCGCGTCATCCTCGCCCACCTCGGCAATGGAGCGAGCCTGGCGGCGGTGCATGGCGGCAAACCTGTGGACACCAGCATGAGTTTCACCCCGACGGCAGGGGTGCCGATGAGCACCCGTTCGGGGGATCTTGACCCCGGATTGCTCTGGTATCTGGCGCGTACCGAAGGTTTGGATGTGCAACAATTCAACGAGATGGTCAATTTCCAGTCCGGGCTGCTCGGCGTGTCGGAAACCAGTTCCGATATGCGCGACCTGCTCGACCGTGAAACGCGGGATGTCCGGGCCGCCGAAGCGGTCGCGCTGTTTTGTTACCAGGTCAAAAAATGGATCGGCGCATTCGCTGCGGCGCTCGGCGGACTGGACGCGCTGGTCTTTACCGGAGGGATCGGCGAAAATGCGCCGCCCGTCCGCGCCCGGATTTGCGATGGGCTGGGATTTCTTGGAATCGAACTCGACACAAAACGAAACGGGGCGAACGAAGGCGTGATATCGGCGGATGCGGGCCGGGTCGCCGTGCGGGTCATTCGCACCGATGAAGAAATCATGATCGCCCGATCGGTCTCCCGTTTGCTCGGCCTTGGCATACCGGAAAAGAGCTGAACCATGGATCATGACGACCGCTGTGGGGAACAATACCGAGATGGAAAGAACATGAACTTTACACCTTGACAGTCCTGTCACTCCTTGCGATTAATAATCTGTCCAGGAAGTAATCGCGCGCTCATTTTAAGTGGGATAAACATGGCAAAAAAAATATTATTGTTTGCACCCGCAGCCTTCAATCTCGCGGAAACGTCCCGTATGATAGAAATTGCAAAAGGCGTTAGGAATCATTCGCGGGCAAGGGACGTTTTTGATATCCGGTTTATTTCGGAGGGCGGCAGATTTGAAACACTGATTCATGACAACGGCTTTCCTCTCAAAACCGTTGAACCTCGCATTACCGAGGAAAAAATAGCGCATCTTGCTGCGGTCAACGATGAAGAAAAACTCGCGTCTGTGTACACAAAACAGGAAATGATTCAAAAGGTGAATGCCGATATATCATGTCTTAAGGAGATTAAGCCAACGGCAGTCATAACCGGATCATATTTAAGCATGCCTGTTTCGTGCAGGGTATTGAATATTCCAATTGTGTGGACGGTGCAATCCACCTGGTTCAAGGAGTTCTTTGCCGCAGGCGCGGGGCTTACCGATCGTCTAAAGCCCAAAATTGTGAAAAAAGCTGTGGACTTCCTTATATTTACGTCAATCAGGTTCTGGATGTGGTACGGATTTATTCATGCTGTCAATCAAGCGGCCAGACATTTCGGCCTGAAAGCCTACAAACCGGTATTTTCCTATTTTGAGGGGGAAATTACTCTCGTTGCCGAGCCCCCCGAATTTTCCAACGCCAAACTTCCGGTCAATTACCATTTCATAGGTCCGCTTATCACTAAGGAAAACTTTTCAATACCCGACATAGTAACAAATATTCCTCATGATAAACCTCTTGTCTTTTTTGCCATGGGCAGCTCCGGATTACCGAGAATTGTATTGGAGATAATTGAGAGCTTCGAAGGGAAACCTTATCGCGTTATTGCCCCGGTAAAGTTCTTAATTGAAAACCTACAAAATATTAGAATACCTTCTAACGTTGTTGTTACGGATTGGCTGCCCGCCTTGGAGATAAATAAAATCTGCGATATCGCAGTCATACACGGCGGAATCGGCACCGTTATGACCGCGGCATACGCCGGTAAACCTATTGTTGGAATCGGTATGCAACCGGAGCAAGTGGCTAACCTCGCGTGCCTTGTTCGAAAAGGATTTGCAATAAGGGTATCAAAATCGAAGCATGTCGGCGTGAAAGTGCAAAAAGCGATTGAATCTCTACTAAGTGATGAAAATGCAAAACGGAATGCGAAGGTATTTGCGGAAAAAGTAGGGAACAGGGATGGTCCCAAGATGGCAGCCGATCTATTATACAATGAATATGGAATGGACATAACATGACAGCAAAAAAACTTGCCATGGATGAAATACCTTTGTATCCGTTTCGATTTGAACCGATCTATCGGGATCGGCTCTGGGGTGGCCGGCGTTTGGCCGATCTGCTCTCCGCGCCGCTGCCCGGCGATGGCCGTATCGGCTGTTGAGCGACCGCGTGGCGCCATAAGCTTGTTGGAAATTTCACTTCCGAAGAGAACCTGATACATGAAAAAACTCATTGTTTTCGATCTTGATGGCACGCTTGCCGAAAGCAAAGCATCTCTCGATGCCGAGATGGCCGCACTGTTGAGCAATTTGCTGGGAATGGTGAAAGCGGCCGTGATTTCCGGCGGCCACCCGCGGCCCGGATGGGAAGCTATACCTGTTTCCGAGGCTCGTCGCCAGGGGAAACTATTCACGCATCGACGTGCCGGATTTCCTGCCGCCGGGACGAGCTGCCGACCCCGCTGGAAGCAAAGTATAACGCGCCAGATTTCGAAATTTCAAATCCGTGAAAGGATCTATAATGAAAGCAAACGCCGACCATCCCAAGGCTCCCGAATCGAAGCCGAGGACCAAACCCGAGTTCAGGGACGACTTGAAATCTTCTTCCTCAAAATCAGAACTTCAAGCATTTTCTAAAAACATTTGGATCGTCAACGGTCCGAATGTTCGTGACTTCGGTGTCATGTTTACAACACGCATGGTTATCGTGAAGCTCACCGACGGTTCATTGTGGGTGAATTCTCCTGTATCTGTACCATTCGATACGCTCAAACGCATCACTGAATTAGGGCCTGTTAAATTTATAGTTGCAGCAACCCCGAGGCACGTTTGGCGGCTGCAAGGGTCTCATATTCTATTTCCAGAAGCACAATTATGGGTGTCACGAACCACCCTATTTACGTTGAAGAAATGGCCCTTACCATTAATCAGCATTTTGACAGATATCCCGTATCAAGGCTGGGCGGAAGACCTTGACCAACTTCCTTTTAAAGGTAACCCTCTCATTGAAGAAGTTTTTTTCTTTCATAAAGAGTCTCGTACGGTCATTCTGGATGATTTAATCCAAATTCACCCGATAGTAAAAGGTAAGATCCTCCGCAACGCTCTGTTCAAGCTCGAAGGCGTTGCATTTCCATATGGCGGCGTTGCGCTCGACATCAGACTTTCTTTCACCAATCGAAATCTTGCGCGACAATCACTTGAAAAGCTGCTTTCGTGGGACTTCGACAAGTTAATTATCGCTCATGGTGTCTGCATCGAGAAAGATGCGAAGCAATTCGTAGAAAGGGCCTTCCGATGGCTTAGTCGCTGACATTAGCTCGTCAGATGAAAATTTAAAAGCATGAAAGGATACACCTTATGAACCCTAATACCGACCAGCCCAAGGTTCCCGAATCCAAACCGGAATCGAAGCCTGGCGCCAAACCGGATGCCAAGCCCGACCCGAAAGAAGATTTGAAAACCCTGCCCATGCCGGAAGTAGCGAAAAAATTGGGATCGTCGCCGGACGGCCTCACTCAGGCCGAGGCGCAGAAACGGCTCGCCCAATACGGGCCTAACGAGATTGAAGAAAAGAAAACCAACCAGATCCTGAAATTCCTCTCCTATTTCTGGGGTCCCATTCCGTGGATGATTGAAGTTGCGGTTATTCTGTCGGGCGCGGTCCGGCATTGGCCGGATTTTTTCATCATTCTCCTTTTGCTTGTTGCCAACGCCGTGGTCGGATTCTGGGAAGAACACGAGGCGGGCAATGCCATTGCGGCCCTGAAATCCAAGCTGGCGGTCAAGGCACGGGTGAAACGCGACGGAAAATGGACCACCCCGGCGGCGCGTGAGCTGGTGCCTGGCGATATCATCCGCATGCGGCTGGGCGACATCGTGCCCGCGGATGCGCGATTACTGGATGGCGATCCGGTGGAGGTGGATCAGTCGGCCTTGACAGGAGAATCCTTGCCCGCCGAGCGCAAGCCCGGCGAAGCCGTGTTTTCAGGGTCGATTATCCGCCAGGGCGAAATAGAAGCCTTAGTGTATGCGACGGGCGCCAATACCTATTTCGGCAAGACGGCGCAACTGGTGCAGGAGGCGCATTCCGTCAGTCATTTTCAAAAAGCGGTGCTGAAGATCGGTAATTACCTGATCATGCTCGCGGTGGTTCTGGTGACGGTGATTATTGCCGTGGCGATTTTCCGCGGCGACCCGTTCCTCACGACCTTGCAGTTCGCGCTTGTGCTGACCGTGGCCGCGATTCCGGTGGCGATGCCGACGGTGTTATCGGTCACCATGGCGGCCGGCGCGCGCCTGCTTGCTAAAAAAGAGGCGATCGTGAGCAGGCTCGTGGCTATCGAGGAATTGGCCGGCGTGGATATCCTTTGCTCGGACAAGACCGGCACCCTGACCCAGAACAAACTGACGCTGGGCGATCCGTTCAGCCTGAATAATCTTTCTACCGAACAGGTGATACTCTATGCAGCGCTGGCATCGCGCGCGGAAAATAACGACACTATCGACCTGGCTGTTCTGGGCGGACTTAAAGACGGGGGTTCGTTAAAGGCTTACGAGGTGCTTCATTTCCAGCCGTTCGACCCGGTGCATAAGCGCACGGAGGCGACCGTCAAGGGGGCGGACGGAAAGGAGTTCAAGACGACAAAGGGCGCGCCGCAGGTGATACTGACATTGTCGACCAATGCCGAACAGGTAAAGCCCCTTGTCGAAAAAACAGTTGGCGATTTCGCGGCGCGCGGCTTCCGTTCGCTCGGCGTGGCACGGACCGGAGAGGATGAAAAGTGGCAGTTTTGCGGGGTGTTACCCCTGTTCGATCCGCCGCGCGAAGATGCCAGAGCAACCATCGCAACCGCACGGACAATGGGCGTAAATGTCAAGATGGTGACCGGCGACGCATTGGCCATTGCGCAGGAAACCGCAAAAAAACTGGACATGGGCGCAAATATCCTTGATGCCGGAGGCCTGGGCGATGTCAAAAAGCAAGAGAGCGTTGAGATGGCTAAGTCCATCGAGAAGGCGGACGGTTTTGCCCAGGTGTATCCCGAACACAAGTTCCACATTGTGGATGTCCTGCAAAAACTCGGTCACATCGTCGGCATGACGGGTGACGGGGTGAACGACGCCCCCGCGCTGAAGAAGGCCGATTGCGGCATCGCCGTTTCCGGTGCGACCGACGCGGCGCGGGCCGCGGCAGCCATCGTGCTTTTGAAGCCCGGTCTGTCGGTAATCATTGACGCGATCAAGGAGAGCCGGAAGATTTTCCAGCGGATGAACAGCTATGCCATCTACCGCATCGCCGAGACGCTGCGCGTGCTGCTTTTCATGACGCTGGCGATCCTGGTGTTTAACTTTTATCCATTGACGGCGGTGATGATCGTGATGCTGGCGCTTCTCAACGACGGCGCCATTCTGTCCATTGCCTATGACAACGTTCATTACAAGAACCAGCCCGAGTCCTGGAACATGCGCATGGTGCTGGGGATCGCCACCGTGCTGGGCGTTATTGGTCCCGTAGCATCGTTTGGCCTGTTCTTCCTTGGCGACCGCGTTTTTCACCTCGATCACAAGCATCTCCAGCCGATGATGTATCTGATGCTATCCGTGGCGGGACATTTGACGATCTTCCTTACCCGAACGCGCGGTCCGTTCTGGTCCATCCGCCCGGCCCGGATTTTATGGATAGCCGTGTTCGGCACACAAATCATAGCGACGTTTATTGCTGTTTATGGGTTCCTCATGACACCCCTCGGCTGGGGTTGGGCCGGATTTGTATGGGGATATGCGCTGCTATGGGCGCTCGTGAGTGACCGCGTGAAGCTGCTGGCGTATCGGATTTTCGATCCGGTCAAAACCGGGACTCCCTCCGATTTGACGCCGCAGATCGCCGGGCGGGCCTATGAACTATACGAGCAGGAAGGCCGCCGGGAAGGTCATGCGGTTCAGGATTGGGAAGCGGCTGAGCGGGAGATTCGCAAAAATAAATCTACACAACAAAACGATGGAATTTGATGCGACAGGCAGGTCGAAAGGATAAAGATGAATATCAATGGAAAAAAATTCCGGGTGCGGCCCGGAGAAAAGGTCAAACTCAAAGAGTGGCCGACGATGGTGAAGCCCTTGTACGACTCGAAGGAGCAGTATCAAAAACTCATTAATGAGCACGTCGCGGCGTTGAGTTCGCGGCAGCGCCTTCTTTACGCAAGCGGCCGTTATGCCGTGCTGTTGATTTTTCAGGGTATGGATGCCGCCGGCAAGGACGGCGTCATCCGTCACGTCATGTCCGGGGTCAACCCGCAAGGCTGCGAGGTTTGCAGCTTTAAACAGCCGAGCGCCGAGGAGATGAAGCACGATTTTCTCTGGCGCACCACCCGACGCCTGCCGGAGCGCGGGCGAATCGGCATTTTCAACCGCTCCTACTACGAAGAGGTGCTCATCGTTCGCGTGCATCCGGAGATTCTCCGCGGCCAGGGGCTTCCGGATAAAGAGCTCGACGAAAAGGCCATCTGGGAGGAGCGCTATCGTTCCATCGTGGACCTGGAGGAGCATCTCCACCGTAACGGCACGCGGATCATCAAGATCTTTCTGCACCTGTCGAAGGAGGAGCAGCGAAAGCGATTTCTCGAACGCATTGATGAACCCGACAAGAACTGGAAATTCAGCCTGGCTGATTTTAACGAGAGAAAGTACTGGAAAGAGTACATGAAGGCGTATGAGGCGTGCCTGAATGCGACAAGCGCCCATCATGCGCCCTGGTACGTCGTTCCCGCCGACGATAAGGAGAATGCCCGGTTGATCGTTTCAAAAATCGCGCTTGATGCCTTGAATGAACTTCAGATGGCGTACCCCGCAATCACCGGGAAACGTCGGCTGGAATTGGAATCCATCCGCAAACGGCTCTGACAGCGCGACCATAACCTTTTGTAAATACTCAATGAACTACAAAGACTATTACAAAATATTAGGCGTTCCTCAAACGGCGACCACCGAAGAGATCAAAAGGGCATATCGCAAACTCGCCGTCAAGTATCATCCTGACAAGACCAGGGGAGACAAGGCGGCCAACGAGAAGTTCCTGGAGATCAACGATGCGCACCAGGTGCTCAGCGATCCGGAAAAACGGAAGAAGTACGACCAGTTCGGCGCGGATTTCAAACAGTACGAAGAGTCCGGCGCGCAGCCGGGAGGGTTTGACTGGTCGAAATATGCGGCCTCCGGCGGCGCCCGGAAGCAGGGGGTGAACCCGGAAGAATTCGAATCGATGTTCGCCTCGGGCGACGACATCGATCTGTTTGAATTACTGTTCGGGCGGCGCGGCGGAAGAAAGCAGGGTCGAAGCGCCGTCTTCAAGGGTGACGACCTCAACGCGGATACAACGGTCACCCTGGAAGAAGCTTATCATGGCGCCGTGCGACTTATTCTGCTCGATGGCCAGAAGATCAAAGTAACGATTCCGCCCGGCATCGCCAACGATCAGGTATTGCGGATCCCGGAAAAAGGGATGGATGGAATAAATGGAGGTCCCAAGGGCGATCTCTACCTCACGGTCAAGATTGCGCCGCATCCTGAATTCCACCGCAAGGGGAACGATCTCAACCGTAAACTTCCCGTCGAATTATATACCGCGGTGCTGGGCGGAAAGGCTCTGGTCAAGACCCTGAAAGGCGCCGTAAAAGTCGATATTCCGAAGGAAACGCCCAATCTTAAGGTGCTCAGGCTTCGCGGACTCGGCATGCCGGTTGCGGGCCAGAAAAATGTATTTGGAGATTTGTTCATGACGGTGGAAATTCAACTGCCCGATCATCTCACTGAACAGGAAACTGACTTGTTCAGGAAATTGGCGGCGCTGCGCAAATAGGATTGGCTGCGATCATCACGGACCGGCCGCCTTGTCGGGAGGTCTATGATAATTTGCATTTTTTTCGCGCCAAGGTAACGTTCAATCGCCCGATCTTCAATCCTTCCGGAATCCCGCTGTCTTTTCAATCCGTTGCCTCCGGAAAAGAACTCGGCATCCGCCGCAGGTCGGTTCTACCTGCCGACCGGGGCAACCTCAAGCACCACAAAGCTCCCGGGCTTGATCGGCGCGCGAGGTTCCGGGTGTTCCGCCGTGGGCGCCGGAGCCGCGCCGTATTCCGCTGCCGGCAGATACAGGTAGTGCGTTTTAGGGTTGAGCGCCATGGTTCTCGCGCCCTTCTGCGTCACGA
>JBEKOX010000051.1:0-19924 GCA_049521335.1 Chitinispirillaceae bacterium
GCCCGTAAATGCGAGGAGGCCGGGGGCGAAATACGGCGGTTGACAATGGTGGTTAAGCTTTTGGCGGTCGTCGGCGTCATGTGCGTCCTGGTCCTCGTTGAGCCGAATTTTTCGACCGCGGCCATCATGGTCGGAATCGCGCTGGCGATCCTTTTCGTTTCGGGCGCCAACCTCCTGCACCTGGGCGCCATCGTCCTGTCGGCGATCCCGGCGGCGGTGATCCTGGTGCTCGTCGCGCCCTACCGTCTCAGGCGGCTGACAGGTTTCCTCGACCGTTCCGGCCACCAGCATGATATCGGCTATCAGTCATTCCAGTCGCTCGTCGGTCTCGGCAACGGCGGCCTGTTCGGGGTGGGCCTGGGCAAGGGAGAACAGAAATTCTTCTACCTGCCGGAGCCGCACACCGACTTTATCGTGTCGATTCTCGGCGAAGAGATCGGATTCATCGGGCTTCTCGCCATCGGGGCGGTTCTCGCGTTCATCGTCTATCGCGGCATGCGCGTCGCCTTCAGGGCGCCCGATCGCATGGGACAGATCATGGCCTTCGGATTTTCGGCGGCGATCGCGATATATGCAATAGTCAATGCAAGCGTCGCCAGCGGACTCATTCCGACGACCGGCGTTCCCATGCCGTTCCTCAGTTATGGCGGCATGAGCCTCATTTTCACCATGGCCAGCATGGGCGTCGTTCTCAACATATCGAGCAGGTCGAACGGCCGGGTGACGGTGGCGAAGGGAAGGGGAAACCGTGCGGCATTTTAAGAAACGCATCCATTGCGCGGGAATCGGCGGCGCGGGCATGAGCGGACTCGCCGAACTGCTCCGCCACTACGGCCATCGCGTCACGGGCAGCGATCGCGCCGTCTCGGCGGCCGTCGAGCGCCTCGAACGGATGGGGATCCAGGTCCAGACCGGGCATGAGCCTCGTCTTGTCAAGGATGCCGACCTGCTCGTCTATTCGAGCGCGATCCGGGCCGACAATCCCGAACGGATTTACGCCCGCGAGCACGGCATCGCCGAACTCCGCCGCGCCGAGGCGCTGGGAGAACTCATGCGCACGTTTTCCACGATCTGTGTAGCGGGCACGCATGGAAAAACCACGACCACGTCGCTCGTCGGCGCCATTTTGACCGAAGCGAATCTTGATCCCACCATTCTGGTGGGCGGCACGCTGCTCCGCGAAAATGCGCCGCTCGTCATCGGGAACGGCTCGATCATGGTGGCGGAAGCCGATGAGTTCGACCGCTCGTTCCTGGCCATGTATCCGACCATGGCGCTCATCACGAATATCGATACGGACCATCTCGACTGCTTTACCGATCTGGAAGACATACGACGCGCGTTCACGGCTTTCGCGGCGCACCTTCCTTTCTACGGCGAACTGGTCTGTTGCATCGACGATGCGGGCGTGCGCGACATACTGCCGCGGCTTACCTGCTCGTTTGTCACCTATGGAAGTTCGCCGGGCGCGGACTATTCGGCCCGCGCCATCGAGTTCACCGGCGCCACCACCTCGTTCGACGTCTTTCACGGCGTTACCCGACTCGGCAGGGTCGCGCTCGGCATTCCCGGCATCCATAACGCGGTAAACGCCACGGGAGCCGTTGCCGTCGCCATGGAGATGGGCGTTCCCTTCGATTGCATCGGCAAGGCGCTCGGAGAGTTCGGCGGCGTGAAGCGGCGTCTTGAAACGGTCGGCCGCGAGCGGAACGTGACGGTCATCGACGACTATGCGCACCATCCCCGCGAAATCGCGGCAACGCTCGAGGCGGTGCGGAGCGGCGGCTATTCGCGGATCACGGCGGTTTTTCAGCCGCACCTCTTTACCCGGACGCGGGATTTTCTCGACGATTTCGCCCGGAGTCTCGCCAAGGCCGACCGCGTGATCGTCACCGCGATTTATCCCGCACGTGAAGAGCCGATTTCAGGCGTCACCGCCGAGGCCATCGTGGAAAAGTTGCGTATGCTCGGCAGGGCCGATGCTTACTACTGCCCGAAGGCGGCCGATATCGTCGCGGCCGTCGTCGCGCATGCCGCCGACGGTGAGGCCGTGGTGCTCATGGGAGCGGGCGATATCACCGAGACGGCGCGACCCATTCTGGAGGCGTTGCGGCATGGCTAAGCGCATCGGAGCCAACAATAGGAAGCGGCGTTTCGAACGATCCGCAACGCGTCGCATCAGGGGCCGCGTCGCGGCGGTCGCCGCGGCGATACTCGCGGGCGCGATAGTCGGCGCAGCCGTTCTGTACCCCGCCCGTGTCGTTCGCATCGGGTTGTTCGCCGAGCATTTTTTGAAGCCGCACACCTCAATCGTGACGACCATGACGGTGGCCGGCGGCGGGCATGTCACGGCCGGGCAGATCATGGGCCGTCTCGGTTTCCGTTTCCCGATGCCGTTTTCAACGATGAACGAAAAGTTTATGAAGGGGTTTCGCCGGGTGAGCCCGTGGATCGCGGAGGCGAAATTATGCGGGCCGCGTGAGGGCGTCGTCACCGCGATCATTACCGAAAGGAAACCAGTGGCGATCGTGGCGAAGGCTGCGGTCTGCTTTGTCGATACCGCTGGAACGTATATCCCTTTTGATCCGGGCGTCGCGCAGCGCCTGCCGCTGGTGTCGGGCCTGCGCGATTCCGCGGGATCGGGATTGCGGTATTTGACTCATGATGATCGCGAAAGAATGAACCGGTTTTTCCGCGGTCTCGCCGCGTTCGATCCGCGGATCGCTTCCCGCGTGACGCAGGTCTGCTTCGGGCCCCATGGAGCGGCGACCATGTGGTTCGAAGGGAGTCGGACCGAGATCGCGCTCGACGGGAATAACCTTGAAAATTGCCTGGAGCGGCTTGTTCAGCTCCTGCCCTCGGTGCAGAGCGATTCGGGTTTTCCGTCCCGGATCGATCTTTCGTGCCGCAATCTCGCCTTTATAACTGCCGGGGGGAGCGCCAGCGAAGGCGCGGAAAAGGCGCGACAAAAGGGATAGCTATTCAATCGTTGGGGAGGCAGCGCTCATGAAACATAATATCATCGCCGGGCTGGACATCGGCACCACCAAAATCGCCTGCATCATCTGTGATGTTTCGGCCGGAGCCGAGCCGAAAATCATCGGCGTCGGCGTGAGCCGGTCCGATGGACTGCGCAAGGGCGTGGTGGTCAATATCGATAAAACCGTGCAGTCGATCCAGAAGGCGGTCGAGGAGGCGGAACTCATGGCGGGGATCGATGTCGACGCCGTATGGGTCGGCATCGCGGGCGACCATATCCGCGCCATCAACAGCCGCGGCGTGGTCGCCATCTCGCGGCCGCAGAATGAGATTTCTGAAATAGACGTGATCAGGGCCGTCGATGCCGCGAAAGCGGTTTCCATCCCCATGGACCGGGAGATCCTGCACGTGATTCCGCAGGAGTTCGTGGTTGACGACCAGAAGGGCATCAAGGACCCGGTCGGCATCTGCGGCGTCCGCCTCGAAACGCAGGTCCACATCATTACCGGCGCGGTGACGAGCGCCCAGAACATTTACCGCAGCGTAAACAAGGCCGGCCTGAAGGTGATCGATCTCGTCCTCGAACCGCTTGCTTCATGCTATGCGACGCTCGACATGGATGAAAAGGAACTCGGCGTCGCGCTCATCGACATGGGCGGCGGCACGACCGATGTGGCGATTTACTTCGATGAAAGCATCCGCCATACCGCGGTCATCGGGCTCGGCGGCAAAAATGTGACGAGCGACATCGCCATCGGCATCCGCACCCCGATTGAACGGGCCGAGGAGATAAAAAAACAGTACGGCTGCGCCTATTCCGCACTGGTCAAGGGTACCGATTTCATCAGCGTACCGGGCGTGGGCGGCCGGGAACAGCGCGAAGTATCGCGCGCGGTCCTGGCTTCCATCATCGAACCGCGGATCGAGGAGATCCTCTCACTTGTCTTGCGCGAGATCAGGAAGACCGAATTCTGCGACATGCTCGGCGCCGGCATCGTGCTGACGGGCGGCGCGGCGCTCATGGACGGCATCAAGGAACTCGCGGAGAAGGTGCTGGAACTGCCGGTCAAGATCGGCGTGCCCGCCGGATTCGGCGGGCTTACCGAGGCGGCCAGGACCCCGATCCACGCCACCGGCGTCGGCCTCTGCCTGTACGGAATCGAGCAGTTGAACAAAAAACAGTCGGGTAAAGGCAGGGGGAGGGGCGCCAGATCTCCCGGCGGGGACGACTCGTTCAAGCGGATTCTCGACAGAATGCAATCGTGGGTGAAGGATTTCTTTTAACGCGCGGTTCACAACGGCATACAATGTATTTGTCAATACACGCCACACTACTTTTTCCGGGAGGTCGTGATGAATTTTCAGATTGAGGAGCAGTTCGCGACGGTAGCGAAGATGAAGGTGATCGGGGTCGGCGGCGCGGGAGGCAACGCGGTGAACCGCATGGTCGACGCGGGGCTCGCCGGCGTCGAATTCATTTCCGTCAACACGGACGCCATGGCGCTTGACAATAACCGGGCGCCGCACCGGATCCAGATCGGCGAACGGATCACCAAGGGACTCGGCGCGGGAGCCAATCCCGACATCGGCCGGCAGGCCATGGAGGAGGATCGGGACAAGATCGCCACGGCGATCGGTGGCGCGGACATGATCTTCATCACGGCGGGCATGGGGGGCGGCACCGGCACGGGCGGCGCCCCGGTGGTCGCGCAGATCGCCCGCGAGCTGGGCATCCTGACCGTGGCGATCGTCACCCGTCCGTTCCTCTTTGAAGGCAAGATCAGGGACCGGAACGCGAAGCGCGGCATCGAGGAGTTGAACAAGGCCATCGATACCATCATCCTCATTCCCAACCAGAAACTTCTGACCATTGTCGACAATACGACGACGCTCATCGACGCGTTCAAAACCGCCGACGACGTTCTGTACCAGGCGACAAAGGGTATATCCGACCTCATCGCCGTGCACGGTCTTGTCAACCTTGATTTCGCCGATGTCAAAACCATCATGAGCAGCATGGGCGAAGCGCTCATGGGCACCGGCTGCTCCGACGGCGACGCCGCGACGCGGGCGACGTGCGCCGCCGAGGCCGCGATACATAATCCGCTCCTCGACGATATCTCGATCGCGGGGGCCAAGGGCATCCTCATCAATGTCACCGGCGGGGCCGATATGACCCTCTACGACGTTTCGGAAGCGACGCGCATGGTGAACGAGGCGGTCGGCGACGACGGGGAGACCAACATCATTTTCGGCGCGGTTTCCGATCCGACCATGAACGGGAAAATCCGCGTCACCGTGATCGCGACCGGGTTCAACGAACAGAGCATGGGGAAAAAGCGCGATGAACGTGCGATGATGCTCAACGTGCCCGGTGTCAAGAACGAGACGGAAAAGAGCGCGGAGCAGATCAGCATGCCGCTCCAGTTTCCCTTGCGCCATGAGAGAGCCGAGGAGTTCGGGCCTGTATCCCGGGAACGGGGCGGGGCGGCGGAAGTGGAGACCGCGCGAACAACGGCCGATTCAGCGGCTCCCGCGACGACGCAGACGCTGCCCGAACACACCCTCCCGTTTGTTCCGCCATTCCTGCTGCCGGAGGGGAAGCGCCGGGGCGAGCAGCGCGCGCATAGCGACCGGAGTACGGTCTTGACCCAGTACGAGAACGATACGGATATTCCGACGTTTTTACGGAAGCAGATGCAATAGGCGCGTCCGCCCCCTACGCTGTGCGACAGCGGGAACGACGTTGACGAATAGTTCACGCAAGGGCCGTGCGGTCCGGGGCGGTCAGCCCGGGGGCCAGTGCATGGGGCGGCCGCTTAAAATATGTACATGGATATGCGGCACCGATTGCCCGGTTTTTTCGCCGAAGTTGACCACGAGTCGATACCCGTACTCTTTCAGGTTTTCGAGCTCCACCGCCTTGCCGATTACGGCAAAGAGGTCGGAAAAAAGGGAGGCTTCGGCGGGCGGCACCTCATGGATGCCTGCATAGTGTTTTTTTGGCATTGCCAGAAGATGTACCGGCGCCTGGGGGTTATTATCACGGATGACAATAGCGGCAGCGTTGTCGTAAACCGGGGACACAGGAATCTGTTTAGCTATGATTTTGCAGAAGATACAATCAGCCATGCGGTTGGTTCCTCCCCTTGGACGTCAGTAGTTGAGTGCCTGAAATGCACGCTTTCACGGTGAATGCGTACCGTTATGCGGTAAAGGCGTTTTTAAGAATAATAGCATGGTGTTTCAGATTTTTTCCGCACATTCAAGAATATAATAATAAGGTGGCGCCGGGAGGGGGCGACGGGCGACGGCTGAAGCTTCATTGCCCATGCTTCGAAGCAGTACGTATTTTTTGCTTCGATGAAAATCGTGGCGAATAACCGGAAGGCGTATCATGACTACGAGGTCCTTGAAAAGGTGGAAACCGGGATCAGCCTTACCGGCGCGGAAGTGAAGTCGATCCGGGCGGGAAAAATCACCATCGTCGAAGCGTACGCGCAGTGCCATGCGGGTGAGATGTTCATCAATAACCTGCACATCACCCCCTATGAACGGCAGGGGATGTATGCGCCGGACCCCTTGCGAAAGCGGCGGTTGTTGCTTCATCGGAAGGAAATACTCCGGCTTTCCGCCGAGGTGGATCGCAAGAAGCTGACGCTGATTCCGCTTTCGCTGTACTTCAAAAACCAATGGGTGAAAATCGAGTTGGGGCTCTGTCGCGGCTTGAAGAAATACGATAAACGCCAGAAAATAGCGACCGAAGAGTCAAAGCGCAGGCTTGCGCAGCTGAGGAACCTTCGAAACCGGGCATGAAGATACCATGGGCGTTTCTACTGTTGGCGATCGCGGCCGGCGCACTCGCGGGAGACGACCCGTCGTCGGAAGACGCGGCGGCAGGCGGCATCCGTACCGTGGTCATCGATCCCGGGCATGGCGGTTACGATCCGGGCGCCCTGGGGCCGGGAGGGGTGATGGAAAAAAACATCACGCTTTCCATAGCCCTTCTCCTTCGGGATTTGCTTGAAAAAAAGGGAGACCTCACGGTATATCTCACCCGTCAAACCGATAAATTCGTCGACCTCGCCGAGCGGACGACCATGGCGAACCGCTGGAAGGCCGATCTCTTCATCAGCATCCATGCCAATTCCATGCCGGGGTCGCAGAAAAACAGGGAGATGGCGAAGGGGTATAAAGTCTATTTTCTTTCCGAGGCGAAAAACGAGGCCGACAAGCTGGTGGCCATGCGCGAAAACGCGGTGGTCGAGCTGGAAACGTCGCGCAATTCCAATGAATTGAAAAATGTTCTCAGCGATCTGGCCGGCAATGAGTACTTGCGCGAGAGCCAGGAGTTCAGTATTTTGCTTGACCGGCAATTTGGAGCCCGGTTCGGCAGAAAGATCTGCAGGTTGCAGGAAGGGATAGGACAGGCGAATTTCTGGGTGCTCAACGGCGCCTACATGCCGTCGGTCCTGATCGAAACCGGGTTCGTTTCCAATCCGTCGGACGAAAAATTTCTCACGGACCGGTCGTTCCAGCGGACCATGGCCGAGGCGATCTGCAACGCGATCCTCAACTTCAAGACGAAATATGAATAGGGATTATGAGCGATTCACGGCCTATCGGCGTTTTTGATTCCGGACTCGGCGGCCTCACCGTGGCTCGCGAACTCTTCAGGCTCATGCCCGGGGAGAAGATCATCTACCTGGGCGATACCGCGCGATGCCCGTACGGCAACCGATCCGAGGAGACCATCAGAACCTTCGGCAGCGAGGATGCGCGTTTTTTAATTGACCTCGACGTCAAACTGCTCGTCGTGGCATGCAATACGGTTTCGTCCGTGGCGCTCGATTTCATCGCCGCAAACAGCAAGGACATTCCCGTGATCGGCGTGGTGGTGCCCGGAGCGCGGGCGGCGGTCCGGCGGACCGCGGTGCGTAAGGTCGGCGTCATCGGGACCGCGGCGACGATCCGCGTCGGCGCCTATACCCGCGCGATCCATGCGTTTGACCCTGCGATCAAAGTGTACGGCACGGCGTGTCCCCTCTTCGTACCGCTCGTCGAGGAGGGGCTTCTTGACCACGAGATCACGCGCCACGCTGTCCAATATTATCTTGCCGAAGTCCTTGACTCCGGCGTCGATTGCATCATTCTCGGGTGCACGCACTATCCCCTGCTCATGCAGGCCATCCAGGAGATGGTGGGAACGCGGACGCACCTGCTCGACAGCGCGGTCTGGACCGCGCTGGAAGTGTTCGACATTTTGAAGTCGCTCGACGGCTTTTCATCCGAAAAGGCTGGAGGACTTGCGGCAAGCCGGTTTCTCGTGACCGACCGTACCCCGCGATTCAAGGAACTATCCTCCCTTTTCCTCGGCTCCGAAGCGCCTTCGATCGAACCTATTGCCCTGGATAGACTGACAAAACCATACATCGTTCCGGTTGCCGCATGAAAAGCCAGTGGGAGAAAGCGGGAATCGCCATCGGGGCGCTCTACCATCCTCCGGACGTTCCCTTGCCGCGGCAGCGGCGGGACGACCGTTGCGTCAGGACCACGGTGACGCGTCAGCGCCCCTCCCCGGGGCGATACCGGATTTGAAGCGAATATCGAAAGCGAGGTTTGCATGTCAGGACATTCCAAGTGGGCGACGATCAAGCGCTCCAAGGGCAAAGCCGATGCCGCACGCGGCAAGCTGTTCAACCGGCTTATCAGGGAAATAACCGTTGCCGCGCGCATGGGCGGCGGCGACATCGAAGGCAACCCGCGTCTGCGCTCCGCGGTGACGAGCGCGCGCACGGCCAATATGCCGGGCAAGAATATTGACAATGCGATCCAGAAGGGAACCGGTCAGCTCGAAGGGGTGTCCTACGAGGAAATAATCTTCGAAGGGTACGGACCCGGCGGGATCGCGATCATGATCGAATGCCTGACCGATAACCGTAACCGGACCGTCGCGGAAGTGCGTCACGCGCTTACCAAGCATGGGGGCAATCTCGGCCAGACCAACTCCGTCGCCTGGATGTTCAAATCCAAAGGCGTCATCCGCGTTCCGAAGGAGGCCATGGCCGAAGAACCGCTCCTGGAGATTGCGCTCGAAGCGGGCGCCGAAGACCTGTCGCTGCAGGGTGATGAGTTCGAAATAATCACGGCCCCCGATGCGTTCGAAGCGGTCCGCCAGGCGATCGAAAAAGCTGATGTAAAGGCGTCGTCGGCCGAAATCACGAAACTCGCCGACACCCCGGTGACTCTCGAGGGCGAAAACGCCGCAAAGGTGCTGCGACTGCTCGATGCGATCGACGAACTTGACGATACGCAGCATGTGTACAGCAATTTCGACATGAGCGAAGAGACCATGGCGAAGCTGGGGAAAGAGTAGTCGCCAGGCCCGCCATGATCATCTTCGGTATCGACCCGGGAACGGCGACCACGGGCTTCGGCGTGATCGAAGCGTGCAACAACGGGGTATCGCGGGTCGACTGGGGAGTCATTACGACGAAAGCCGAAGCGCCGCTCAGCGAGCGGCTCCTTGCTATTTACGACGGAATCGAAGGGTATCTGGCGCGCTACCGACCCCAGCGGGTGGCCATCGAGCAGGCATTCTACGCCAAGAACGTTCATACGACGCTGCTGCTCGGCCATGCCCGCGGCGTGCTCATGCTCGCGGCTGCCAGGGCCGGGGCCGCCATCGCGGAGTATTCGCCGCGCACGATAAAGAAGGCGATCACCGGCAACGGCGGCGCGGAAAAATCCCAGGTGGAATACATGATCCGCATGATCCTCTCCCTCGGCGCGGCGGCGAAGCCGAGCGACGCCTTCGACGCGCTCGGCGTTGCGGTATGCGATTTTTACCATAGCGGCTCGCGTTCGATCGCCCGCGAGGCCCGTGGCGGCAGGGCGCAACCGCAGGCGGGTCCATGATCGATTTTATCCGGGGCATCGTGGCCGAGAAGGAGCTGACCATGGCCTCCCTCGAGGCGAACGGGGTGGGCTATGAACTGCTCATCACCCTTTCCACCTACGAAAAACTGCCGCCGGTGGGCGAGGAGGCGAAGCTTTTCACGCACTTTCATGTGCGTGAAGATACCCAGAAACTTTACGGCTTTCTGACCAGGGCCGAACGGGAGATCTTCAGGCAGCTGATCGGCGTCAGCTCCATCGGTCCCAAGACCGCCATCGGCATCCTGTCGAAGATATCGCCCGAGGATCTCGTGAAATGCCTTGCGCTCGGCGACCCCTCGCGGCTCACGAAAATTCCCGGGGTTGGCGCGAAAACCGCGGAGCGGCTCATCCTGGAGCTTCGCGGCAAGCTCACGACCGGATCCTTTGAGACCGGCGAGGCGGCGGGCGATATGCCCGGCGGACGGCCCCGTGCCGCGGCGCGCGATGCCGGCCGCGAGGCGGGCGAGGCGCTCCTCGCGCTCGGGTACAACGAAAAGCAGGTGACGCGGGCGATCGAGCGGGTCCGTCAGGTTGCGGGCGACAAGGAGATGCCGGTCGAGGAGTGGATCAGGAAAGCGTTGCAGGTCATTTAAGGGGAAAAATGGACCAATCGGATCGAATCGTTTCCGGCAGGCGGCAGGAGGAGGAGGAACGCCTCGACGCAACCCTGCGACCCGAGCGTTTTTCCGATTTCATCGGCCAGGAGGCGATCAAGGAGAACCTCGGCGTCTTTGTCGAGGCGGCGCGCCGGCGGGGTGAAGCGCTCGACCATATCCTCTTCTGCGGTCCGCCCGGACTCGGCAAAACCACCCTCTCCCGCATCCTCGCCAATGAACTCGGGGTCGCCATTCTCACCACCTCGGGGCCGGTGCTCGAAAAGAAAGGGGACCTCGCCGGCAACCTGACCAATCTCGCCGAGCGGGAGATCCTTTTCATAGACGAAATTCACCGGTTGAACCGCGTGGTCGAGGAGTCGCTCTACCCCGCCATGGAGGACTTCGTCTTCGATATTACGATCGGTGAAGGACCGGCGTCCCGCTCGATCCGGCTCACGCTCAAGCCGTTTACGCTGGTCGGCGCCACCACGCGCGCCGGCATGCTCACCTCGCCGCTGCACGGCAGGTTCGGCTACATCTGCCGCCTCAACTACTATACTCCCCGCGAGCTGCAACGGATCGTGCTGCGCTCCGCCACGCTTCTCAAGGTGCATTGCGACGACGAGGCCGCCGCCGAACTCGGCAGGCGCGCCCGCGGAACGCCACGCATCGTCAACCGGCTGCTCCGGCGCTGCCGCGACGTCGCGGAAGTGAAGGGCGACGGCAGGATCACCATGCCGGTCATCAAACAGACGCTCGATATGCTCGGCGTTGACCCGAACGGACTTGACGAAATGGATCGCGGCATTCTCGGTGCGATCATCGAGCACTACGGCGGCGGGCCGGTCGGCGTCAATACCATCGCGGTCGTGGTGGGGGAGGAGCCGGACACGATCGAAGAGGTGTACGAACCGTTTCTCATTCAGGCCGGTTTTCTCAAACGCACCTCACGCGGGCGCGAGGTCACGGCGAAGACCTACCGGTATTTCGGGCTCACGCCGCCGAAACATATGCCGCTACAGCAGGATATTTTCGACAACGCGGAAAAAGACGAACGAACCGAACATTAAATTCCGGGAACACGGCCGGAACACGGAGGTAAGCTTATGAACTGGACCGAAACAGGGCGGTTTCTCATTCTGGCGGGGGTGATCGCCATTGTCATCGGCGTCGCGTTCATATTCGCGGATAAAATTCAACTGTTCCGCCTGCCCGGCGACTTGCAATTCGGCTCGGGCCGCTTCCGGGTCTATTTTCCGATCGCCACCTCCATCCTCCTGAGCGTCCTCCTGACAATTATCCTGAACTTCTTTTCGCGGCGTTGACGCGCAATGGCAGGGACGGGGTGAAACCGCCATCATCGGAAAAGCGCACGCGGATCGGCGCGACAATCACGGGACGGGTGCAGGGCGTGGGGTTCCGCTATTTCGTCCGATTCGAGGCCGCGCGGTTCGGGATCACGGGGTGGGTCCGCAATTTGCCGGATGGCAATGTGGAACTCGAAGCGCAGGGCGCTGAGCAGGCCATTGAGGCCTTTCTGCGAGAGGTTGAAAAGGGCGCGCCGCTTTCTCACGTGTCTGAAGTGCAATGGTTCGAAATGCCGCTGGATACGGGCGAAGAGAGTTTTGAGATCAGGCATTGACAGATAATGAATGCTTCGGGCGTTTTGCCATTTTGCCCAAAAGGTAGATGGGGTAGGCGACGCAGGCAAAGAAATCCCCCCTTTGATCCCCCCCTTGATAAGGGGTGATCAAGGGGGGGGATCTGGTTCCGCCATCGATTTGTTTCCGATTTATTGAAATTTTCTCATTGTGCCATCTGCGGACCGATCGTCGGCGCTGCCACGGGTTGAATCTCCGCAGGTTGCCGTATGTCGTCATAGAACTTCGCCATGCTGGTCATATAGTAAGGTCCGATCCACAGTAAACCGATCCCGAGCGTGACGATGCAGAGAAGCCCCCATCCGATAAAGCGGCATTCCAGACAGAAAAGTTTCCCTTTATTTCCCATCATCATCTTCTTACTCCTGCGTATCGCTTCCAAGCCGGTAAGCTCACGGTTTTCCGAAAGGATGAAAAAAGTCATGGCATAGGATAGCGCGGCGATGACGCCCGGCACGATGAGGAGGAGGGTCCAGAGGAGCGTGAACAAAAGTATCAGGAGGTAGGCGGCGCAACTGCTCCCGAAGCAGGAGAAACCGTCGAAGAGATTCCCTACGGTGACCTCCTTGCCTTTCACCATCCCGAGGAACGAAGAACAGAGGCCGAACACGAATGCCCCCGTGAGGATCAGGTGGGCAACGATTCCGGCGATCCGGATGAGCCCCAGCCCGACAAAAATCAGGAGATAGACGAGAACGATGAGGATTGCGGTTCCCCATTTGCCCTTGAGCTGCGACCGTGCGGCGGCCATGATATCACGATTTGTCATTGCCATAAAGTATCTCCTTGCCGGGAAAGAGTGGATATTGCAAAGGTGACATTCAGGAATGATCGCCGGGAGAGAAATCGCTCCGCCCCGACTTCGGGCCGGGGCGGAGCGTTAAAAATGAGGTTAGTAAAGCGTAACCTGCTTGCGATACATCGACTTACCCTGGGAGATGGAAACGATATAGGCGTTCCCGGAGTGAACGATGCCGTGCGGCAAGGTCACCGAATTCTCCTGGGCGTCAAAAGTCCTGCGATACGCCAGTTTCCCATCCACCGAAAACATCGTGATGAGCCCGGCCCTCGTGAAATTCACCAGATGGAGAACCCCCGTCGCGGTAATATTGAAATCCGGTTTGGCAAGACTGCCCGTTCCGGCAACGGGAATAACGGCCGAGCCCGACTCTCTGAGCCGGACGTTTTCGCCGGTGATATTCACGTCGCCAACGACCAGGCCAGTTACCGTTTTGGTCGCATACCCGGTTGCCGACACGACCAGATTGTACGTTCCGGCCGTGACGCCGGTAAGCGTATAAGCGCCGCTCGCGATCGACATCGTGGAGTCAACCACGGTGGTTCCGCTCTCCAGAAGCACGGTTGCGCCGACAATGACCGCGCCGGTGGACGAGTCGGTAATGTAACCGGAAACCGTCACGACGGGCAGGGGAGCCAACGCGACATTCTTGACGAGATTCGCGGCGGCAACCGCGAACTCGGCCGACGTACCGGTCGCATACCCGGTTGCCGACACGTTCAAATTGTAATCTCCGGCCTGGACACTGTCGAGGGTGTACGCGCCTCCCGCGACCGTGATCGTGGATTCAACCACCGCGGTCGTCGCTCCAACCCGCAAACGCACGATCGCGCCGACCACCACGCCGCCGGTGGTCGCATTGGTCACCCCACCGGAAATCGTTACCCCTGCGGTTTTAGGGGACAACGTGACATTCTCAAGAGTATTAGCCATGGCAACCGGAAACGCGCCCGACGTTAACGTTATATACCCGGTCGCCGAGACATTCAACACGTAATTTCCTTCCTTAACGCTGTCGAGCTCATACGCACCCGCCGCGATGGTGGTCGTGGATTCAATCACCGCCCCGGTGATCGAATTCTCCAGACGCACGAGTGCGCCGACCACCACGCCGCCGGTCGTCGCATTGGTCACCGTACCGTAAACCATCGGCAGGGGGGTCAACGCCATGGCTGGCCTGTCAACATCCGCGTCGATAACCCTGAACTCGGCTGATGTAAACGGTTCAAACCCGGGATCCGTGACATACAACTGATAGGTTCCCGCCGCAACGCCGGTGAGCGCATACGCGCCGCCCGCGACCGTGGTCGTGGATTCAACCACCGCCCCGCCAGGTTCGTTCTCCAGAAGCACATGCGCGCCGACCACTACGCCGCCGGTCGTCGCATTGGTCACCGTACCGGAAACCGTGTATCCGGGAATTCGCGTCAGGGCGATATTTTCCGTGGTCGTGTCGGCTGCCGTTACGGTAATCTGCACCGGCGTCGAGGTGGTGTAACCGGTCGCCGCCGCGTAAATATCGTAGGTGCCGGCCGGTACGGCCGGGAAGTTATAGGCCCCCGTACCGCTCGTGGTATCCAGATAGGTCGTTCCGCCCGCCGTCGGCGTGAGCGTGACGACGGCACCCGCTACCTCCATGATTACCGTTCCCGTGGTGGAGGCTACATTACCCATCACCGTCCCTGTCGCCGCGACTGCGGCGTTCGCGACGAACACGCTTCCCGCAATAATTGACAAACAAAATAGTAATTTACGCATCATGACTTCCTCCCTCGTGTGCTTAATTGGTGTTGTGTTTTCGACAGCTATCCCCTTCGCATACTGATACCCTTCCACGCCGATCTCCTCAAGCAACCGGCGTTCGCGCGTAACGACGCGTAACTAATCGATTAAGCAGTATGATCCCTCGTTCGTACTTCACCTCCTTTCATAAGTATTGGTAGTGTTATAATAGACCCGGAAAGATTCGTCCTCCACAGGAATTACTTAAAGAGACAATATGCTGACATTCTATTGGCCATCTCAGGCATAATAATATAATATTGGGCTCTCAATGATGCACATCCCACTGATTCAAAAGCAAGAAGCAATCCTTATGCCATGAACGCCGCAGTGAAAATCTTCCTCGGTGACAGAATTTTACCATCCTTATGCCGATGATGGGGCAGCGCGGATTTCGCGTGATTTTTTTTGGTTACGATTAATTGCTCAAAAGATCAGGGCAGTCATGGTAAATCAGACCTCAAAAAATTTCTCTATAAGCGAATAAATAAATGGATATATTCTCATAGTATGAATTATATTTTATGTAATTCATAAAAAAGTGTTCCCAATAGATTGCACCTGCTTCCACTTGCAACAAGGATCCAACGATGGCGTACAACAGAGAGATGAAAGAAAAGTTCCTCGATTTAAAAGCCACCGGTCTTTCCATCAATAAGATCGCGGTTGCGCTCGGCATTTCCAGGACCACGGCCTTGCGCTGGGCCGCGCAACTGCAGGAGCAGATAGAGACGCGTGAAAGCCTCGCGGTGGAGGAGATCCTTGAACGCCACCGGCTCAAAAGAGTCGCGGAAATAGAGGATATCGCCGCAATGCGCGAGAAGATACGGGAGGCCATTAAAGCCCGCGACTTCAATAACGAGAGCCTCCGAGAGCTCATGAGCCTGGATAAACACTTTGGCGAGCGGTCCGAAAAATTGATAATTGGTTATTCCGCGCATTCGGGACATTATGTGAGAGACTTGGAACATGGCGGCCGATATGCATTGCCGGAAGAGGTGCGGGTCAATATCGATTAAACCGAAAAATTAAGCTATGGTTTAATTCTTATCAGCATGCCGCGTTTAAGAATAGCCCGAGCTCTCTGTTTTGGGGCGGTTCATTGAGCCTTTAAACAGGATTTAAACGGAGATTAAACGGCAAAACCCGCAGCGGCGCGAACCATGGAAACTGGTAGCATTTATGGTACCATTTTGGTATCATTTTACGGTTTGCTGAGGAATTTGAGGGGGTGGGGTTGCCCGGTCACGAAGTATTTGTTTGACCGGGACACGGGATTTCGTTATATTAAAACACGGCGAGGCCGTTCATCGACTCGAAACATGCGAACCTTATACAAAGGCAAATCCGACAGTCATGAGGACAAAAGAGATAAAGACAACCTCATTCAGGATGGTTCTTATCATCATGCTGAGTTTTTCGGCAATTGCCTGTTCCGGAGAATCAAAACAAATCCTGCTGGTGATCGATATGCAGACCAACCTGCTCATGCCGGGCAAAGGCGGCCTGCACGTCGATTCGCAACAAACCGCGTCACTGATCATGAACGTCAATCGCGCCATTCAAACGGCGGAATCGCGTGGAATTCCCGTTTGCTACGTTCGCAACGAATGGACGAACCCGATAATGAATTTCTTCACGAATAACGTTTGTAAAAAAGGAGCAAGGGGGACCGAGTTGGACGGGAGGATCGAGAGGGTGGATTCCCTGTATTTTATAAAATCAGAGCCGAGCTCCTTCAGCAATGCGCGGTTGTCGGAGTATGTCGAACGGAATTCCATCAAAACCGTTTATATCGCCGGTATCATGGCGGAAGCATGCGTCGCGGCCACGGCGGCGGCGGGGCTGAATAAAAAGTTGGAGGTCCGGTTGATCGTTCCCGCGATCGGTTCGTCGTCCCGTTCAAAATTGGATAGAGCACTGGAAAAGCTGAAACGCAAGGGAGCCGAAATGGTTCAGGCAATTTAAAGGGCACCTCACCGATGTCGTCGATCTCGAAACGCTCTCTTTCTCGATCGTTCGCCATTGTTGACTTTTTCCCCGAAATGGAGTAATTTATTACCATGCCTTCGATTATCCGCTTCAAGCCGAGGACGCCCACAAGGGTGATTCAGTCGGTAAAAAAGCAATTTGCGAGCTACATTCTGGACGACGGCGATGAATACGTTGATTGGTTCAAGACCGACCTCCATAAGGAAATTTCCGCCCGCATGACGCCGGGAAAAAGTCTGCGCACGCTTCGGGAAATGGCGGGATGGACTCTGGCCGAAACCGGGAAGAAAATCGGCGTTTCACCCTACCGTGTCAGCGATTACGAAACCGGTCAGCGGGCTATCAGCAAGGCGGTGGCAAAGACATTGGCCGGAGTGTTTAATACGTCGCCAGCGGTGTTCATTTGACCGGCCCGGCCGGGGCGGGAATTTGATTATTGTCTGAACGATGATTTCTATGATTCTTATGATTACGGTGATTTTGAAATCAGGGAAATCAGGAAAATCATAGTTCAGACGGAGTTGTGGGGAAAGGCAGGACCTGAGTTCACAAGGATTTGTTTCCACATAGACTGATCTCACCGGCGAAGCGCCGTCTCCGATAGAAGAGGTGATTCCTCCCTTGGTAGAGATTGTAAAGACAGCAAGGGGGAAACTTCGGGTGAGATCAGAGCTTAAGAATGTTCCAAGGAATATGCGATTATTTATTTAAAAGATAGTATCTTTTAGCTTTGCCTATGGGCCAATAAACTATTTTGTAGTCATTGCCCGAGAGATATGTTTTAATCATTTTCAATAAAGAAAGGATTAAATTTAAGTTATGGAAGAACTATCAAATTCAATCAACCCTCTAACTCCTATAAAGAAAGAAAAAGATGTTCTTCAGGAGGTAATTGAATCTTTATCTAACCTCGATACCGAATCTCGCCGGAAACTTATAAAAACTGTTATAACCTTTTTTGATCTGGATTTGCATTCCAACGACCATTTAGTAGGAGTAATTCAACCTCAAAGAATCAAAGATTCTAAACCCACACGAGAACCACGTTTTGGCGATCATTTAGACAAAACCCCAAAAGAATTTTTGATGGAGAAAAACCCACTTACTGATGTTGATCGAGCAGTATGTTTAGCTTATTATTTATCACATTATCGGGAAACAATTCATTTTAAAACTCAAGATATAACAAACCTTAACACTGAAGCTGCACAACGAAAATTCACAAATGCTACATATGTTGTGAACAATGCGACCCAATCCGGATTCTTGGTCCAGGCTCCTCTTGGAATGAAGCAGCTTAGCGCGATGGGTGAACAATATGTTGAAGCATTACCAGATAAAAGTCAAGCGAAAGAAGCTATTGCGCGAATGCGGCCTAGACGATACAACAAGAAGAAAACAAGCACATCTTCAAAAACTGATTAAGGTGATAAAATGAGCACTAAAGCAATTCGTTTTACGCTTTATAACCATAAGGGTGGAGTAGGCAAAACAACATTGGCAGTAAATATTGGAGCAGCACTGGCAAAACAAAATAATCGTGTTCTCTTGGTTGATTCTGATCCTCAATGCAATTTAACATCATATTTTTATCCAGATGATTTTGTAAATGATCTCTTAAATAATTCCGAAAGTAAAAATGGAAGAACGGTGTGGACAGCATTAAAAAATTTTGTTGATGATGGGATGCAAATAAATAATGTTGATCCATCTGAAACCGTAGTGAATAATTTATTTGTCTTACCTGGTGATATTCGACTTTCAGATTTTGAACAAAATTTAGCCGATTATTGGACCGATTGTTTTAAACGCAGAACTGTTGGTCTTAAAGCTACATGTGCCTTGAGTATTTTAGTTAATGATATGATTGCTAAACATAAATTGGATTATGTAATTTACGATACAGGTCCAAATATAGGACCTTTAAATAGGTCTATATTGCTGGATTGTGATTATTTTATTGTCCCTGTTGCATGCGATTTATTCTCGGTCCGGGCTCTTACAACATTGGGGCAATCGTTAAAAGCTTGGATATTGGATTGGAAAACTATAACAGAGTTAGCTCCTGATAACTCTTACTTATTAAAGGGTAAGCCTGCATTTCTTGGATACATTCCGCAGCGTTTTAAAACTTATGGTCGAGTAATGGCTCGAACTCCCGCATTTTACCTTGGTCATCTCCAAAAGAAAATGCATAGCGATCTTATAAGTGTTTTAAAGGAAGTTGACCAAAGCTTGATAAGTAGTTCTACCACTAATGCAAAGTTAGGGCAAGTAAAAGATTTTGGCTCAATTGTACAAATAGCCCAACAAGAAGGTGTTCCATTTTCCATGGTTGAGGCAGGTCCACAATATTTAAAAGATGAGGCCTTGATTGCGTTCGATGAAATCGCTCAAAATATTATTAATCTAACGAAGCCAAAAATTCGGTTCAAAAGAACTGCAATTGAATAAAAAAGAGGGTTAAGCATGACTAATTTTGTTCTTAACTCTAGTGAACTACGTGAAATTGACTTTTATGTCTCCCATTTTCAATCTCAGCGTCATTTGTTTGAAGGTTTTGCTAAAGCATTAGTGATAAACTTGGGCGAAAGCCCAAAATTGGCTCCTTTTATTCACTTTATAAAATATAGGGTGAAAGACCAGTTACACCTTAAGGATAAATTGAATAGAAAAGCCATTTACGCGAAAAATACAGGTCGAATGAATAAAAAAACAATAAAAAACCTTTATAATAAAATTACGGACCTTGCTGGTGTACGTATTTTGCATCTGCATACTGACCAAATATTACAAATGAATGAAATTATTCTTGAAATATTAGATGAACATCAGTACCGTCTCATCGAAGGTCCAAAAGCTATTTGTTGGGACAATGAATATGCGAAATTATTTTCAGATCTTGGAATAAAAACCGAATCAAGGGATTCAATGTATACAAGCGTTCATTTTATAATTGAAGCAAATCAAAAAACAAAAATACGGGCAGAACTTCAAGTAAGAACATTAATGGAAGAAGTATGGGGCGAGGTTTCGCATAGAATTAATTGAGCCTGTAAGAAATTCTGTGTAAGTGAGGTATAATGAAATAAACCACCTACACAGGAGCATGGAATGGCGATTTGTAATGAGCTTGTAGACGAGTTAATCAAGGATTATAAGAAGCCAGAAGATAT
>JBEKOX010000052.1:0-19810 GCA_049521335.1 Chitinispirillaceae bacterium
GATAATCCGCAGCTGACCGTACGCATGGGACGAGGGTTCACCCCGGCTCGTTGCATTTTTACATCCAATAAAAATATTCCCGCAACCGCCTGGTTCACGCGCCATGCCGGAGCGGCGAAGAGCATCGTGGTAGTCCGTGACCGAACGGCACGGCGGATCGAGATCAACGGTGATACGCGGCTTGAGTACTGGTATACGGGCCAATTCCGGAAATCGGCCCATCTGGAAACCTTTACCGAAATGGCTTTTGAAAACAATCTCACAAGTGTCTTCGTCGAGGGAGGACAACAGCTGGCCTCCTCATTTCTTGAAGCAGGACTCGTCAACCGGGTCTATCTGCTCTTTGGGAATAAAATCATAGGCAAGGGGCTCGATGGGTTGCGTTTCTCCAAAGGATTGGCCATCAATAATTGTATCCACCTGGAAAATATGCAAATGTTTTTACTGGACAATGCTTTCGGGGTAACCGGAATTCCGAAAATAAACTCATAAAGGAATTATTTGACATTCCGGCTTTGTATCCCGTCGGGTTACGCGTCCCTCCCTCCTTGCTCTCACCAGCCGTTGCTGAGTATTTTTGAGTGATTTCGCACAGCGCTTATTAATTAAAGTAAGAGAGTCGACGATGTTCACCGGCCTTATTGAAACCATCGGCACTGTTATTGCCGTCGAACGGAAAGGAAATGCCGTTCTTCTCGGCATCCGCCCGGCTGACACGCGCCTCATTGCCGCAAGAGGGAGTTCGGTCGCGGTAGACGGCGTTTGCCTGACCGTCGAGAATTCCAGCGGGCCAGCTCTTTTTTTTACCGCAGTGGCCGAAACACTCGGGCATACAACGCTTGCAACGATTCAGCGGGGATGCGAGGTAAACCTGGAACAGCCCTTGTCGGTGCAGGCGCGTTTTGACGGGCACATGGTGCTTGGACACGTCGACGGCGTGGGAACCATCATCGCCGACCGCATGGAAGACGCAGGGCGACGTAGAACAATCGAGGTGCCAGAATCGTGTCGACGGTTCATGGCTAAGAAGGGATCGGTTGCGATTGACGGCATCAGCCTGACCATTGCCGATACCAGCGCCGACAAAACTATCTCCATAGCGCTTGTTCCGCAGACCATGGCGGCCACAACCATGCGGAACAAGGGCGTCGGTGATAAGGTCAATATTGAATGCGATATCATTGCCCGGTATCTCGATCGACTACTGAGAAGCCAAAGAACCGCCCCAACCGTGGAGAGCGAAACGCTTCTTGAACAGATGGAAAGGCTCGGATTTTGAAAGATTTTTCCGGCATACGACAGCTGATCGAAGAGTTCAGACAGGGGAAATTTGTCATCATCGTCGATGACGAAGATCGCGAAAATGAAGGGGATCTTGCAATTGCGGCAGAAAAGTGCATGCCGGAATCGATCGCATTCATGGTTCGCGAGTGTCGGGGTCTCGTCTGCGTTGCCATGGAAGGGAAACGGCTCGATGAGCTCCATATTCCCATGATGGTTTCGGATAATACCTCTCGATTCGGGACCGGGTTCACCATCTCAGTGGAAGCACGTGACGGCACCACGACTGGCATCTCGGCCGCCGACCGCGCCACCACGATCCGCAAGCTCGTCGACCCGAAGGCGCGGCCGGATGACTTTGTAAAACCCGGCCATATGTTTCCCCTCCGCAGCAAAGAAGGCGGGGTTCTTTCCCGGTGCGGCCAGACCGAGGCAGCAGTTGACATCGCACGACTCGCCGGGATGTTTCCGGCGGGGGTCATTTGCGAAATCATGAATGAAGACGGTACCATGGCCCGCATGCCGCAACTTCGAAAGTTCTCGGCGAAACACGCAATTGGAATCGTTTCCGTCGCCGAACTCATAAACTACCGCCGCGCTCACGAAAAGTTTGTCAGGCGCGTTGCGGACACTCGACTGCCCACCGCTTTCGGCGAGTTCGAAATTCTTGCTTATGAAGAACTGTTATCAAACCATACGCATCTGGTTCTTCGTAAAGGCGCCATCACGCCGGGTACTCCTACGCTCGTACGCGTACATTCGGAGTGTTTTACCGGCGACGTTCTCGGCTCGCACCGATGCGATTGCGGCGAACAGCTCCATCGCGCCATGCAGATGGTCAACGCGCATGGCGGCGTTATTCTTTACCTGCGCCAGGAGGGGCGGGGTATCGGACTTGTCAATAAGCTGAAGGCCTATTCATTGCAGGACACGGGTCTTGACACGGTAGAGGCAAATGAATCCCTCGGCTTTGCGCCGGATCTTCGCGACTACGGCATCGGTGCACAGATCCTTGCGGATCTCGGCATCACAAGCATTCGTCTCATGACCAACAATCCGCGCAAGATCATCGGACTGGAAGGGTATGGCCTTGAGGTAGTGGAACGCGTGCCCATCGAAACCGAACCGAACAAGGAGAATGCGAGATACCTTTTCACAAAAAAAGAAAAACTCGGACACTTACTCGAAGGAGGTACTGCATGCCAGCCGTAATAGAAGGACTACTGGACGGATCAGGAAAGCGATTCGGTATCGTCATCAGCCGTTTCAACGAATTGATTTCGAAAAAGCTGCTCGAAGGTGCGCTTGATTGCCTTCTCCGGCATAAGACCGACCGGGAGAGTATCACCATTGTCTGGACTCCCGGCGCACTTGAGATTCCTATCGCCGTGCAGAAGATGGCCGGCGCCAAACGGTTCGACGTCATCATCTGCCTCGGCGCGGTCATCCGCGGCGGCACGCCGCACTTTGACTATGTTGCGGCTGAGATGTCGAAGGGGATCGCAAAGGTAAGCCTCGATCAGAATATTCCTATTATCAACGGCGTTTTAACGACCGATACCATCGACCAAGCCATAGAACGAGCCGGCGCCAAGGCAGGCAACAAAGGATGGAATGCCGCTCAGAATGCGATTGAGATGGCCGACCTGTGGGGTAAACTTCAGGCGCTTTGAAACAGGCGCAAACCATTGGCACCATAGAAACAGTATTCCGCATGAGCGAGAAACCGAACAGCGGTCAGATGAGAAGAAGACATAAGGCGCGCGAACTTGCGCTGCAAACCCTGTATGCCTGCGAGGGAGACGGAATGGCTGAATGGCGCTCCATGCTCGATCGTATAGGGGAGTTAAGGTTTGTGGCTCCGGACAGCAAGCGATACGCAGCCGAGCTCGTCGGGAAAACTGTTGAATCGCTCGCGACCATCGACGAGATCATCACCCGCCATGCGGCAAACTGGGAAATGAAGCGCATGGCGGCGCTCGACCGCAATGTCCTACGCCTCGCTACTGCCGAGCTCTGCTACTGCAGTGATGTACCATTTAAAGTGGTAATCGATGAGGCGGTAGAACTGGCAAAAACCTATGGCCTCGATGAATCGGGAAAATTCGTCAACGGGATCCTCGATTCCATCCATAAAGAGCGAAGGGAACTCTTGCAGGAAACCGCCTGATTGTGTTTACCTTACCGTAACGCTATTCATCGCGCATTTGCCTTTTCTGAAAAAAAAGAGCAGCACGCCGAAAGCGCCGATAGCAGTAATTATGGAAATTATTGCGCCGGCGGTAAAAGCTTTGGAATGATATACAAATAGTACGCGATGGCTTCCCTCGGCGATTTCTACCGCCCGAAAGCTGTAATCAGCCCGCAAAATCCTCGTTTCTTTACCGTCCACGATTGCTTTCCATGCGGGATACCAGATTTCGCTCAGCCAGAGGATTCCGGGTTTATCCGTTTTCACTGAAAGTCCGATCTGATTATTTTCGTATGTCGTAATCGCAAGGTTATTAGCTACCGGTAAGGTATCAACGGGAAGCGCAAGCGTGGTTTTTTCCGGAAGCACTACTTCATCGGTATAGTGGAAATCGGGCGAATCAAGATATAATTTTGTCGCCGAATCGTCCGGGATGATAACTGCCTTGTAAAACATTTTCGCCCGTGGCAAAAATGACGGATTTTCCACAAGACCTGCCGATCTATTGACACTATCGATCCGGATCGCGTATTTAACATTAAAGAGATCGAGTCGGGTTTGTTCCGGCGCCGGAAGGTCTTTGAGATAGAGGTTCAAGGGGTTATATCCTTCCATAAGCTGTATCTTGTCAATCATGCCTTGATTACGATCGAGCAACATTATTCCATCTTCTCTCATTTTTGTTCGGAAAAGCGTCTCATTATTTTCCTTGGAAAGAAATTCTGCCAACGGGCGATTTTTCGAAAAATAGTCCGATGGACTATACTGGACTATGTGATAATCCATTCCGAACACGAACAGGTCGATGCAGAGAATGCCCATCATGACGATTTTATAAAGATGATGTTTCAGTAACGAGGCATATAACAGGGCTGTTGCCAGGACGCTCAGCAAGAGAATTCCTCCCATATAGAAGGACTGCTTCGTCGCGTAAATTTTATGCGCTTCAAGGGCAAATTCCGGCCAGACATTTTCCAGAAACCCGCTGGACACGGCTATAAAAATGAACAGTGAGATCCCTCCGCCAACCGTAAGTGGCAGAAGATAGCGTCGGCGGTTCTTCGCATCTTTCAATTCGTCCATTGTGAGGGATGCCAGCAAGGGAAGAAGAAGATTCCAGGTAAAAAGAATTCTTGCCGGAATTCTGAACGTCCCGAATCCAGGTATATATGAAAAAAGCAATCGATAGAGGGGAAAGTGATTACCAAGCGCTATAAACAGGCTGAATACGCACCAGACAAGGCTAAATCGGGCGAAAACACTTTTCCTGACATTAACGAATTGCACCAAGCCGAAGATCAAAACGGGGAGTCCGGTATAAAACGTCGTCTCCCAGAATGTCCAATATCCGCTATGATAGGCATCTTTAAGCCAGAACGACAATTCCTGCCGCCAAGGATTGTCCGACGTCGTACCCCCGAACAGTTTGGGAATAAAGAACGTCAGCAGCTGGCGAAAGCTCATGGAGCCTTCAGAAGCCATCTGAAAAGTCCAATTGACGCGGGCGGATTGCCGGGAAAGCTCCATTGAAGGAAGGAGCAGGATCATCGCGATGCCGACGGCTATGACAAATGCGGCAAGAAGCAATATGCCGTGCGAGAGGCGGTTTTTTGATACATCGAAAAGACAATATGCGCAGAAGGCACCGAGAAACAGAAACTCATAAAAGGTAATCTGCGGGTGTCCGGCAAATATGGTGATGCCAAGCACGATGGCAGCGTAGATGAAATCCGCAGGACGTTTATTTTCGATACCCCGAAGGAAAAAGAGCATAATGAGAGGAAGCCACGCCAGGATATACAGCATAAGTGAATGTATAATATGCACGACAAAAAAACCGCACAGCATAAAGCTTATTGCGGCAAAAAGCGAAGACAGGTATGAGAGTCCGCGATAATGACAAAACAAGAACATTGTCATACCCGCGATGAAAACATGCAGGATAATGGACAGTTCTAATACGTACCAGAATTGGTCCATGGGAAGCGGCAAAAAAGATAATAACAGATTTGTCGGATAAAATACACCGGTATGGATAGCAGCAAAAAAAGGCATGCCGGCAAACGTATATGGATTCCAAAACGGAAAAGTAAAATGCGAAAGTGAATCCCGTGCAAAAATTCTATGCGGCAGTTCCTGGTAAATGAGATCTTCCCAAAAATTCGCAATTCCGAAAATGACCTTATGGTAAAATACGACCACGATTAGAAATAATACTACCGCGCAAAGAATAACCGGCGCCTTCTGGTCGCGTCTCTGCATGATCACGGTCTTCGGTTTGTCCGCTTTTGTCGGAGTGATGGACTTTTTCAATGTCATAATTTGAATAAATATATTTTAACTCCAGCAATTAAATGCCGTAATAGAATAGCATGCTATTTTCATAAAATCATCTTTATAATCACATTAAGCCGCGGAGTAATAAAAAGAAAAGTCCCATTCCTCTTCAGAAACAGGACCTCTGTATCTTTAGTTCTGTATTGTTATTTGACTTTTTTTACGGTTACACCTTCACCATCCATCTGTGCCGGTCTTCGATTTCACCGTACTGTATGGCAAGAAGCTCCCGGTAGAGACGCGTCAGAACCGGACCGGCCTCGTTTTTACGGCCGAAGGTATAGACGCGGTCGTTGTATGTAATCGAGCACACTGGCGTGATCACCGCCGCAGTACCGCACGAACCGACCTCGGTGAAATCGGCAAGCTCAGCCAGCTTGATTTCCCGGCGCTCGACCGTGAGGCCGAAATCCTCAGCCAACTGCTGAAGGCTTTTATTGGTCACCGAGGTAAGGATGGAGTCCGACTCCGGAGTAACATATTTATTGTCCTTTGTAATCGCAATGAAGTTCGAAGTGCCGAACTCGTCGATATGCGTGCGCGTGCCGGAGTCCAGGTAAAGCGATATGGTGAACCCAAGTTTTTTGGCTTCGAGATCGCCCAGGAGCCCGGCGGCATAGTTGCCCCCTGTCTTTACCTTTCCCACCCCGCGCGGCGCGGCGCGATCATACTTTTCCTGCACCATGGCGGCCACGGGCGAGAATCCGTTCTTGTAGTAAGGGCCCACCGGCATGGCAAGCACGAGAAACAGGTAGTCATCGGACGGCGAGATCCCCACACGCGGGCTTGACCCTATCAGGAGAGGTCGCAGATACAGAGACGCGCCGGTGCCATAAGGCGGCATCCAGTCGAGATTGCCGGAAACCACTTTTTTGCACGCATCAAGGAAAAGCTCCTCAGGGACCGGTTCCATGACAAGCCGCTTCGCACTGTGTATCATGCGTCGCGCATTCTCCATTGGCCGAAAGAGAGCGATGGAACCGTCCTTCCGGGTAAACGCCTTCAGACCTTCAAAGCACTCCTGCCCGTAATGGAGAGCGGCGGCGGCGATATGGATGGGCATATTCGGGTCGGTGCAAACCTTGAGTGCACTCCAGCCGCTATTCGTGAAGTCCGCTCGCAGGTAGCTATCGGTTTGCAGATATTGAAAACCAAGATCCCGCCAATTCATTTGCCGAGCCATACCGTTCTAATCTCCCTATCGGTATAATAGATAATTGCATATCAAAAATAGATAATAATCAGTAGATAAAGAAAATCGTTCTATGCCGTCCACTACGACTACCGGCTCTTCAGCGTTTCCTTCATAAGTTTGAATTTCAGGGCATCGATGAGCGCAAGCCACGATGCTTCGATAATGTTTGTGGAAACGCCTACGGTTCCCCAGCGCTCGAAGCCGTCGGACGATTCGATGAGCACCCGTACCTTGGCGCCGGTACCGTCGCGACCGTCAAGTACCCGGACTTTGAAATCCTCCAGTTTCACTTCGGCAAGAGAAGGATAGAGCTTCACGAGCGCCTTGCGCAGGGCGTTATCGAGCGCGTTCACCGGACCGTCGCCCTCGGCCGCCGTGTGTTCAACGGTTTCGTTTTCACGCACTTTGATCGTTGCTTCGGAATAGGCGTCGCCATTTTGCCTTTTCTCCTCGATCACGCGGAATTCAAGCACCGAGAACGGTTCGGTGAACTGGCCAAGCATCTGCCGCGCGATGAGTTCGAACGACCCTTCCGCCGCCTCGAACTGGTACCCGCTGGTTTCGAGCTCCTTTATGTGAAACAGGAGCCTTTTCACGCGCGGATCTTTCTTGTCGAGATTCGGGCAAATGGTCGCGAGTTTTTCGAGCATGGTGCTCGAACCGGCCTGATGCGACACCACGAATTGCCGGGCATTGCCGACTGTTTCCGGCGCGATATGCTCGAATGATTGGCGGACTTTCCTTACCGCATCGGCATGCGCGCCCGCCTTGTGCGAAAATGCCGCTATGCCCACGTAAGGCTGCCCCACGGCCGGGATAAGATTTGCCACCTCGGCGACAAAGAGGGAGACCGGCCGCAGGAGCGCCAGCTGTTCATCCGAGATGAACTGCACTCCCCTTTTTAATTGCAAGTCCGGGATGATGGTACAGAGGTTGGCATTGCCACACCGCTCGCCCAGCCCGTTTATGGTGCCCTGCACCTGTTCGGCGCCCTCGATAACCGCAAGACAAGAGATTGCATCGGCGCAGCCGGAGTCGTTGTGAACGTGTATGCCAAGCCTGCACTCGACCATGGACTTCACCCTTGGCCAGATTTTCAAGAATTCATCCGGAAGCAAGCCGCCGTTCGTATCACACAGGACAACTATGCCGGCCCCAGCCTGTTGCGCAGCGGTAAGCGTCTGCATCGCATAGTCGGGATTTGCCCGGTAACCGTCGAAAAAGTGCTCGGCATCATAGATCACCTCGTCGGCATAGCGCTTGCAGAATGCAATCGTCTCGCCGATCATGGCAACGTTCTCATTAAGCGTGGTGCGCAACACCTTCTCGACGTGCAAGTCCCAGGTCTTGCCGAACATCGTGATCACGGGTGCGTCGCTCGCGACCAAGGCCTTGACGAATTCGTCGTCATCGGGCCTCATACCTGGCCGCCGCGTACTGCCGAATGCCGCGATTTTCGCGGACAGCTTCAGCTTCTTTACTTCACGGTAATAGCCAGTGTCAATATCGTTGGTCGGATTGGGCCACCCGCCTTCGATGTAGTGAATGCCGAGCTCGTCAAGCTTGGACGTGATCCGCAGCTTGTCGGAGAGTGAAAGGTGGACGCCGAGCCCCTGGTTGCCGTCGCGGAGCGTGGTATCGTACACCGTGACTGTAGGCTGTTGGTGCTTCATATTTTTTGTCTCCGCGCTATTCTCGACTTTCCGAGTTTCCAATGTCCTATACCTGTACTTGCCAATCAGCTCATAAGTAAATGCATTAATTGGGTGCCGCTATCCAATAAAAGCGGCTTTTTCAAGGGATCGTAAGAAAAACCTAAAAATGCTACTTCCTTTGAACTGATAGTAAAACCTTTTCATTGCGATGCTGGATATTATCTCACCATCGACGCAATTAAATCTCCCACTTGCTTCGTCCCCATCCCCATGCGCCCCGCCGACATGCTCTTGATTTTTCCCGATGCGAGTGCATCGTACACTGCCCTGTCAATCGCGTTCGCCGCCGCGGTTTCGCCGAGCGTTTCGAGCATCATTCCGCCGGCGCAAATTGCGGCCAATGGGTTAATCACGTTGAGGCCGGTGTACTTTGGCGCGCTGCCGCCGATCGGCTCGAACATGGACACGCCCTGTGGATTGATATTGCCGCCCGCCGCGATGCCCATGCCGCCCTGAATTATTGCCCCGAGGTCGGTGATGATGTCGCCGAACAGGTTCGCGGTCACGATAACGTCGTAGAATTCCGGGCTCTTCACCATCCACATGGTGCAGGCGTCAACGTGATTGTAATCCTGCTTGATATCCTTGTACTCTGCGTCACCAATCTCCTTGTGCGTACGCACCCATAAGTCGCCCACATAGGTAAGCACATTGCACTTGTGAACAAGCGTCAGTGTCTTCTTCGGGTTATTGCGCCGGCGAGTATAATCGTAGGCGTAGCGGATGCAGCGTTCTACGACCGGCCGCGAGTAGAGCATAATTTGCGTGGCTATTTCGTTTTGCGTCCCGACCATGGTCGCCCCGCCCATGCCGGTATAGATGCCGCCGGTATTTTCCCTGATTACCACGAAATCGATATGTTCGGGCCCCTTGTCCCGCAACGGCGTTTCGACGTTCGGATAGAGCTTGACAGGACGGAGGTTGATATACTGGTCGAGTGCAAAGCGAAGCTTTAGGAGGATACCAAGTTCCAGGATGCCAGGCTTGACGTCGGGATGGCCAATGGCGCCCAAAAAAATAGCGTGGTGCTTCCTGAGCTCGGCGATCGCATTGTCCGGCAACGTTTCGCCGGTACGTTTGTAGCGCTCTCCGCCGAAGTCGTAATCGGTATAGTTTAACGTGAAGTCATAGTTTGCCCCTACTGCGTCAAGCACCTTCACACCCTCCCGCAGTACTTCCGGCCCCGTGCCGTCGCCCGGCAACAAAGCTATGTTGTACGATTTCATGAACCTCGTCCTTTTGTTAAGCTTGTATGGTAAAAATTATTTTTCTCCTTTATGAACATCGCCAAAAAATCAATTTTTGCCCATTAAACCGGGCTTTAAAAGTTTAAAGGGAAATCGCTGAATCCGGGGAAAATGCCGTTCGTGGCGAGCCGGCCAGATTTCACCTCTGTCAAATAAAACCACGAACTGAATTTTAATAAATCCCTTTTTAGAGATCATCATCGGCCCGGTTCTTCAGCACCGGTAATTTTCTCCGGAACTTCTTCATCCGCGCGATCTTATTGACAATATCCATATACGCGAGGGCGGAGGCTTCCACGATATCGGTACTTGTACCGGTGCCGACGAAAACTCCTTCAGCGGCGCGACCGATAATGGTCACCTTGCCCTGGGCCTCGCGGCCTCCAGTCACCGATTCGAGATGGTAGTTCTCGATAGTGATCTTGAAACCGACGATCCGGTCGATTGCCTTGGTGGTTGCATCCACCGCGCCATCGCCGGTTGCCGCCTCTTGCTCGGATTTCCCGTCATGCGCTATGCGCGCGGTAGCCGTGGCCACGGTGCCGAGTCCGCTCGACACGTTGAGATATTCGAGAGCGAAACGATCGGCGAGCTCAAGGGCGTTCTTGGCCTCCATGAGCGCGATAAGGTCATCGTCGTACACCGAGCCTTTCTTATCGGCAAGTATGATGAACCGCTGGTAAAACTCGCCAATGTCGAAATCCGATGCGTTGTACCCGAGCGCGACAAGCCGCGACTTCACCATATGGCTTCCCGAGCGGCTGGTGAGGTTCATCCGGTTTTCCCGGCGTCCCACCGATTCCGGGGTCATGATCTCATAGGTCTGAGGCGCCTTGAGTACGCCATCCTGGTGGATTCCCGACGAGTGCGCAAACGCGTTGGCACCGACGATGGCCTTGTTCGCCTGCACCGGCATGTTGCAGATTTCGCGGACCAGCCGGCTCGTGCGCATGATCTCTTTTGTGTCAATATTAAGCGACAGATCACGAAAGAGATCCTGCCTCACCTTGATACCCATGACCACCTCTTCGAGCGCCGCATTGCCGGCGCGTTCGCCCAGGCCGTTTACCGCACATTCGACCTGGCGTGCGCCGTGCGCAACCGCAGTGATCGAGTTCGCGGTCGCCATGCCGAGATCGTTATGGCAATGGACCGAGATGACCGCGTCGTCGATATTCGGCACTCGGTTAAACAATTCGTCGAAGATCGCGCCGAACTGCTCGGGCGTCGTGTAGCCGACGGTATCTGCGATGTCGATCGTTTTCGCTCCGCAGCGAATGGCATGCTCGACCACCCGGCAGAGGAAATCAATGCCGGTTCTGCCTGCGTCCTCGGGGGAGAATTCGACATCGTCTACGTAGCGGCGCGCCAGGCGGATACTCTGTTTGACCATGGAAAGAATATCGTCTTCGGACTTCTTGAGCTTCTTTTCCATGTGAATCGCCGAGGTTCCCACGAAAACGTGAATCCTTCGTCGTTTTGCAGGTTTTACCGCCTTACCGCAGGCAACAATATCTTTTTCGACAAGCCGCGCCAGGCCGCAAATCACGGGTCCCTGAATTTCACGGGCGATGGTCGAAACCGACTCAAAATCGCCTGGCGACGAAATCGGGAATCCCGCTTCGATGACGTCGACGCGCAGCCGCGCGAGCTGCCGTGCGATCCGTACCTTCTGCTTGACAGAGAGGCTCGATGAAAGCGACTGCTCGCCGTCACGAAGCGTGGTATCGAAAATGATGAGTTTTTCTTGTTTCACTCAGTGGTCTCCTTATTAAACAGAATGGCCTTTTTCAGTTCTCCCCGCGGCCACCGATACCTTTGACGCCCTTGATGATTTTCTTAGCCTTTGCTTTCGGGCGAAGGGCGCGTACCGCGGCGCCGGCCTTCCACATCTCGGACGCGTGTATCTCCGCCAGCTTGCCGGCCAGGAATTTCTGGTAGTCCTTGCCGCCGCAATCGCGGATAACCTCGGCGGTCTCCTTGCCGGTCTTGACAGAATTGTACAACTTCTCGAACACCGGCCGGTTTGCCTGAGCGAAGATCGGCCGCCACTTGAGGGCGCCGTGCTGCGCGGTCACCGAGCAATTTGAATACATCCAGTCCATGCCGTTTTCGTCGACGAGCCGGATCAGGCTCTGGGTCAGCTCCTCCACGGTTTCATTGAACGCCTCGGACGGGCTGTGGCCGTTTGCACGGAGCACATCGTACTGCGCCTGCATAACACCCGCGAGAGCGCCCATGAGCACGCCGCGCTCGCCGGTCAGGTCGCTGTACACCTCGCGCTCGAAAGTAGTCGGGAACAGGTAGCCGGAGCCGATGGCAATGCCGATCGCTTTGCAACGCTCTTCCGCCCGTCCGGTTGCGTCCTGATACACGCCGAAGCTCGAATTGATCCCTGAGCCGGAAAGAAAGTTGCGGCGTACATTGGTACCCGAGCCCTTGGGCGCAACGATGATGACGTCCACATCCTTGGGCGGGATCACGCCGGTCTGGTCCTTATAGACAATAGAAAAACCATGCGAGAAGTAAAGTGCATCACCGGACTTCAGGTTCTTCTTCACCGTAGGCCATATGATCCGCTGCGCCGCGTCGGATACGAGCATCTGGATGATGGTGCCTCTCTTCACCGCCTCATCGATCGGAAACAGCGTCTTGCCCGGAACCCAGCCGTCCTTTACCGCGCGGTTCCAGTCCCTGGCATACTCCTTGGCCTGGCCAATGATGACCTTGATGCCGTTATCCTTCATGTTCAGCGATTGCGCCGGCCCCTGCACGCCATACCCGATCACGGCAACGGTCTCATTCTTCAGCGCCTTGCGCGCCTTTGCAAGAGTAAATTCCTTACGCGTGGTAACTTCCTCCTTGACGCCTCCGAAATCTATCAATGCCATGTTAACTCCTTTGTAAATAGGTGAATGATATCGTTTATTCCTTTGCCTTGGCAATCGCAATGGCCCCTGACCGGACGATCTCCCGGATGCCGAACGGCCGGACCATTCCGACGAACTCATCGATGTTCGAGGACCGCCCCGCAAGCTCCACGGTCACCGATTTCGGCGTCACATTCACGATCCGCGCCTTGAAGATATCGCACAGGTCAAGGATCTCGCGCCGGTTCGCCTTTGAAACATCGAGACGGATGAGCAGAAGCTCCCTCTCGATAATGGGACGGTCGATGAAATCGATCACCTTGATCACATCGAGCAGCTTGTTGAGCTGTTTTGTGATCTGTTCGAGAATCCCCTCGTCGCCCGCCACGACGATAGTCATGCGCGAAACAGTGGCGTCTTCGGTTTCAGCAACGGTCAAACTCGTTATATTGTAGCCCCTGCCCGAGAAAAGGTTTGCAATGCGCGACAAAGCGCCGTGCCGGTTTTCAACAAGCAAGGAAATGATATGCGTGCTCATCACCCCTCCAGCATGATGGCGTCGAGCGGCTTGCCCGCCGGAACCATCGGAAAAACGTTTTCATCCTCGATCACCATGAATTCCATGAGCGCCGGTCCGTCCACGGCAAGTCCTGCCCTGAGCACCTGCTCGACCTCGCCGGCATTCTCCGCGCGGAAAGCCGAAATCTCGTAACTTGCCGCGAGCGCGATGAAGTCGGGCACATAAGCGCGTTTGCACCCGTTGACTCCGCCGCACTCGCCGCAAATCTCTGGCTTCCTGCGCAGGCAAGTCGCGCTCCGGCGACGGCTGTAGAAAAGATCCTGCCATTGGCGCACCATGCCGAGCCACCCGTTGTTCAGAATCACGATCTTGACCGGGATCCGGTTAAGTGAAATGGTGGCCAGTTCCTGGATATTCATCTGAATAGAGCCATCGCCGGCGACCACGACTACCACCTTGCCGGGATGGGACATCGCGGCGCCCATGGCCCCCGGGAGGCCGAACCCCATGGTCCCAAGGCCTCCCGAACTTAAAAATGTCCGCGGTTCATCGAACTTGTAATACTGGGCCGTCCACATTTGGTGTTGCCCCACCTCGGTCGCCACGATCGCTTTACCTTCTGTCAATTTATAGAGCGCCTCAATGACCGACTGCGGTTTGATGTCAGTTTTGGATTCCGATAGCTTATAGGTAAAGATGCCTCCCGCGGTGAGGGAATCGATCCGTTTGTTCCACTCGTCCGGAGACCTGCTGGCGACGAAATTAATAAGCTCCCCCAGGATCTGCTTCGCGTCGCCTACCACCGGAATATCAACCTTGATGATCTTGGAAATCGCCGACGGGTCGATATCCATGTGGATGATCTTCGCCGACTGAGCGAAGTGGTCCACGTTGCCGGTTACCCGGTCGTCAAACCGAGCGCCAATTGAGATGATCAGGTCGGTCTCTTGGAGAGCGGCATTAGCGGCGCGCGATCCGTGCATGCCCGGCATACCGATGAAGAGCGGATGGTCGCCGGGAAAGCCGCCGAGGCCCATAAGCGTGAGCGTTACCGGGGCGTTGATTTTTTCGGCTAGCGCGCGAAGCTCGCGATGCGCGCCGGAAAGGATCACGCCGCCGCCCGCATAGATCACCGGTTTTTTCGCCGCGGCGATCGCCGCGGCCGCCTTCTTGATCTGCAGTATATGGCCAATAAGCTTCGGTTTGTAGGAACGAAGCGAAACCGTTTCAGGATATTCGTAATTATCAAGCGACGCCCGCGACACGTCGGCCGGGATATCAACGAGCACGGGTCCGGGACGGCCACTCCGCGCTATGTAGAACGCCTGCTTGAGAACCAGCGGAAACTCTTCGACCGATTTGACGAGAAAGTTATGCTTGGTGATCGACCGGGTAATACCCGCAATATCGGCTTCCTGAAAGGCGTCGCTTCCGAGCACTGGCGTCGGTACCTGGCCGGTAAACGCCACCATAGGGATCGAATCCATGTATGCGGTCGCGATGCCGGTAACAAGATTGGTCGCTCCCGGTCCTGAGGTTGCGAGACACACGCCTACCCTGCCGGTAGCACGTGCATAGCCGTCGGCCGCGTGGGCCGCCGCCTGTTCGTGCCGCACCAATATTACTTGGGGAATGGTAACATCGTATAGTGCATCGAAAATAGGAATAACCTGCCCCCCCGGGTACCCGAATATGACCTCCACACCCTCTTTCTGTAAAGCATCAACCAGGATCTGTGCGCCGGTTTTCTTCAAGAGTTCCTCCATTGCGCGTCTGCGCAGAAAATCGTTAAAAAATAGCTCTTTCTTTCGTAGTCGATCAAGGAGATGGCCCTCGTCCATCATCGCTCTGAGATTTTCCAGATCATAGAGCACATCGAAAATTGGAATAACCTGCGCTCCCGGATAGCCGAAAACAACCTCCACCCTTTCTTTTTGCAAAGCATCTACCAGGATCTGGGCTCCTGTTTTTTTCAAGGGATATCCTCCGGGTACAACAGCTTTTCTGGAAAAAATGCCGTATCCCGTTCGTCCTGCCGGGCGAATAAAAAAAAAGCCCGCTTCCTTTCGGGAGCGGGCTTTTTTTATTGTTTTTTGTCAGGTCAAAAAGCCGTTCCCCTCGATTCCGGGACAATAACCAGAACCCCCCGCAGGTTAACAACCGCTACGGTAACGATGAAAATAGGAATATTTACCGTCATTTTCGACTTCATGATTATAAAATAGCTATTTGAGCGAATGAAGTCAAGTTTTTTTATGCCGACAATGAAAAAGCCTTATTTGACTCGAATCTGCAGGAGTCGAAAGCGGCTGGCGCATCTATTTCCGTCCGCTCTCCGGATTGCTGAATTTTCTGCGGATAATATAAATTATTAATAGATTATGACGAGGGGAGGGGCCCCTCATGACAGTGTTGGATCCTTTATCAGTCACGGAGCTTTCCATGAAAAAAATGATGCTGCTCTCCATTGTGACGCTCTTTCCCCTCTATGCAGGCATGAAAATCACGGTGCCCGACAACGCGCCCACGATACGGGCCGGTCTTGATCGCGCCGATGTGGGGGACACGGTCTTTGTCCGTAAGGGAATCTATCACGAAAGGGTGACGCTCAAAGACGGGGTTGTCCTGCTCGGTGAATCAACCGCCGGAACTATCATCACGGGAAAAAGCACCAGCCCGGTCGTCATGGGCGCCGACAAGGCGGTCATCAAAAACTTTACTATCGAAAACGGCGATAAGGGGATTCTCTGCGAAGGCGTCACCATGACCATTGAGCACAACTGCATTTGCAACAACCGCAGCAGCGGCATTCATTGCCTCCTGGTCCTTCCGCATATCATAAACAATGTGATCTATCAGAACAAGTGGAGCGGGATTTATTGCGAAGGGGCGCGAACCCTGCGAGCCTCGATCGAGAACAATGTCATCGGCGAAAACGGTTACAGCGGCATCATGCTCCTGGGAAACAGCGACGTGGTGGTGGAGAACAACGTTTTTCTCGGCAATAAGCAGTTCGGTATCTGGGCTGCCGAAGGGGCGAGAAGGAGCAGGGTCGTTTTCAATGATTTCTACATGAATCGAGAACCCTTCAAGGGATTGGCACAAGTGGAGAAGACCAATTTCGGCGTTGACCCCAAATATGATCTGGACAGCAACTCCCCGGTGGAGCTCTTTTCCAAGCGCTCCGAAGTCCTTCACATGCGGGGCAAAGACAATAAAGACATTGGTTTGATTTTTCCGCAGTAAGCGATTGCGACCAATAACGGGACCGGATATTTCAGGAAATGACGTGAAAGACGTCGTCCCGTATGCGGGATCTCATGCGAGACCACCACTATTTTCTCTTTTTCGCCAGCCGGATCAACAATGATACCATCGAACTCGATGCCGCGGAGATGCGCCATGCCGTGGCCGCGCTGCGCCACGCGCAGGGTGACTCGATCCGGGCAACCGACGGCATGGGTACGTTGTACGAATGCCGAATTGCAACCATCGACGCCAGCTGTCTTTCGGCTGTAATTCTCAGCCGTACCACGGCAAAGCGGCACATCTGTCCCCTACAGTTCCTCGTCGGCCTTACGGAACGGGATGCCTTTGAAACACTTGCCTGCAACCTCGCCGCGCTTGGAGTGGAGCGCATCACTCCGCTCGTAGCCTGCCACTGTCAGCGGCCATGGTGGAAACAATGGGACGGCAAAGCGGCGGAGCGACTGCGAAGCAAAATGATTGCCGGTATGAAGCAGTCGTGCTACCCCTTCCTGCCACAGCTCGATCCGCCCCTTGCCTTCAAGGATATAGACTCAGCGATTTCCGGGTTCGTCATCATGGCAGATGCGGAAGGAAGCTCATTTTCGGCAGCGCTTGATATTATCAAGGCAAATGACAGCAGGTATTCATGCATCGTGGGACCGCCGGGCGGATTTGCGAAAGATGAAACCGCGGCGCTACGGTCGCTCGGTGCGCTTCCGGTCAGGATTGCGGCGTCGAGACTCACCACGGAACTTGCGGCCGTGGTATTGGCAAGTGAAATTATAGGCGTCCGGCTGCCATAATATATCAAGCCACGATTTCCTTCTTGTATATCTTGATTGCTCCCTCAAAAATACTCTTCTTACAGGGCCGTTACCGTCTCTTTCGCCACGTCTATAGGCCAGGCCAACAAAGCAAAAAGGGTAGGCGACGAGATTAAAACCGATTGAAGAAGGCCTATTTGCCTTTCGGACAAAATGGGAAGATTCTCCTTTTAAACCCGGATTTCAGCTAAGAAATTTGTAGTGTCGGAACGTCTATATTAAAAGATTTCGCGTTTATTACCTTTCAATCTCCTTCCTTTTCTCTCGGCGCCACCTCGGTTTCAACCATTTGGCTTCTCCTCACAATTTTGATTTTTATCGGCTTGTTGAGCTGCAAATCGGAGAGCTGGAAGAAAATATCGTCCATATTCTGCACAACCTTGTCGTTGACAGAAACGATAAGGTCGCCGATATGGATATCCGCACCGGCAGCGGGGCTGCCTCGTTCGACGCCCATGATCTCGCAGGCGGCAGCCTGGTGCAGGTCATGAAACCTGATCAAGCGGCGACTGAGCGGTCGGGTCTGCCCAAAGATCCCGAGGTACAGGCGGCGGACTTTACCGTTTGTAATGAGCTGCGGCACCACCCAGCGTACGGTCGTCGCAGGAACTGAAAAACCGATTCCCTGAGCAGCAGCAATGATCGCAGTGTTGACGCCGATCACCTTCCCGCGTGAATTGAGCAGCGGCCCCCCGGAGTTGCCCGGATTGAGTGGTGCGGTATGCTGGATGATATCGGCGATAAGGCGACCGTTCTGCGCGCGCAGTGACCGCCCGAGTGCGCTGACAACGCCGGTCGAAACCGTGGACTGAAACCCGAGAGGGTTACCCATGGCGATCACAAGCTGACCGACCTGAAGAAGAGGCGGATCCATGAGCACAGCATGAGCGAGCCCGGATAACGGCACGCGGATGAGCGCCAGGTCGGTAGCGGCGTCCCGCCCTATCAGCACCGCTCCCAGGCTGTCGCCTTCGGTAAAGGTAACGTCGATTTCGTGCGCATCGGCGACAACATGGCTGTTCGTGAGAATATATCCATCCGGTGCGATGACAAATCCAGAGCCCGCGCCGAAAGGCTCCATGTCGTTAGAACCGTTCCGTTTCTTTACTCCGATGCTGACCACCGAGGGGCCTATGGCCTGAACCACGTTAATCACCGCACGGGAATAGGCATCGAGAAGCTCCGCATCCGCAGCCAAGGCGGAGGATGCGTCGGAAACGATTCCCGTGGCTTCCCGGCGGGTTGCATCCGATTCATCGCGAATGTTCAATAATCGTTCAAAGGGTGTCGGTTCCATGGAGTGTTTACGCTCGATGAGGTGAAAGAATGCAACACTGCCGTGATGTTTTCTACTTAAATAAATACTCCCCGCCTACAAGGCGTATAGGGGTCATAATTCATAACATTAGTCGACTTGAAGTTGATTTTGATATTTCAGGAATCCTTGCCTATAGCAGTTGTTGATTGTCTGTTTGCCCGCAAATATTCTCCCGCGCGTACTAATTTTCAATCTTTTCGGAATAATTTGCTTCCGGCTACTGTTTCAAATGCTTTGCATATAATATTTAACCTCTCATATAGAAAATCCATAAAAGGTTTACGTGAAATATTGTCAGACCATAATAAACTATTTCTTTCAGTTGGAAGTAAATGACTTTTTAGAACTTTTCCACAAAATCGTCGACGACCTAAATTTGATAGATAAACCAATGGTTTCTTTTTACCAAATGATTGATTCTCTTGTGCCACAATAAAACAAATATTACAAATACTCAGTAGTGTCCGGTTAAATTTTTGATATTATTAACCACATGAATTAACATATTGATAATAGATGAGTTATGCGCTTTTTTATATGCTGTCCAGTGAATTGCTAAAACATACCATCTCATGAAGCACGGTGATTATTATTTTGAATCATATTTATTGCAAAATACGCAAAATTCGCGTTTTTTCAAACTATATTCGTGCTGTCCGGCGAAAATTTATTGGAAAAGGCATGCTGGAATCGATATATCGGCAATTTTAACCGCACACTACTGACAAATACTATTTATCCGGCTTGATTGAACTTTGCCTGATAGCAAACCAGATGGAAAAATATGGTGTTTGTTTTTTCTATTGGAAAAATCAGAATAAACGCTTTGGGGAATTGGTTCACCGTCTTCAATGTATCGTGGAAAATACCGGAGAAGAAGATTATAAAAAGTAGTTTCAATGATTGTCCTTTTCCCATATTTAGTATTTAAAATATCATAGGGAGCTAAAGGCTCTGGCTATACCCCCGAAAACTTGGTCAATTGAGAAGGGAGTTTTCCGAGTTATATTCACATTAACGAGGAGGACTCATGAAAGGGAAGCGATACACCGAGGAGCAGATA
>JBEKOX010000053.1:0-19513 GCA_049521335.1 Chitinispirillaceae bacterium
GCCAATGTCACCGTAACGGAAGCAGGCGGCAATGTGACAATGAGCAACGGAATCGTGACGCTCACGATTCAGGAGGCCAGCGGAACCATCACGAACATAACCTGGGGCGGAAGGAACATACTTGCCGGCGGCACCGACGGTGGCAAGGTTTACTGGGAGTTGGAAGAGGGCAACGGCGTCTACAAGCTCTTGACTGATCCAACGACGAACGGCGGCGACTGCGCCGTGGTACAAATGTCCATGAATGGTGCGACCGCGACCCCTGCCCTGGACGTGACTATTGATTATGCGCTCCTGCGGGGCAACACCGGTTTCTACGCCTGCGGCATCCTCTCGCACCCCGCGAACTATCCCGCCGTCAATGGCGGCGAGTGGCGTGTGAATATCTACTGTGGCGGGATGTTCGACTGGCTGAGCGTCGACGCCAAGAAAAACAGGCTCATGTGCACCATGTCCGACTGGGCGAATGCAATCGCGGTCGCGGGCGCCCCCAAGGAAGTTATGGAGCTGACCACGGGTATTTACAAAGGCGAAGACGAATGCAAGTATAGCTACAGCGCCGATTACGGTGAGTTAGAGGGAGGCTGGGGATGGAGCTCCGACACCGATAACATCGGAATCTGGACCACGATGCCGAGCCTCGAATACTACCAGGGCGGACCCAAGAAACGTGAACTCACGTGCCAGGCCGGCGTGGCCATGTTGAACATGTTTGGAGGCTCGCACTACGGGATGGGCAACAGTGAGATCGTTGCCGCGGGCGCGACCATGCGCAAGATCTACGGTCCCTTTTTCTACTATTTTAACCAGGGGGTCGGGGCGGGATTTATTGACACCAACATTAATGACCCGTCCACCCAAGCCAAAGCCCTGGCCCAGGCTAATAGCCTGTTTCTCGACGCACAAGCCCAATCCGCTGCCGAGCAGTCTGCCTGGCCCTACACTTGGTTTCCGGATACCGGGTACAAACAAGAAAGTGGCCGCGGCACGGTGACCGGCACCTTTGCCATCAGCGATACGGGCGCGCCCAACGCCTCCCCGGCCAATATGTGGATCGGCCTGGCGCCCGACGACGGCGGCGTCAGTTTCCAGGAACAGTTCTTTACCTACCAGTTCTGGGTCAAGACCGGCGCGGGCGGGGCCTTCACCATCCCGCATGTGCTGCCGGGCACCTATAACCTGTGGGCCTTCGGACCGGGGGATGTGGGCACCTTCGAGAACGCTACGCCAATCACGGTCACGGCTGGACAATCGCTGAATCTGGGCACGGTGACCTGGACGCCGCCGCGTACCGCATCCACCATCTGGCAGATCGGCATTCCCGACCGCGACTCTCACGAGTTTCTGAATGGAGATTCACTGTACATGTACTGGCCGACGTCCTGGGTTAATTATGCCGCTGATTTCGGCACCGGAATCACCTACACGGTTGGTACGGACGACTACGCTACGAAATGGAATTACTCAATGATGAATGCCCAGACCTGGAAGGTGAACTTCACCTTGCCCAAGGCTCCCACGGCGGGAACCAACGGGCGGTTATACGTGGGGCTGGCTTCCAGCGATGGTTCCAACCCCCAGTTCAGCCTCAATGGCACCACCATCGGAAACCTTACCCCGGGGTTCACGTCCGACGCGGTAACGCGCCTGGGCAGCCACGGTGCGTTCTGGGACACTGCGGTTGTGTTCAATGCGAATCTGCTCAAGGCTGGGGCCAATACGCTTACCATTACCCAGGGCGGAGGGAACTTGACTTGGGACTGTTTGCGTATGGAAGCCGACGGTACCGGCCTCATCGGTACCGACGTCAGGAGCGAGAATTCACCCCTTCCCCTGGTCCGCCGGGCAATCTCCTGGCAGGGAACCGCCTTGGAAGGGGACGGCGTTCACGGCGTGGATTTAGTGAGAGCGGATGGCCGGATAATCGCGCATTCCGATGCGGGGCAGAGACTGGATCTTTCCCACATCTCGCATGGGATCTACTTCGCACGCTGCGGCGCGGAAGTGTTTCCCGTGGCCTGGACGCGGTAGCCGGTAGACAATTGCATCCCGCTTGTTCGTACGCAGTTCGCGTGCGAACAAGCGGGGCTATCCTCAGCGGTAAGAAAGGTACGTGATAAGTTTGTACTATCGTGAAAGTGAATCGAACTTAAAATGTAGTCTTTGCCCTTTCAACGACACTGACGCATCCACCGATGGTCTTGACGATGTACTCCATCGCACCCGCTTGGCTATTTATTTTCAACGAAAGACGTACTCGCGTAAACTTTTCCATCTTGCTTAAGGCAGATAATAGTCATTCCATTTGACAGGCCACCCTTGAGAATAACCTGATTGGCGCCGTTGTGCGGATTGGAAATAGAGGCTGAACGCACAAGCCTTCCCAACGCGTTATAACAATCTATCTGCACCGGTGAAATGGAAGCCGTCAGAAAATTCAGTTGAATATCTCCGCTCCGAAGCCCGACGACACCTTCGAGCCTGCAGGTATTTTCCCCGTCCGCGGGGCTGCTGCTGTTTTGTCGAACGGGCGTTGTGGAAATCGTCGCGACGCACCGGAAACCGAGTTGGTTGCCGTCCTCGCCGTCATTGACACCCCATGCTCCGCCCGTTGCGCTGTCGGGCCATTTATAATGATAGCTGATACGTTGGTGATCTTGGGCGTCGCTGCTCCATGATCCACCCTTGGCGCATTTCGCGGCCATTGAAGGACCGCAATTTTCGAGGGCTGGAGCTATAGAACCGGTCGGATCGGTTTGCGGTACGGCACGATAGGTAGAGTCCCAATCGCCCTCCCATTCAAACAAATCCCCGGTGATATCGTATAATCCGAAGGGATTAGGCGCCTTCATTGCCACGGCATGCGATCTGCCGCCGGCATTTACACTCGACCACGAGTATTTGGTCGCGGAATCGTCGGCGTACGTAGTGCCCCAGAAATAGGTCGTGCTGTCACCCGTTTTCCCCGCTCCTTCGAGATACTCGTATTCGGCATTGGTAGGAAGACGGTAGCCGTTCTTGGTGATATCATACGCCAGATTTCCCAGGTTCTGCACGCAATTCGGGTTGATATTCGGATTTGCCCAATGTTTAACCGAGGTATAGGTATACACCGTGTCCAGCCCGTCCCGTTTACTGCGTGCATTGCAGTAGAGCGCGGCGTCAAACCAGGTTGCCGCATCCACGGGAAGCATCGCCGCGTTTTCGCCCGCAGCGGCAGTGGTGAAATTCGACGGGTTGAAACCCATCAGGGCCTGAAAATCGGGCTGTTTCACTTTCGTCGTGTCGACATAGATATCATGAGTGAAAGTGACTTTATGCATTCCCGTACAACATGACCACGTATCGTTACAGCATGCAAATCCCATGTAAAAACTTTTGCCCGCCGATGCGATGCGTTTCATCCCCGCGTAAAGGGCCGCCGGCACGGCGGCTGCCGTTTTCACGAAGATACGTGCGGGTGATCCTGCCGTATGCGTCGCTCCCTTACTTTGCCCCTCCGCAGGTCCGATAAATCCAATGGAAAAAAGCAAGACTATGCTCATGAGCGCCGCCGCTGTTTTTTTCATCACTACCTCTTTCTTTAAGGTGCCTATAAAAGGTTTCTTTTCACCGGTTTATTTTGTTGTAATAAGATCGTTCACTTTCGGATTTACTTCAATGGTGATATCCTTATATTCGTCATATATGCCCGCTTGATGAGATTGAAGGGCGAAATAGGACGGGACTTTCGGGATAGTGGTGTCCTTGAAATCAACAACCTCAATCGCTTTGGTTCCAGGCGGCTGAGCGACAGCAGAGCGAGCCGTACCCGTCGCGGCATTGACTAATAATTCACATTGCGCCCACGCGTTCCTATTGAGACTGGGAAAGGTATCAAGAATCGTGAAATGGATCAAGTCGCTGCTGTTATATGCCGGGCGGTAGTCCCAGGTCCAGCTGTACGGCAGCTGAATCTGGGGTGCTCCAAGCGCGTCGAGAGCGGTATCGGTGCCGAAAAAGAGTACGCAGGGCCAGTGAGCGAAAGTCGTATTTAATTGCCTGACACTGTATATAACACGATAGTAAAAGTATTTATTCGCCGTAAAAAGAAATCCCCGGTACAGGCCGGTCTCTTCAAGCGAACTATCCGGCGCGTTAACTGTCCAGGTATTAGCAGGAGAGTCATGCCAGCCATTAAGGGTTTTCCCGTCGAAAAGGGTTATAATGGTATCCACGAGACTTAGTTGGACGGCGAGACTTTTTTGAGTTCCTGCCGGAACATTCACCGTCGAACTTACATACATGACCTTTTTGAACAGTAAAGAATAAGGCGCGCTCGTCGCCGCTGATGATGAAAAGGCTGCTGAATACCCTCCGGTAGTTTGAGCCATCAAGATAGTTGAAGTGCTCTCCATGGAGGTGAGATTCAATAATTTATACGTATCAGTACGGTCAGAGGTCTTAATTTCGACAAAATACATGCCCGTCGGCAACTTCGCAGGCGAATAACGTGAATTTTTATTGCCGTTTCCCGAAACATATCGCGCCACGATAGACCCCATGAGATTTTTAACCTGAATGGAAATCGCTCCTGAATACCCGGTCCAGGAAAAGGAACCGGCGCCGGAATGCCAGATAACTTCCGGCGTCTGCCCCGGTTTTGCTTTCCAGGAAATCTGGGTGACCGGAAGAATCAAACTGAAAGTTCCATCGTTTTTTGTCGTCGTTGCACTGCCTCCCGAACTGACTGCCACCGAGTCGACAGGCAGATTGGATAAGGAATCAGTTACCGTACCATTGATGGTATCGGTTGTTACAGCGCGGAGCGGCGATACCGTTATGCCAAGAATGACCCCGGAAAATACGGCGGATTTCAATCCTTTCATACCGAACCTCTTTCTCATCCCAATAATATTATAATCATAGCCTTGCTTGAATGCGCCTCATGACTATTTTAATTGAAACGGTGAGGGCGTCCCAAGGGTATTTATGCCACGTTACCTCTTCCTGACCCTAAAATGCGGATATTGCGGACATACACAACGTTACACGCTGCTACACATTCCTGTAAGAAGGGTGTGCAGGAGTCAATAATATATAAATGGGCGGATACATAAAGATAATTTATTTTTTTCAATGCACTATTTTCTCTATGAATTGCACTATAATTAAATCACCAGTTTGTTTTTGGCAGGCCAGTAATAATCTTCGGTCCCTATATTGAGTACCGCTTCACTGGTTCATCGTAGCGGAATGTTCTTCTCGAAAAAACGCGGCGTAAGATACGATGCCGCTACTGAATATTGGCCGTTGTTCAACCGGCATTGCGGGAAGAATAATTATTTTTTGCGTAACGGAGGGTTACATGAAAGACTCAGACAAGAAGCCGGACGTTTTTTTACGGCAATGGAGCATTCTTGCGGCGGGTTTGCTTTGGTCGCTACTGCTGACATCGGCGATTTCGGCCCAGACGCTGACGCTCGATTCCCTGCAGCGGCGCTTCGTGGACCAGCGGTTTGGCATGTTCATCCATTTCAACATGAACACCTATTACCCGGGGTGGGCGGAAACCAGGCAGAACCCGATGCTTTTCAACCCGACGAACTTGAATTGCGGGCAGTGGGCGAAGGCCGCGAAAGCGGCCGGCATGACCTACGGCGTCCTGACGTGCAAGCACCATGACGGTTTTTCCATCTGGCCGACCAAGCAGACGCCGCCCAACGGCGAGACCCCGTATACGATCCAGCAGAGTTCTCAGCCGAATATGGATGTTGTCAAGGCGTATGTCGACTCGTTCAGGGCATACGGCCTCGGGCCGGGGCTGTATTTTTCCATATGGGACCCCAATAACGGCGTACCCAACCCGGACCCCGACAACGAAACCCCCAACCCTTCCAGCGGGATCGACACCGTCACCCCGAAAGAGCTTGCGTATGTCACGGGGCAGATTACCGAACTGCTCACCAATTACGGTGAAATTCCGATTTTCTGGTTGGACGGCTATTCCTGGGCGCTGGGACACCGGGTCGTTCCCTGGCAGACGATACGGGATACGGTCAAAGCCCTTCAGCCCAATTGCCTGATTGTCGAGACCACCGGCATGATCGAACCATGGGAATCCGACCTGTGTTTCATCGAAGAATCGGACTATAGCCTGTGGATTCCTCCTGCCAACACCTTTGCCGCGGTGCAGGCGACGCCGATCGGGAATACCGGTGACTGGTTCTGGGATCAAAGCGTCACCAGCGGCTCCACCATGATGTCCATCAGTGATATCGTCAACACGCATCTCATTCCGCTCAACCAGGCCTACACGACCTTCCAACTCGACTGTCCACCCAACGAACAGGGACTCATGGATACGGCACTTGTCAATAGACTTGCCGCCGTCGGCGCGGCATGGAAAGCCGCATCGTACCCGGTTCCCCCCCTGCCGCCGCAACTTCCCATGATCGAGCAGCCGATTACGCCGGTCTCGGCGACGGCAACGAGTGGAATTCCGGCGAATGCGATCGACGGGTTTAACGACCGGATGATTGTGACGCCCAACCAGACGCTCTGGCAGTCGACCGGCGCTCTCCCGCAGTCGATAACCCTTGACCTTGGGAAAGTTTACAACTATGTCTCCATGCTCTTTTACCTGCCGCGGCGGGACACGACCGCAGCAGGCCCGGTTCTGACCGGCAATATTCTCAAGTACAAAATTTTTACCAGCACCGACAGCCTTACCTATAATCAGATAACCTCCGGCGCGGCCATAGGGGGCGGAACCTTCGGAACCTGGGCGGCGACCCGGTGGGCAAAAAAAGTCTCCTTTGCGGCAACCAGCGCGAAATTCGTAAGGCTTGAAATCGATTCGGTTTACGGCGGGACCTCGGCGGTTATCGGCGAGCTGGCGGTCGGCGGCGGCGCCCCGGCGACCACCGGAGTGATTCGGCAGACCATGCAACGTCCTTCCCAGGCGGGCCAGGCGGTCATGAAAACCGCAACCGGCCGCGTCTATCTTGATCCCTCCTTCGAAGGCAGGAGCAGGATCGTTGCCGTGTACGACCTTGCCGGACATCTGTTACTGCAGAAACAGATTGACAAAAACATGATAGACCTGCGCCGGGATTTCGGCATGGCGGGCGGCGTGTATATCGTGCGGGTGCAACCCGGCGGTTACTGAACGCCGATAGTTGGCAACGTGAATCAGCGGGGGATATTGTCTTTATTCTCCACCCCGAATCGTTTCCGCAGGGGAATCAGCGATCGCACTTTTTCCGGGTCGAGGACCTTGATCGCGCCCAGGCTTTTCGCGATAAAAAGCACCTGGGCATAGAGTTCAAGCGATTCCATGCGAAAATAGGAGTGATACGGATCAGCGCCCGCCGTCAGCGCGCCGTGACTTTCCAGAAGCCATGCGTCGTAGTCTTTGACAAACGGCGTCAACCGGTCGGGAATCTCCTCGGTCGAAGGGGTGCCGTAGGGAACAAGGGGAATGGATCCCAGGCCGATGACGATCTCCGGCATGATGCATTCGGTCAGGGGGATGCCCGCAACGGCGTGCGCGGTCGCATAGGGCGGGTGTGCATGGAAGACGCTGCCGACATCGGGACGTTCCTTGAACACCCGGAGGTGCATCTTCAATTCGCTGGACGGGAGGTAATCAGAGGGATGGATGAGCTTTCCGTCCATGTCGACCGTGCAGAGGTTGTTCATGGTAAGCATGCCCTTCGAAACGCACGTCGGGGTGCAGAGAATTTCGTTCTCGCCGATCCGGTAGGAAATATTGCCGTCGTTCGAAGCGACCCACCCCTTCTGCCAGCATTTCATGCCGACATCGATGATCGCTTTTTTTGCTTTTTGCACATTGATCGATCTTTTTTCCGCCATCGTAGTCTCCGCGCCGGGATCTTGTTTTGTAGAGCTTTCTATTTTTTCAAGAGGTTACGAATTTCCATAAGCAGTTCCTGGTCTTTGGTAAGGGCGGGACCAGCAGTTTTCGGTCCAGATGTAAATCCCGCACCGTCTGGTGATGGCCTTGAGGAGCGTGGATTTGCCGCTCCCGTTCTCGCCGGCAAAGAAGGTGACATTGGTCCTGAAATCGATGCGCCCCGTATTCCGGAAGATCGGCAGATTGAAGGGATAGACGGCGCTCTCCGGAAAACGGGATGAATCGAGGGTGAACGATGCAATGTGCATGGTGGTAAAATACTTTTTTTAAACGGTATGCCGAAAAATCAGGATGCCGTCGCGATTAAGAGCCGGCGGATCGATGAAGGATGCGGGTACTGAAGATCAAGGGGATTCGGCGAGAGTTGCATGCCTTAGAGCAATGGACGAAGCGAGTCTGTCGAGCGCCGCGAAATCGGGCTCGCGCGGCAATCCCTTGCAAAGCACCGGGTCCAGCACCTCCACCTTCAGGTTCGGGATGAGCGCGGCGATATGCTCCACCGCCTTGCTCGCCCAGCCGTATGAGCCGATGATCGAGGCGTATTTCACCTTCGGCCGCAAGGCATTCGCCAGATGCGATGCGTAAAAGATCAGGGGATGCGGGCCGACATGGACGGTGGGAGTGCCGAGGACCACGGTTGCGGCATCGACCAGCGTGATGGCAAGCCTGCCGATATCCGTGACGCTGAGGTCGAATTGATAGACCGTCACCCCGCGCCGCGAGAGCGCCTGTACCAGATGTTCGACCATTTTCCTGGTGCTGCCATGCATCGAGACGTAGGGAAGCACGACCTCGTTTTTCGGCGTTTCGGAAGTCCAGTCCTTATAGGCTGCGATGATGAACTTCGGTTCCCGGTAGACCGGGCCATGGCTCGGAGCGATGAGCGCGACGTCCAGCGTATCGATTTTTGCGATGTTGCCGCGCACGGCCGGGCGGAACGGCATCATGATCTCGGCGTAGTAGCGCTTGGCGGCCTCGTACACGCGCGCCCTGTCGTCGGCAAAGACATCGGTCGTCGCCATATGCGAGCCGAAGAAGTCGCATGAGAAAAGGATGCGGTCCTCGGGAAGCCAGGTAGACATGGTTTCCGGCCAGTGCACCCACGGCGTATAGACGAATTCGAGGGTTTTATCGCCGAGCGATACCGTCTCGTCATCCGCGACCGCCCTGATTCTTTTTTCATCGAGACCCAGATGGTCCGCGAGCATCGGTTTGCACTTGTTCGAACAGAGCGCGATCGCGGCGGGGTAGTTTGCCAGCACGGCCGACAGCGCGCCGGAGTGGTCCTGCTCGGCATGGTGTACGACGATGTAGTCGATCGATCCGACCTCGCGAAGCTGTTCGAGCAGCTTGTCCGGCATTGCCGTATCGACGGTATCGAGCAGGACGGTCTTCTCGCTGCCGCGCACGAGGTACGCGTTATAGCTGGTGCCGTCCGGAAGCGGAATCAGGGAATCAAAAAGGCGGCGATCCCAATCCGTGACTCCGAGCTTCCAGACATTAGCCGCGATTTGTGGAAAGTTCAAAGGCCGTCTCTTTTTAGTTGGTAATGGTGATCGCCGCGACCGGGCAATTCTCCGCGGCGAGTCGCGCCGCTTCCTTGTGTTCAGCGGGAACCGGGTCGGCGATGACCACCGCGATATTATCATCGGTCATTGAGAATACCGCGGGGCAGTCCGAAGCGCAAAGCCCGCAGCCGATACAGGTATTTTTGTCGACAATCGCCTTCATAGTCGCCTCCATGGGAGAATGGCAGCACTCTTCATCCTGCTAAAATTATCTAATGATACGGGCAAATGCAATCACGCGTCGGCATTCGCCGTTTCCATCCGCTCCCGGCCCGAAATCTCCCCCGTCATACCCACAGTAACGCACTCTATGGGCACCGTGCGCCCGGCCCGCGCCGCCGCGTCACGGGCAAGCAGGAGCAACTCCCGGCAGCATGGCGCCTGCATGACCACGACCGTCAACGTGGCGATTCGCGCCTCATCGATGAGCGCGCGGATTTTTTCGACATACCTCTCGCGGCCATCGTCGAACTTCGGACAGGCGATGCCGAGCGTCTTGCCATTAAGGAACGAATCGTGAAAATCCCCCATAGCAAAGGCGGTGCAGTCGGCCGCCAGCACGAAGTCCGCCTTGTAAAAGTGTGGCGAGCGAGGCGATACCAGATGCATCTGTACCGGCCAGTGGGCGAGCCGGGACGACCGCGCTCCGCGGGAGTCGTCCGGAGCCGTTTCCTGTTTCCTCAATGTCATGGTACGCGCGCCGGGGCACCCCTGGTACGCGAGCGCATCCGGTTTCTGCGGCGTTGGCAACGCATGCGCGGCAATGGTCGCGGCGCCTTGCTTCACGATAGTGGCCTTAACCCTTCCTTCGTCATATGCTCCGGCTTCACGTTTTCCAATAGTGATGGCCCCTTCAGGGCAATGACCAAGACATGCGCCAAGACCATCGCACATGAGATCGCTCACGAGCCGCGCCTTGCGGTCAATGATCTGGATGGCCCCTTCCGGGCAGTTGGGGATGCAGAGGCCGCACCCGGTGCATTTTTCCTGATCGATGGTGATGATGTTCCGCTCCATGGTTACTCCCTCCTGGTTTTCACGTATAAATATCGCATGATTTCCGCCCCTGGGCCTTGATGAGAATCAAGTAATCGCGATATAAAGCAGATTTCCACGATTGAATTGCTCATTCAGGGTTGCTTCTGCATGCGGCAGCGACCGATATTATTAACCACCGTCATGAATCTGCACGCATTGCTCACTACCACCGATCTGTTTGGCGCTCTGTCCGATCGCGGCAAACAACGCATCGAGGAAATCGCCATTCCCCGTGAACTGAAAAGGAATGAGACGCTCTTCCTGGAAGGGGAGAAGGGAGAGGAGATCTGTCTGCTCGCCTCGGGGGGCATTCAACTCTCAAAATCCAGCGGTAACGGCGATAAAAGCGTCATCATAAAATCCGTCAAAATCGGAGAGATTTTCGCCGAGGTCATTCTTTTCGAGGCGGACCGGTATCCCGTTACCGCGACGGCGGTCCGGGCTTCGCTCGTCTACCTGTTTCCCCGGCGACGATTCATCGGCCTCCTGGAAAATGCGGATTTCCGCAGTGAGTTCATTGTCATGCTGCTCCGCAAACAACGCTATCTCACGGAGCGGTTGCGGTCGCTTGTCACCATGGACGCGGCGGATAAGCTCTTCCACTACCTGCGGCAGCACTACGGTCGTCAAGAGCGAATCACGCCCGGCATCTCTAAAAAACTTCTCGCCGCCGCCATCGATATGACGCCGGAGACGCTTTCGCGCATCCTGCTCAAACTGAAGAACAAGGGAACGCTGACCTGGGCAGGCGGGGAGATTATTCTCCGCAAGGGGTTCTGGGAGGATTATTATCGCGAAGGCGAAGGCGACGCTTCACCCCGGTGATGCCGTAACGCTATGATTAAACTGGGGCAATACCGCTGCTCTTCAACCGTAGCATGAAGAGCGGCAGAGAACGAGTCCGCTTTCGCGCGGTGCTCTTCGAGGATACGATTTGCATTATTAAAAAAATCAATTATATTGAAAGTATTAGGAGAATATTAGGGTTGATCACTGAAAGCTCCTTTCCATATTGTCTCAATTATTTCACGGGGGGTGGAAAATGCCTTTTCGAAAGTCTATCGCGGTAGTCGTTCTGATGTGCGGATTTTGTCTATCGGCAGTGGCTGCGGTCAGCTACGACAGTATTTATTGGGCCCCGCCATTGGATGTTCAGGGCGCAAAGATCGTTAATGCCAACGGATATGTCGTGCAGCTCAAAGGTTTTGCCATAATGGGCGCGTATGGCGAGACTCCCGCCATCACCGATTCAGTGATCAAGCATTTTAGAAATGATTGGGGCATTACCGTTCTCCGGCTTCCGCTCCTTACCAGCGATTGCAATTGCCCGAGGACCATCTGCTGGACTGTCGGCAATATCGCCATAAATTCCGCGAATGCCGCTTACATTGCCGCCGCGGACAGTATTGTAAAATGGTGCGAAGAAAATCATATCTACGTTCTTTTTGATGGGTGGCATGAAGGGGGTCAGGGCAACACGGCGGGTAATTTCAGCTCTACCCTTGCCGCATGGAGCATCATGGCCAATCGCTACAAAAACCAGGATAATTTGCTCTGGGAGATATTCAATGAACCGCATGACGTGGCCTGGACCACGTGGGTGCCCATGGCGAACCAGATCATCGATACGATCGTGAAATATAACCCCGTTTCCAAAGTCATTGTCGCCGGTACGGCGAATTGGTGCCAGCAGGCTCCCATACAAACGGCAAAATTCAATTACAATAAGGTGGTTTATTCATGGCACCCTTATTCGGACGATTATGGAACCAACGGCCAATCCACGTGGGATCAGGTATTCGGTTATATAGACACGAGCGGCGTCGCCCCCGTTATGGCTACCGAATGGGGCTTCACGTCAGCGGCGGATTCCGCAGGGTATGGAACGGAGCTTATCGATTATTGTCAACTCAGGGGAATGAGCTGGACAGGGTGGATCTATTCGAGCACATGGGGCCCTCCCATGATGACATCGATGGTTCCTGAGGTAAGAAACCCGTCGGGAAATCTGATGTTCAATGCGTACCATGTGGCCCCGCCGGTTGAAACCGTGCCCGTTGCCGTCAGACAGCCCGTTGCCCGGTCGACCTCCGTGCAGAACTTTTCGATCAGCAATTCGACCATTAAATTTTATTGCGCCGAGACCTCGCCGGTCACGTTGTCTATTTACACGCTCAACGGCCATTGCGTGGGAAAGCTGATCGACCAGACCTTGTCGCAGGGCAGCCATGCCATACGATGGAACGGCAGGAATGGCGATGGCGCGGGCGTTGCGCCTGGTTTATACACGGTACGCCTGAAAATCAAGGACCGGGAATATTACGGGCAATTGAATACTATACGGTAGGGCTTACCGATATATAGGCTTTAAACATAAAGACCCCAAACCCGTGCCGGGGCTTCGTCTTGGCACGGGCCTTGTCCGCCAAAAAAATCTTCAAGCTCGCCGGGTGTCCGCGGTTCATATGAGAAAAAGCTTCGCTGTTTACTTCGTGGCGCTTACAATGCTGCTGCTACCGGGGTGCGGTAAGAGCACGACCGGGCCGCAAAATAGCGCACCCATACTCCCCGTCATGAACAACATACTTGCCGGAACCTTCCAAATGGGCGATACCGATGCGGATATCTATTCCATCCCCGTGCATACGGTGACGCTCGGGGCATTCGCCATGTCGCGGACACTGGTGACGCAGGAGCTGTACCAGGCCGTCATGGATACGAATCCCGCCTGTTTCGATTCGGGCAAGGCGTGGCCGGTGGAGCAGGTATCGTGGTACGATGCCGCGCGGTTCTGCAACGCGCTCAGCAAGCTGGCGGGCAAGGATACGGTTTACAGCTATAGCGGGCTCATGGATACGTCGACGTCGCTGGTGATTGACTATACAAAAAACGGCTACCGTTTGCCGACCGAAGCGGAGTGGGAGTATGCCTGCCGCGCCGGGACCACGACCGACTATTACTGGGGGAGGAACTACCCGCCGGCGACGACTGCGGATACGTTGGCCATGGATAGCAATGCGGTGTGGTTTCATAATTCACCAAACAGCACGCAGCCGGTGGCGACGAAGAAGCCCAACGCCTGGGGATTGTACGACATGAGCGGGAATGTATGGGAGTGGTGCAATGACTTTTACGGTAATTACAGCGCGACCAGCCAGATTGATCCGACGGGGCCTGCGAGCGGCACTGCCCGCGTGGTGCGCGGGGGCTCGTGGGGTAACATGTACGGTGTCGCCTACGCCTACGATCTCTGCTCGGCGTACCGCAATATCTCCCCGTACCTCTTTCCGGACGTCAGGTACCCCATCGTCGGTTTCCGGGTTGTGTGCGCCCGGTAAGTTTTTTACCCTCTATTCTTCACCCTCTTACCCGGCAGTGAAGAAGATTACACTTTCAAAACATTATCATTGTGTGGTTATGATCTTTCTTTCGGACGCTTCATTAATCTTCAGTTCAAAAATACAGGCGCCTTGCGAAATAAGATTGGATGCAAAGGGAAGATTGACGTACCTGTTCCCGCCACCGGTGAAACAATAATTATGCATCAGGATGCGTCTGCCGGAAAGATTATACATGCTGATAGAAACCTGATTGATTGTGTAAGGCAGGTTGAAGGATGCCGTCAAGTGATTTTCAGTGGTGGATATAATTTTTAAGCCGAAGGCATCAAGCCTATGATTATTGTTCATCGGTAGCACACCGACGCCGCTACTGTAAACCCGAATATAGTCCACAAATAATGTTTCGGGCATTGAAGCAGTAACTTGGCTTGAATCAGTGAGATACAATGGACGCCCTCCAACGGCAAAATTCAACAAGATAAAATAAGGATTATTAAATACCGCCATCTGAGGATTGGTGTTAGAAATAGCCATATTCCATATTGTATCTCCGTCAATGAAAGTGGTAAGGTACATGCTGTTCCACGTTAATGAGTATACGTGATAAGCATCGGCTAATGGAACGCTGTCTTGATACGACAATGAATATGCACAACTATCTCCACAAATAGGTCCCCAATACCAATGCGCTGTCGAGGAAATGATATTGTCTTCTATTCCGCCGGTAGCATCCATCATTTCCGCAATATCAACTTCCCCGCAATGAGGCCATACCGTGTCAGGGTATGAGTTCCCAAGCATCCACAGGCACGGCCAGACGCCCTTACCCTTGGGGAATTTAATCCGTGCGTCGATCCTGCCGTATTTGAAAGCCATCTTATTTTTCGTCGTCAAACGCGCCGAAGTAAAATACCCGCCGGCGGTATCTTTCGGAATTGCGATAATTTCCAGTCCATTATTAACAATTGCATTTGCTTCACTATTTGTGTAATACTGAAGCTCTCCATTTCCCCAACCGTCATTATTCGGTCCCCTACCGGTATCAAAATGCCATTTGGCGGTATCGACATGCCCTTGATATTTGAACGAATCAGCCCATACAAGCGGCCAATTCTGTCCAAAGGCGAAACCGACGCCCATACCGACTAGAATGACAGCCCTCAGGAGCGCTGTTTTCATGGCATTATCCCCGGAATCCTACTACGGTTCCTGGCCGCACGACGATATGTCATACTCAAGTAACCGCTCCTTCTATTAAGAAATTAAGATACTATCCGGAAAACGCATAAACAAGGCGCTATTTCGGGTAACTAAAAAAATCATGCTTGAAACATAGTCCAATTCCCGATCGGCCTTCCCCTCCCACAATCGCTTCATCGTCGAGTACGCTCCCTGGGCTCCCCGAATCCGAATAATGGCAGGACCGGGACGATCAACTATTTCCAGCCATTTTTTACGAATGCAGGCTTTGCATTAATGCTTGAAGGAAGTTATTTTGAGAAAACGGAACGCGCCTGTTCGTGCAACCTTTTTGTTCCATCCGTTCTGAAGAAAGAGTTCCATGGCAATAAAAACTCGCAAAAACCCACGGGGCCGTAAAATCGGCTGCAAAAGTGTCATCGCTGTTCCGTTGTTGCTTGCGATAACGATCGGATGCGCCGGCAGCCGGCAGATCGCAACGCTGAAATCCGGAGTGGGAAATTGGAATAGATGGAGGGAAGAAAATTTAAAAGTCATACCGAACCTTCGGAAAGCCCGCCTTGATAGCGCCGATCTCCGGAAAGCCGATCTTCGGGGAGCCAATCTGCGGTATGCCAACCTTGGGGGCGCCCGCCTCGAGGGAGCCAATCTTGAGGGGGCCGACCTCTGGAATGCCAACCTTGAAGGCGCCCGCCTTGACAGCGCGAACCTCCGGGGCGCCGACCTCCAGGGGGCTGACCTTGACAGCGCCGACCTGCGGAAAGCCGATCTTCGCGGAGCAAACCTGCGGGAAGCGGACCTCGAGAGCGCCCGCCTTGACAGCGCCGACCTGCGGAAAACCAACCTCCTGGCAGCCAACCTTTCGGGAATTTTTCTTGGGGGCGCACACCTTGAAGGCGCCACCCTCGGCGGAGCCTTCCTCGGGGATGCCCACCTCGCGGGCGCCCACCTCGCCGGAGTTCGCCTCTGGCAAGCCACCCTTTATGGCGCCGACCTTGACCGCGCCGATCTGCGGGAGGCCGACCTCCGGGGAGCCCACCTTGACAGCGTTGACCTCGACAAGGTGATAAGCTTTTACAAAGCGAAACTTGATACCGGCATTCTGGACGAAATAAAAGCAAAATGGCCTGAAAAACTCGCGACGATCTGGGATGCCGCAAAAGAGGACTGGATTATCGACGCGACGCTTCTCGAGCAGATCAAGAAACCGGATTGAAACGGGCGGGCCGAGGGGAACAAATCGAGGTAATCAGCGCTCGTTGAGGTTGCAATGTGGGCTGAGGATTTATTAGATTGAAAGAATCAGGCCGCTTTCGGCGAACTCGAACGAGTGGCAAGAGAGGAAAATTTTCATGCTGGATTCGCACAATCATATTGACATACTTAAATCAGGAGTACGGAATTGGAATAAATGGAGAGAAGAAAATACCACTGTTACCCCTGACCTCAAGGGCGCCATCCTTGAGGGAGCCAACCTTCGGGGAGCCGACCTTGCGGGGGCCTGCCTCATGGATGCCAACCTCGCGGGCGCCAGCCTGTGCTGCGCCAACCTTACGGGCGCCGACCTTGCGGGAGCGCTCCTCGGGGAAACAAACCTTCGGGGCGCCTTCCTCGCGAGAGCCAACCTTCGGGGAGCCAACCTTGCGGGATCCAATCTCCGGTTGGCCGACCTTGCGCGCGCTCAACTTGAAAAAGCCGACTTTCTGAGAGCCGACCTGTGGGAAGCCTTCCTTTCCGGCGCCGACCTTCGCGGCGCCAACCTTGTGCTGGTCCACCTCGAGAAAGCCGACCTTTCGGAAGCCGACCTTCGGGGAGCGACCCTTCGGGGAGCCCACCTTGAGGGGGCCAATCTTTCGGGAGCCAACTTTGCGTTAGCAAACCTCGAGGGCGCCGACTTTGACGGCGCCGGCATCAATAATGTTAAATCATTTTACATGGCGAAACTCGATCCGGACATTTTGTCGGAAATAAAGACCAACTGGCCTGAAAAACTTGCGACGTTATTGGATGGCGGGTTGATCGATTGGGTCATCGATATCGCCCTCCTTGAGCGGGTCAAGCAACCGGAATGGAATGGGTGGGAGGAGGAGGAAGAGCAAGGGAAATGACTTCTATGGCCATAAAGATTTGGCTATAGTGTTAGGAAGCCCATCGGCCTGTCAAGCCGGAGGTCGCGAGTTCGAGCCTCGTCCAGCCCGCTATCATAAAGGCTCTGGAAACCAATAAAATCAAAGTTTTCGGGGCTTATTTATTTTAATCCCCTTAAGCTCTGTCACCCCTCTTTTAGTACGCTGAAATACCCTCAAAATCCGTACACTTCAGCCGTAGACTTTTTCAAACCTTTTCCGAGCACAAGCCAATCAAATTTTTAAACCTGGCGCTCTACGGGGTGCGTAGGAAGCCGGAAGCGGCAAAGGACTGACGGGAGGGAAGACAGGGGGCCGGAATGCAGGCTTTAAGGCGGTCGTTTAGCGGGGAAGGAAGGAACTGGACCGGGGGGCGGCAAAGATATCAAGCTTCATTTTCGGGTGTTTTTAGAATGAATTTGACCATGTGAAACACGGCGAAAACTATTTATAATCAATCGGAAAGGAATCATCATGGCGGAAATAGTCGCTCAGGAAGTGATTGAAAACAAGATCCATGTCATTCGCGGGAAAAAGGTCATGCTCGACCGCAACCTGTCGGAGTTGTACAAAGTCGAAACGAAAGTCCTCAATCAGGCCGTGAAAAGGAATATTGAACGCTTCCCGGATGATTTCATGTTCCAACTTACGCCTGAAGAGACAGAAGCTTTGAGGTCACAATTTGTGACCTCAAACATCGGGCGTGGCGGTCGCCGTTATTTTCCCTATGCTTTCACTGAAAACGGCGTAGCAATGCTTTCGACCGTACTAAATTCGGCGCGTGCCATTCAGGTCAACATTCAGATCATGCGGGCCTTTGTCCGAATACGTAACCTTATTGCGGACAATACCGACTTGAGAAAGACGATTGAACATCACGAAAAACGCCTGGATAACATCGACCGGCAAATACAAATCGGCTTCGACGCGTTGAAAAGCATTTTGCAGCCGGAGCCGGAGACGCCTCCGCAACTGCCAGGAAAAGAATATTCACCGGCAAAAGAGAAGAAAATGGGATTTGGAAAGGCAAACGGAAAGCGATAGATGCTGAAGTCGATCTTGCAGAGACGCCTGCCGGGCGGATTCAAAAAAAGCTTTCCTCAATTCTTGAACGATAATTATATTGATAGCGAACAGGTGAAAGAAAAACAAAAAGGGATTTTTATCGAAGGCAAAAATACTGAATAAAAAATTGCGTTAACGCGCAGTATCGTTTCTCTCGAAAACTGACACTTTTCACACTCAGAGACGACACTGACGGGAGCGCACCCAAACGGGCGCGGCTTCTTGTCTTGTGTTTCTGAGTAGGCATGTGTCAGTGCCACGAGAGAGACGCAAACTTGGAGTTCGCGTCTTTTTTATTATATGCCGATCTTGATCTCAACCACATGATGGAAAAAGGAAAAAGTATATAAGAAAATCCAATCGAACAAAGGAGGGTTGCATGACCGGACACAAAATGACACCCAAACTAACCCAATATGCTAATCTTTTCAAAGACGCCAGAGAACGAAACGCTAATGAAGCGGATACGGTATTATTATTAATAAAAATGTTTGAAGACATTTTGAATTACGACCCGCTGCATGGGGAAATTTCAAAGGAAGTTTCAATAAGGGATAGATATTGTGATTTTTGTGTAAAAATAGATGGAGAAATTGAATATATTGTAGAAGCAAAATCAGCGTCTCATAAGACTTTAAAAGATAAAGATATTGAGCAGGCAGAAAATTACGCATCACGAGGGGGAATCAACTGGGTTTTATTAACTAATGGATTCGATTGGCAATTATATCACCTTCTCTTTGCAGAACAGGAAGGGATAGCTCACGATTTAGTTTTTAATTTTAACTTAGTTGAAGAAATTAACAATCCGGATAAAATCTGGTCTTTTTTGAAACTGATTTCTAAAGAAGGAATTTTAAACGAAGAACATGAAACTTTTCTCTCTCAAAAAAAAGTGTTATCTCCCACCTCCTTAATTAAAACTCTTGTTAGTGAACCGGTCCTGACTGTTTTGCGTAGGGAGCTGAATAGAAATTGCGAGTTCCGCTTGGATATTGAAGATGTTTTTAATTCTATAAGAGATGTCCTTTCGAAAGATGCGTTAATGCAGGCGGGTGATCTTTGCTATAAGAAAAAACGTAAACATAAGAGACATTCCAAAAATAATGATACAGCGCCTAAAACTGAAGAACACGATTCAAATGAAACCGTGAATATAGTAAAAGACCACGGCCATAGGCCGTGGCTTTAATTGGACCCCTAAAAGGGGTCTGCTTAATGAGCAAATAAATTTTGCTGGCCTAAGTCCTCCATTTC